>JAFAOS010000064.1 GCA_019247515.1 Chloroflexota bacterium | reverse complement strand
CCCTCTTGTCGAACACGCGGCTGACAACTGTGGTGAATCCTTGTCGGCCAAACCAGCGGGGTAGAGGGGTGGAACCCCTCCGCCGCGAAGCGGCGTGCCAAAGCACGCTCACAACCCGAAGTTATGCGCGGGCGAGGGTGAACCAGTGTGCCCCGCCGGTGGCGAGGCGGGCCAGGATGCCCAGGCGGTACTGGGCGTGGGCTTCGGGCGAGTTGAGCTGGATCGAGGTCAGGCGCGGCAGGCGCACGGTGCCGTGCAGCTTGGGCGAGGCGTCCGCGGGTTGGCGATCTGCCCATTGTTCGGCGCGCATCACCAGATACGATCGGGCCAGGCGCGCGCCAGGTCGTTCGGCGTTCCGTCGGCGCGGCATAGGGAAGTCTTGGTTTCAGTGTACTGGGCCGCTGGTGGGCACGTGCTAGGGTTCGGGCATGGTTCCCGAGTTCGTCAACGAAGCCCTCACGGATTTCTCGCACCCCGAGCCGCGTCAGGCGATGCAGTCCGCCCTGCGCGCGGTCCACGACGAATTCGCTCGCGAGTGGCCGCTTCTGATTGGCGGTGCGCACGTGACCTCGGGCGCCTGGTTCGAGAGCCTGAACCCGTGCCAGAAGACGCAGGTCGTCGGCAGGGTCGCCAGAGCCAGTCAGTCGCATGCCGAAACCGCGCTCGACGCTGCCTGGGCGTCGTTTCCCGAGTGGTCGCGCTGGCAGCCGGCCGAGCGCGCCCGCCTGCTGCTAAAGGTCGCGGCGCTGATGAGAGCCCGCAAGCACCTCCTGAGCGCGACGATGGTCTACGAGGCGGGCAAAACCTGGGGCGAAGCTGACGCCGACACCGCCGAGGCGATCGACTTCCTCGAGTACTACGCGCGCGAAGCAGTCCGCCTCGGCGGACCGCATCCGTTGCCGCGACTCGCCGGTGAGGACAACGAGCTGATGTACGTGCCGCTCGGCGTCGGCATCGTGATCCCACCCTGGAACTTTCCGCTGGCGATCACGTGTGGCATGACGGCGGCAGCGCTGGTGACGGGCAACACCGTCATCCTGAAGCCCGCCAGCTTGACGCCCGTCGTCGCGGCGCGCATGGTCGAGCTCTTCCGAGAAGCGGGCACGCCGCCCGGCGTCCTCAACTTCGTACCCGGCAGCGGCGGCGAGATCGGCGACTTTCTCGTGGGGCACCCGAGGACGCGCTTCATCTCCTTTACCGGTTCGCGCGAGGTGGGGACGCACATCTACGCGCTGGCCGCGCAGGTCCAGCCGGGCCAGCGCTGGCTGAAGCGGGTGGTCGCCGAGATGGGCGGCAAGGACGCCATCATCGTCGACGAATCGGCGGACCTCGAGGCAGCGGCCTCGGGCATCACCACCTCGGCCTACGGCTTCCAGGGGCAGAAGTGTTCGGCCGCGTCGCGGGCAATCGTGCTGGAGCCGGTGTACCAGGACGTGCTCGGGCGGGTGGCGCGCCAGGCGGAGGCGCTGCGCGTCGGGCCCGCCGAGGACCCCACGACGCAGGTCGCGGCGGTCATCGACCAGTCGCAGTACGACAAGGTGCTGTCGTACGTGGAGGTCGGCCAACGCGAGGGACGGCTGGTGGTCGGCGGCGAGCCGCACGGCGACGAAGGCTGGTATATCCAGCCGACGGTGGTGGCCGACGTGCCGGAGCGCGGGCGGCTCTCGCAGGAGGAGATCTTCGGGCCGCTGCTCTCGTTCATCCGTGCTCGGGACTACCCACATGCCCTGGCGATCGCGAATGGGACCGAATACGGGCTCACGGGCGGCGTGTACTCACGTGATCGACGTCATCTTGAGCAGGCGCGCGCCGAGTTTCAGGTGGGCAACCTGTACTTCAACCGCAAGATCACGGGCGCGATGGTCGGCGCGCAGCCGTTCGGTGGCTTTGACATGAGCGGGACCGATAGCAAGGCTGGCGGCCCGGACTATCTCTTGCTGTTCACCCAGGCGAAGGTTGTTGTCGAGCGCTTCTAGAAAATAGTGGGTTATGAGCGTGCTTATGCACGCCGCGGCGCGGCGTAGGGCCGCTGCCCCTCTACCCCGCCATCGTGACCTTCGGTGTCAGATCGATGTCAGGCAGCCTCGCGGTGACTGAGATGGTCAGTCAACTTACGTTGTAGCGACCGACGTTCCGGATGTTCGGCTTGTGGCTTTCGAAAGGCCCGTTCGGAGGTGGAACGGGCACAGGTTCGTGGGCGAGTAACGGGTAGACTGTGGGTGTGCCGGCTCGTCTCGCTGTGGTGCAGTTTCCGGGCACCAACTGCGAGCGTGAGACAGCGCGGGCGCTGGTCGGGCAGTTTGGCGAACGGGTCGACGTTATCTGGCATGGCTGTGCGTTTCCCGTTGACGCGTACGCGGCGGTGGTGCTGCCTGGGGGGTTTGCTTACGGGGACCATCTCCGGGCGGGGGCCATCGCTCGCTTCTCGCCGGTCATGGGCGGCATCCAGCAGTTCGCGTCGGCTGGCGGGCTCGTTCTGGGGATCTGTAATGGCTTTCAGGTCCTGCTCGAAGCGGGACTGTTGTCGGGGGCCATGCTGCGCAACGCGTCGCTCGAGTTCCGCTCCGAGTGGGTCTACTGCCGCGTCGAGCGCGCCGACACGCCCTTCACGCGGGCTTGCCACGTCGGCCAGGTGCTGAAGCTCCCGATCGCGCACGGTGAGGGCAACTACGTTTCCGTGCAGGACCCGCAAGGCGTCGTGCTGCGGTACTGCGATCGCCATGGTGCGATCACCCCAGGCGCCAACCCCAATGGTTCACAGGACGCCATCGCCGGCATCGCCAACCCGGCGGGCAATGTTTTCGGCCTGATGCCGCACCCGGAGCGAGCCGCCGACGCGCTGCTTGGCAGCATCGACGGCCAGTTTATCTTCGAGTCACTCGAGGTCGCCCTGCGGGAGCCCGCGCTCACGTGCTAACTGCCGACCGTTCGGTCGAGCAGCGTCTGCGCGCCTTTGGACTTCTTCCCGCCGAATACGCACTGATCGTCAACCGTCTGGGGCGCGAGCCGAACCTGGTCGAGCTCGGCATGCTCGGCGCGATGTGGAGCGAGCACTGCGGCTACAAGCACTCGCGCAAGCTCCTGAAACAGCTGCCGACGTCGGGACCGCGCGTGGTTCAGGGACCGGGCGAAAACGCGGGCGCGGTCGAGATCGGCGACGGCCTGGCCGTGGTGCTCAAGATGGAGTCGCACAACCACCCGAGCGCCGTCGAGCCGTTCCAGGGCGCGGCGACCGGTGTCGGCGGCATCCTGCGCGACATCTTCACCATGGGCGCACGCCCGGTCGCGATCCTCGATTCGCTGCGCTTCGGCGTATTTGAAGACCCGCGGACACAGTTCCTGCTCGGCGGCGTGATCGGTGGCATCGCCCACTATGGGAATTGCATCGGCGTGCCTACGGTTGGCGGCGAGATCACGTTTGACGCGGGGTACGCGGGTAATCCGATCGTCAACGCGATGTGCGTTGGACTGGCGCCAATCGAGAGCCTGATGCGGGCGCGGGCGAGCGGAGCGGGCAACGCCTTGCTGCTGGTCGGCGCCGATACCGGGCGCGACGGGTTGCAGGGGGCCGCGTTTGCGTCGAATGACGATCCCGAGGCGTCGCATCGGGGGGTGGTGCAGGTCGGCAATCCGTTCCTGGAAAAGCTGCTGCTGGAGGCGTGTCTGGCGGTGCTCGAGACCGGAGACGTGCTGGCCATGCAGGACCTGGGCGCCGCGGGCCTTACCTCGTCGGCGATCGAGATGGCGGCGCGCGGCGGACTCGGCGTGGACGTCGACGTCGCACAGGTACCCAGGAGGGAGACGGGGCTGAGCCCGTTCGAGGTGATGCTGTCGGAGTCACAGGAGCGGATGCTGCTGCTGGTGCGGGCCGGACGCGAGGCGGTGGTTCAGGCGCGGTTCGCGCGGTGGGAGCTGCACGCGGCGGTCATCGGTCGGGTGGTGGCGGAGCCGAACATTCGGGTGCGCGACGGGGCCGAGACGGTGGCCGAGCTGCCGATCGCGTTGTTGACGGACGACGTGCCCGCGTATGACCTCGTAGTCGCTCGGCCTGTGGGAGAGGATCGAGCTGGTACGGAGCCCTCACCCGCGCTTCGCGCGACCTCTCCCAGAGGGAGAGGTGATCTGGCCGCCGGGCTTCGCGGGACCTCTCGTGGAGGGAGAGGTGATCTGGGCCGCGAGGTGTTGAACCTCCTCGGCAGTCCCAACCTGCGCAGCCGGCGCTTCGCCTACCGTCAGTACGACTCGACGGTCCAGGGCAACACCGTGCTCGGACCGGGGCACGCCGCGGCCGTGATGCGCGTCGAGGGCACCTCCAGGGGGCTGGCTATCACCACCGACTGCAACCCGCGCCTGGTGCGCCTCGACCCGCGCCGCGGCGCGCAGCAGGCCGTCGCCGAGGCGGCGCGCAACCTCGCCTGCGTGGGCGCCGAACCGGTCGCCGTGACGGACTGCCTGAACTTCGGCAATCCCGAGAAGCCACGGGTCGCCTGGCAGCTCACCGAAGCGGTCGCCGGCCTGGCGGAGGCGTGTCGCGCCCTGGACGTGCCCATCGTGAGCGGCAACGTGAGCCTGTACAACGAGGCAGGCGGTCGTGCCATCCCGCCGACGCCGGCCGTCGGCATGGTCGGGCTGCTCGAGGACGTCCGACGCGCCGTGCCGAGCGGCTTTTCTCCCGGGCATTCTGTGCTGCTGCTGGGCGACAACCCGGTCGGGCTGGGCGCGAGTGAGTTTCTGCCCGACGACAACTGCTTTCCTCGCTTCGATCTCGACTCCGAGCGGCGTCTGGGCAGCCTGTTGCGCGAGCTCGCCAGGCGCGCGCTGGTGCGCTCGGCTCAGGACGTGGCCGACGGGGGCCTGGCGATTGCGCTCGCGGAATCCGCGCTGCTTGGCGAGTGTGGCGCGATACTCCACCTGGAGGGACCGTCGATGGAGGTGACGCTGTTCTCAGAGGATCAGGGCCGCGCCGTCGTGTCCTGCGACTCGGCCGCCGTCGAGGGCGCCCTCGCGCTCGCGGCCGAGCATCACGTCGCGGCACGCGCCATCGGCCATACGGGTGGTGACCGCCTTCGCATCGACGACGGCCCGGACCTGACCCTGGCGCAGCTGCGGGCGGCGTGGGAGCCTGAGGCGTGAGCGACCGCCCGCGAGAGAAGTGCGGTGTGGTGGCGATCGCCAGCCAGAGCACCGAGCCCGCGCGCATGGCGTTTTTCGGCCTGTACGCGCTGCAGCATCGTGGCCAGGAAAGCGCGGGTATCTGCACCGCCGACGGCGAAAGCCTCCGCAACCTGACGGGCATGGGCCTGGTCAGTCAGGTCTTTCACGAGCGCGACCTGGCCAAGCTCGGTGGCTACCTGGCCATCGGCCACACCCGCTACTCGACCACCGGCGCCAGCCGACCCGAAAATGCTCAGCCGCTGGTCGTGGGCTCGGACGACCTCGGCAGTCTGGCCCTGGCGCACAACGGCAACCTGGTCAACGTCGACGAGATCCGCGAGGAAGTCCTCCGCCTGGGCGCCCGCCCGCGCACGGCCACCGACTCGGAGCTGATCGCGCATCTGATCGCTCGCTCGCCCGGAGACAACTGGCTCGCCCGGATGCGGCACGCGCTGGGTCGGCTGAGCGGTGCCTTCTGCCTGGTGATGCTCACTCGCGACGGCGCTTACGTAGCCCGCGACGCCTGGGGTATCCGCCCACTGGTGCTGGGCCGCCTGGCGGATGGCTGGGCGGCCGCGTCGGAAAGCTGCGCGCTCGACACCATTGGCGCGCAGCTCATCCGCGCCGTCGAGCCTGGTGAGCTGCTGTCGATGGGACCCGACGGCATCCATTCGGAGCAGTTCGCGGCGCCGGCGCCGCGGCGCGCCGCGTGCTCGTTCGAGTACATCTACTTCGCGCGGCCGGACAGTCTCGTCGATGGGCAGCTCGTGTACGCGACGCGCGAACGCATGGGCGAAGAGCTCGCTCGCGAGCATCCCGTCGACGCGGACTTTGTCATGCCGGTGCCCGACTCGGCCACGCCGGCGGCGATCGGCTTCGCCCGCGCCGCGGGTCTGCCGTATCGCGAGGGACTGGTCAAAAACCGCTATATCGGTCGGACGTTCATTCAGCCGCAGCAGTCGCAGCGCGAGTTCGGGGTCGATCTGAAGTTCAACCCGTTGCCCGAGGTGCTGCGCGACCAGCGCATCGCCCTGGTGGACGACAGCATTGTGCGCGGCACCACGACGCCCAGGATCGTGGCGATGCTGCGGCGCGCGGGCGCCGCGGAGGTCCACCTGCGCATCTGTGCGCCGCCAATTCGGTACGCGTGCCACCTGGGCGTGGATACGGCGCCCGAGGAGACACTCATCGCCAGTACGCACTCGGTGTTTGAGATTCAGGAGATCGTGGGTGCCGACTCGCTGGGCTATCTGAGCCTCGACGGGCTGGTGCGAGCGGTGGGACTGCCGGAGGACGACCTGTGCAACGCGTGCTTTCACGGGCGGTATCCCATGGCTATCGACGGCGTCCGCGAGAAGCTTGCGTTCGAGGCCGTATGACGCTTTATTTGGACGGAGCCCGCGCGTGCGCGGGCTCCCACCGCGTACGTGCTAGCCGCGATTGATGACTTCGTCGTGTCGTTTGGCAGCGGGGCAAGCTGACCCTTCGTGAGCACGTACGCGGCGGCGGGGGTTGATATTGGCGCTGCCGAGGAGAACGTTCGGCGCATCGGTAGGCTTGTGCGCTCTACCCATGGTCCAGAGGTCATCGGCGATTTTGGCGCGTTCGCGGGGCTGTTTCACCTCACCGGCATCGAGGATCCAGTCCTGGTCGCGAGCACTGACGGAGTCGGCACGAAGGCGCTACTCGCCGCGCAGCTCGGCGCTTATGACGTCCTCGGACGTGACCTCGTCAACCTGTCGGTCGACGACGTGCTGACCACTGGCGCGCGGCCGCTGTTTTTTCTCGACTACGTTGGGCTGCACGCGCTCGACCACGCACTGATGGAAGCGCTGGTCGGCGGCATGGCGGCGGCCTGTCGCGAGAATGGCTGCGCGCTGCTCGGCGGCGAAACCGCGCAACTGCCGGACCTGTATGCAGCCGGCCACTTCGACCTGGCAGGCACCGTCGTCGGCGTCGTCGAACGCACAAAACTGATCGACGGCAGCCACGTCCAGGTCGGCGACCGGGTCTGGGGACTGCCCTCGACGGGGCTGCACACCAACGGTTACACGCTGGCGCGACAGCTCGTGTCCGGGCTGGACCTCGGGAAGGACCCGGGCGGTCTCGGTCAATCCCTGGGCGAGGCGCTGCTCGCGCCACACCCGAGTTACTTCCCAGCGGTGGAGCCGATCCTCGGCGAGCTGAAGGCCATCGCGCACATCACCGGCGGCGGGATTCCCGGCAACCTGCCGCGCGTGCTGCCCGAGGGTGTCTCGGTGGAGATCGAGTGGGGCGCCTGGCACGTGCCGCCCATTTTCGCGGTGCTGCAGGCGCTTGGCGGCATCGGCCGTGACGAGATGCTGCGCGTCTTCAACATGGGCCTGGGCCTAATCTTCGTGACTGGCCTCGACCTGCCAGGCTGGCCGGGCGCCGTCGAAATCGGCCGCGTCGTGCCGCGGGCCGAGCAGCGCGTCGTCATCCATTGAGATGAGAAAGCTCGCGGTCCTCGTCTCGGGCGGCGGCACCAACCTCCAGGCGCTGCTCGAGGCGTCGCGCTTGCCCACCTACCCCGCGCGCGTGGTGCTGGTCGGCTGTAATCGCGCTGGCGCCCCGGCGATCGGTCGCGCCGAAGGGGCCGGCGTCCGCGTGTGCATCGCCGATCGAGGTGAGTTCCCGCGCCGCGCCGAACGCCAGCGACGTCTGCTCGACGCTGCACGCCGCGCCGACGCCAACCTGGTGGTACTGGCGGGTTTCGACGAAGTGCTGACCCCCGAGTTCGTGGCCGCCTTCGCGGGACGGATGATCAATACGCATCCGTCGTTGCTGCCGGCGTTCGGCAGGACGCTGCATGCCGTCGACGAGGCTCTCGCGCACGGGGTCAAGGTCACTGGCTGCACCGTTCACCTGGTGACCGACGACCTGGATGGCGGCCCGATCCTGCTCCAGCAGTGCGTCGAGGTGCGTGATGACGACACTGCCGAGTCGCTGCACGCACGCATCCGTGAACAGGAGCATCGCCTGCTGTGCGAGGCCGTCCGTGCTCTGGCCGAGGGCCGCGTCGTGGTCGAGGGTCGAGTTGCGAGGGTGATAGCATCGTGAATCGTTTCAGATGCGCGCGATCC
The DNA here is from genome assembly GCA_019247515.1 of Chloroflexota bacterium. Classification (GTDB taxonomy): domain Bacteria; phylum Chloroflexota; class UBA6077; order UBA6077; family CF-72; genus CF-72. The sequence goes on along the minus strand of JAFAOS010000064.1, from coordinate 20,246 downwards.
TGTCGGTCTACGACAAGACGGGCGTCGTAGATTTCGCTCGCGGGCTCGAGGCACTCGGCGTCGAGCTCTTTTCAACCGGCGGAACTGAGGGTTTGCTGCGCGAGGCGGGCATCAACGTCCGCGGTGTGCAAGAAATCACGGGTTTTCCGGAGATGCTCGGCGGGCGGGTCAAGACGCTCCATCCCGCCGTGCACGGCGGCATTCTTGCGTTGCGGGACGATCCCGGCCACCTCGAGGAGATGGCGCGGCATGGCCTGCAGCCGATCGACGTGGTCGTCTCCAACCTGTACCCGTTCCTGTCGGTGGCGCGCGACTCGGGTACGCAACTGGCGGTCGCGCTCGACAACATCGACATCGGGGGGCACACGCTGCTGCGCGCGGCGGCCAAAAACTTTCTGTCGGTCCTGGCGATCTGCGATCCGCGCGACTATGACGCCGTGCTGCAGGAGCTGGAACGGGATCGGGGGGTCAGTGCCGATTCGCGACGGCGTCTGGCCGCCAAAGCCTTCCAGCATTGCGCGGTCTACGACACCCACGTGGCGCTCTACCTGCGGCCGCACGACGAGATCTTTCCCGACGAGTACACGATCGCCCTGCGCAAGCTCACGGACATGCGGTCCGGTGAAAATCCGCACCAGCTCGCGGCTTTCTACGGCGAGTCGTCGCCGCGTCCACGGCCGCCCGGTCTGACGCAAGCCAGCCAGCTGCACGGCAAGGCCCCCTCCTTCAACAACACCTACGACGCCGACCTGGCGTGGCAGGCCGTCCTCGACTTCACTTCGACCGCGGTCGCCATCGTAAAGCACGGCAACCTGTGCGGGCTCAGCCTGGGCGAGTCGGTGGCCGATGCGTTCCGCAAAGCGCTGGCGACCGACCCGCAGACGGCATTCGGCAGCGCGGTCGCGGCCAATCGGGTGATCGACGACGAGGCCGCGCGGGAGATCGCGGCCGTGTTCTTCGAGGACCTGGTCGCGCCCGACTTTGCGGCCGAGGCTCTGGCGATCCTGAAACGCAAGAGCGACCTGCGCGTGTTCGCGACGCATGCCGACGTCGGCGGCCGCGGATCGAATGGTTCCAACTCGCTGCCGGGCGAGTTCGACTACAAGCGCGTGCTCGGCGGCTTCCTGGTCCAGACTCCCGACGCGCTGCCCGAACAGTCGTTCACACCGCGCGTGGTGACTCAGCGCCAGCCGGTGCTGGCCGAACTGACGTCTCTGTACTTCGCGTGGCGCGCCGTCAAACACGTGACGTCCAATGGCGTGGTGCTGGCCAGGGGCCTGGCCCTGGTCGGATTCGGGTCCGGTCAGCCGAGCCGCCAGGATGCGGTCGACCTGGCGTGTCGCAAGGCTGGCGACCGCGCAGGCGGCTCGGTGCTGGCATCGGACGGGTTCTTCCCGTTTCCGGACACGCTCGAGCGCGCGGCCGACGCCGGCGTCACCGCCGTCATCCAGCCAGGCGGCTCGAGCCGCGATCCAGAGCTGATTCGAGTGGCCAATCGGCATGGCATGGCGATGATCTTCACGGGCGAGCGGCATTATCGGCACTGAGTCTCTCGCGCTGCGCTACGGGGTCAATCCGCACCAGACGCCGGCGCGGGTGTATAGCGACGGCGGCCTGCCGTTGCAGGTGCGCAGTGGGTCGCCCGGGTACATCAACTTGCTGGACGCACTCAACGCCTGGCAACTGGTGCGCGAGCTGCGCGAAGTGACGGGTCTGCCAGCCGCGGCGTCGTTCAAGCACGTCTCGCCGGCCGGGGCGGCGATCGGGCTGCCACTGTCCGAGGCTCTCAGGCGGGCGTACTTCGTTGGCGACAAGGATGAGCTGTCGCCGCTGGCCAGCGCATTTGCTCGGGCGCGAGGCGCCGACCGCGTGTGTTCGTATGGCGACTGGTTGGCGCTGAGCGACCAGGTCGATCTCTCCACGGCGCGCCTGTTGCGTCGCGAAGTTTCGGACGGGGTGATTGCGCCGGGCTTCTCGGCGGAGGCGTTCGACCTGCTCAGCGCCAAAAAGTCGGGGCGCTACTGCGTGCTGCAGGTCGATCCTGGGTATGACCCGCCGCCGATGGAAACCCGTCAGGTCTTCGGGGTCACCTTCGAGCAGCGCCGCAACTTTGTCGTGCCCGACGCGTCGCTGCTGGACAACGTGGTCACCCGGCGGCGCGACCTCTCAGAGACGGCCAGACGCGACATGCTCATCGGCCTGATCACCCTCAAGTACACCCAGTCCAACTCGGTGTGCCTGGTGGCGGATGGACAGGTGATCGGCAACGGCGCGGGGCAGCAGTCGCGCATCCACTGCACGCGGCTGGCTTCTGACAAAGCCGACACCTGGCACCTGCGGCAGCACCCGCGCGTGCTGGAGCTGCGCTTTCGCTCGGGGCTGGACCGCGTCGATCGGGACAACGCGATCGACCAGCTTTTGCGCCAGGACCTCACCGCGGCGGAGGAGCGGGTGTGGCGCGAGTGTTTTGCGGACGTTCCGCGCCGGCTGTCAGCGGATGAGCGGCGCGCCTGGCTCGACGCCGTTCGCGGTGTGACGCTGGCGTCGGATGCATTTATCCCCTTTCGCGACAACGTGGATCGAGCGCACGCGAGCGGCGTCGAGTACATCGTCCAGCCGGGCGGCGCGCAGCGCGACCCTGAGGTCATTGCCGCGTGCGACGACTACGGCATGGCGATGGCGTTCACCGGGCTGCGGCTCTTTCACCATTGAGGCGCCGCGGAGCCACAATCAAGACATGGCAACCGTTCAGGTGCGCTACATCGTCAACGACGTGGATGAGGGCATTGCCTTTTATTGCCGGCACCTCGGCTTTACTGAGGTGATGCACCCGTCGCCGTTTTTCGCCATGCTGTCTCGGGGCGACCTGCGACTGGTCCTGAGCCAGCCGGGGGGTGGCACCGTCGGCGGCGGGTCGACACTGGCCGACGGCCGGCGTCCCGAGCCAGGCGGCTGGAACCGCTTTGCCGTAGAGGTTGCCGACCTGCAGGCGACAGTCGACCAGCTCAAAGCCGCCGGCGCGCGTTTCAGGAGCGACATCATCCAGGGCGTAGGCGGAAACCAGGCGCTGGTCGAGGACCCGTCGGGGAATCCAATCGAGCTCTTCCAACCGCTCATTCCCGAAGCCAAGCTGGGCTGAGTCACTCCCTCTCCCTCTGGGAGAGGCTTTATCAAGGGGTGAGGGCTACTCATCGCTGTCGGGCTCGTACGAAGCCCTCACCCGCGCTTCGCGCGACCTCTCCCAGAGGGAGAGGTGGTCGATGCCTGCGCGAGGTGGGTCGATGCCTGCGCGAGGTGGGTCGATGCCTGCGCGGGCTCCTTCCAAATTACAGAAACCTATCGAACCAGCCGGCAATCCGCTCCAGGCGCTCGACGCGTCGGTCGGGTCGGCCACTGCGGCTCAGGTTGTGGCTTTCCTCGGGAAAGCGGACCATCTCGACTTCGGTTTTGCCGATGCGCCGCAACTGGACGAAGAGCTGTTCGGCTTGCTCGATCGGACAGCGCAGGTCGCTCTCGCTGTGGATCAGCAGCAGCGGGGTGCGCATATGCGGGGCGTACGTCAGCGGCGAGCGCTCACGGTACAGCGCTTCACGCTCGTAGACTGGGCCGCCCAGCACGTAGTCGCCGAACCACGGACCGATATCCGAGGTGCCGTAAAACGAGGTGAAGTTGTAGAGCCCGCGCTGAGAAACCGCCGCCTTGAAGCGGTTCGTGTGACCAACCAGCCACGCGGTCATGAAGCCGCCGTACGAGCCGCCCGTCAATCCCAGCCGCGTGCGGTCCACCCACTTCCACTCCGAGACGCGATCGACCACGGCCATGCAGTCGGCGGCGTCCTGGTTGCCCCAGTCGGCGAAGATCCGCGCATTGAAGGCTTCGCCGTAGCCTTTGCTGCCGCGCGGATTGCTGAAGACGACCGCATAGCCGCGCGCCGCCAGCAGTTGAAACTCGTGCATGAAGGTGGCGGCGTACATCGTCTCGGGACCGCCGTGGACCTCGAGAATGACCGGCCACTTCTTGCGCTCGCTGAAGCCAGACGGCTTCATCAACCAGCCGTGGACCGTCTGTCCGTCGCTGCTGGTGGTCTCGAAGGGTTCGGCTGCAGACAGGGCCAGCGTCTCCAGCAGCGCGTCGTTTTCAAAGGTAATGCGGCGCTCCTCGCCGTTTTCGACCGCAAACGCCTCGTAGGGATGCGTGGAATCGGAGACCAGCCCGACGAGTCGATCACCACGCCCGGCGCTGAACGCCGCCACTTCGCGCTCGGGTCCACCCAGGACCACCTCCGGCTGGCCGCCGTCCACGTTGAACCTCACGACCTCCACACGTCCTGAACGCGAGGTCAGCGAGAGGATGCCTCGGCCATCCCAGGTATAGCGGGGTGGGGCAGGCAGGAACGGCGCGCGCGAGTCCGAGTTCGCGGCATTGCCCAGCTCGTCCGGAAAGTCGCCTGAGACCGACGTGGACGTGCCGCCTTGCACGGCGGATTGCAGCAGCCCGGAGTTGACCCCGTATTCCCAGCCGCGCTCGTGACCCAGGTAGGCTACCCGCGTACCGTCTGGTGAGAACACCGGGTTGGCCACCTGGCCGAGGTGGCGTGTCAGTCGTCGCGGTCGACCACCGCTGCTGGGGACGAGCCACACGTCGTTGAGCAGGCTCAGGTCGCGGTCGCGTTCCCGGTTCGACGTGAAGGCGATCAGGTTGCCGTCGGGCGACCAGGCCGGGTCGGTAGCGTCGAATTCCCCGTCCGTGATCTGGCGCGGTGGTGTTTCGCCAGTCGCGTCGACGACAAACAGGTGGCGGTGCACCGCTTCGAGAAACCCCTCGCCGTCGGCCTTGTGGCGCACGCGGGTGATGATCTTGACGCGCGGCGACTTGCCTTTTTCGTCGGATTGACCTTCCTGACGAGCAAGGTCCTCGATGTCGGTACGCGCCGAAAACGCCAGCCGAGCGCCGTCCGGTGACCACACGGGGGCGCCAGCGCCGCGCTTCAGTGAGGTCACCTGACGTGGCTCGCCACCCTGCAGCGGCAAGACGAAGATCTGTGGCCGGTCGTTGTCGCGGTCGGAGACAAAGGCGAGGCAACAACCATCCGGGCACCAGCGCGGCGACGAGTCACGCTGGCGGCCGCTGGTGAGCGCGCGTGGCGGGCTCGAGCCGTCGAACGGCACCAGCATGATCTGCGAGCGATAGCGGGTGTGATCATCCGCGTCGACCCAGGTGACGACGTAGGCGACACGTTCGCCGTCTGGACTGAGTTGTGGATCGGCGACGAACCGCAATCGGTACAGGTCTTCAGCCGTCACCGGGCGACGACTGGTGCGACGGACAGCCATTTCCGCGAGGGTACGCTACTCGCGTCATGGTGTTCCTTGGCGCGGCCGTGGGCACGGTGCTGCTCTACGCGGTGTGGGTGGTGTGGGTGCCGCTGCTGCCGACCAACCTGTATATACCCCTGCTCGACCTCGGCAAGATCACCGGTTATACCTGGGCATCGGCGGGGCTGTACCTCGCGCTGGTCCTGCTGCTGTTCGCCCTGTACGCCGTCGGCTATCGGGCGATCACTTCGGGCAAGTCGCGCGTCAAGACGTGGTGGCTGTTCGCGGCGGGAGCGATCCTGTGCGCTGAGCTGGTGTGGGCGTATCCCGCGACGGCCGTCGACGTCTTTGGCTACGTCGCCAGCGGGCAGATCCTCGGGTTGCACCAGGCCAACCCGTTTGTGGTGCTCCCGAGTGCCTTCCCCGGCGACGCCATCCTGGCCTACGTGGCCTACCCCGACGAGCCGTCGCAGTACGGGCCCGTGTGGGTGCTGCTCAGCGGCGCGGTTGCCGCCCTGACGAGGACCGACTTGCCCTCCGAAGTCCTCATGTACAAAGTCGTCGCGGCCGCCGCGCACCTCGCCAGCGCTGGCGCGATCTATCACATCGCGCTCAGACTCACCGCCAGTGGACGCATGGCGCAGGCCAGCGCCTTCCTCTTCTTATGGAATCCGCTGCTCCTGTGGGAAATGGTCGCCAACGCGCACAACGACGGCTTCATGATGTTGCTCGGTCTGGTCGGCGTCTGGCTGTTCGTGGCGGGCCACGATCTGTTCGCGCTGCTGGCGATCGCCGCCGGCGCGCTGGTCAAGGCGCCTGTGGCGCTGATCGGACCGGTCGTTTTTGCTGGCGCGGCGCGACGCAACTGCCCCAGGGCCGTCGAAGGCGCGTTGCTGGGGCTGCTCCTGGCGGCGGTCGTCTATCGACCGTTCTGGGAAGGACCGCAGACGCTAACCGCGCTGCAGCGCGCGGACCTGTTCACGGCGTCACTCGGCGCCGTGCTGCGCCTGGCGCTCGCGCCGGCGCTGGGACTGGGCGATGCGGGCGCCTTCGCCAGCACCGTCTCGCTCAGCGCCTTCACGGCGATCGCGGTCATGTCGGTCATGCTCGCCTTTCGGGCGCAGACCGACGTCGAGCGCTTGCGCCCGGCCTACTACACGTTGCTCGCCGCGCTTCTGCTGCTGACGACGTGGTTTCAGGCGTGGTATGTCGTCTGGCCGTTCGCGCTGGGCGCGGCACTGGCCGAGCCGCGACGACACCTCGAAGTAGCCCTGCTCAGCCTCGGCGGACTCCTGCAGTACTTCGTCTTCATCTATTTATGGGTCATGGGCTTCTTTCCGCGCACCGAGAACCTCGGCGTGCAGCTGACCGCGTACCTGGTGATCGTCGGGCCGCTGCTGGTCATGCTGATCGTGCGCGCCGCGCCTCGCGTCCACCTGCCCATCCCGCGACGGCTTTCTCAGACCCGACCCTCCGCCGAATACCATTGAAGCGTGGAAACGCAAGTTGCGCCGCGCGCGCGTACGGCGGCCTCGCGCCATGCCGATTCGTGGGTCTTTCTGGATGGCGAGATGGTCCGGTACCACGAGGCGTACCTGCCGCCGATGACACACGCGCTGCACTACGGCACGGCCTGTTTCGAGGGCATCCGCGCCTACTGGAACGCGGCCCACGAACAGCTGTATGTGCTGCAGGCCGAACCACACTACGCTCGACTGCGCCGTTCGGCGGCCATTCTGCGACTGGACGTGCCGCATTCGAACCAGGAGCTTGTCGATCTGACGTTGGAGATTCTGCGCCGCAATCAGTCGCGCACCGACACCTACATTCGACCCCTGGTGTTCATTTCGGAAGAGGAGATCGGCGTCAGGCTGCACGGTCTCAAACGCAGCTTTCTGATCTACACGGCGCCGATGGGCGAGTACATCGACACACAAGGCGGCATCCGCTGCGCGACCAGCAGCTGGCGACGGGTGGCTGATTCGGCCATTCCTGCCCGCGCCAAGATCACCGGGGCATACGTGAACTCGGCGCTCGCGAAATCCGAAGCGCTCGAAAACGGCTTCGACGAAGCCATCATGCTGACGCATGACGGGCACGTCAGCGAGGGCTCGGCCGAAAACCTGTTCATGGTGCGCGACGGAGTGTTCGTGACGCCGTCGGTCACCGAAGACATCCTGGAGGGCATCACGCGGGCCCTGTTGATGGGACTGATTCGCGACGAGCTCGGACTGCCGGTCGTCGAACGCAGCATCGACCGCACCGAGCTGTACGCGTGCGACGAGCTCTTCCTGTGCGGTACGGGCGCGCAGGTCTCCGCCGTGGTGGAGGTCGACCGTCGAAAAATCGGGAACGGAGCGGTCGGCACGTTGACGCGCCGCCTGCAGGAGATCTACTTCCGCGCCGTGCGAGGCGAAGAGCCGCGCTATCGAGACTGGCTGACGCCCGTGTACGGGTGACCCGGCCGGTCGAGCTGGCCTATCCCGTCATCGACGTCCACACACATCTGATGCCCGAGCGGCTGTTCCGAGCCGTTCGGGCCTATTTTCGTCGGCATCTCTGGGAACCGTGGTACGACGGCCCGACCGAAGAGCTCGTGGCGCAACTGCTCGAGGCCGGCGTCGCCCGGTTCGTGTTCATGCCCTACGCGCATCGGGCGGAGATGAGTCGCTCGCTCAATCACTGGGTGGCCAACGTGCAGTCCACTTTCGCGCCGGCTGGCATCGGCTTCGGCACGTTTCATCCGGACGATGACGAGCTCGTGCCGGAGCTGGCAGATGAGGCCTTCGGGCAGCTCGGGCTGCGGGGCGCCAAGCTGCACCCCCAGGTCGGGCACTTTGGGGTAGACGATGCGCGTCTTGACCCACTCTACGCGCGAGCCGTGGAATACGGCGCGCTACTGCTGATCCACGCGGGTCGGCGGCCAGAGCCGAGCGAGCACGTCGGCGCGCGGGCCTTTGCTCGGCTGATGCGGCGGTTTCCGAAGTTGCGGGTCGTGGTGGCCCACGCCGGCGCGGACGAGTTCGAGAGTTTTTTCGACCTGTGCGGAGTGTATGAGGGTGTGTTCCTGGACACGGCCATGGTGTTCAACCACTACCTGGGTGGTCCGCCACCCATCGAGCGCGTGCTGGAATTTCAGGACCGGGTGGTCTTCGGCAGCGACTTCCCCAACATTCCGTATCGATGGCAGGCGGCGGTGGAGGCGATTCTCGACTTGCGCCTGGGGCGGGCGCTCGAGGAGAAGCTGTTGTGTACCAACGCCGCGCGCTTGCTGGACCTCGACCTCGGCGAACCCGGCTTGGAGCGTTAAGCCGATCGAAGCGTTACGTTACGGGTAGACTTCTGGCGGGGTTCCTGCCGGGACACACTGACCTATGGCTACCGTCCTCGTCGCGGACGACGAAAAGAACATCCTCCAACTCGCGCGCATGTACCTGCAGGCCGAGGGCTTCACCGTGGAAACGGCGGGCAACGGCCGCGAAGCGCTCGAGAAGGTGCGCCTGGCCAAGCCCGATCTGCTCGTGCTGGACCTGATGATGCCAGAGGTCGACGGCTGGGAGGTGTGTCGCCGCCTGCGCAAAGAGAGTGACCTGCCCATCATCATGCTGACGGCCCGCGGCGACGACGTGGACAAGATCGTCGGCCTCGAACTGGGCGCCGACGACTACATGACCAAGCCGTTCAACGCGCGCGAGCTGGTCGCGCGGGTGAAGGCCGTGCTGCGCCGCTACTCCGCGGGCAAGGCGCCCGAGAAGGTGCTGCAGGTGGGTGACCTGCGCATCGATCCCGAACGGCACGAGGTCAGCATTGCGGATCGGCCGATCGAGCTGCGGCCCAAGGAATTCGAGCTGTTGACCACGCTGGCGCGCAACCCGGGCGTGGTCTTCGATCGCGAGCGCCTCCTCAAGCTCGCCTGGGGCTACGACTACTATGGCGACTCGCGCACCGTCGACGTGCACGTCACGTGGCTGCGCGAGAAGTTGCGCGACAGCAGCGCACGCATCCAGACGGTCTGGGGCGTCGGTTACAAGCTCGTCGAGGCCGAGCCTGGTGAGGCGGCACCCGCGCGCCGCAGGCGCGCCTAGGCGGGAGGCGTGGATCAGGTGAGGTTCGCGCCGTTTTCCTCACTCCGCGCCAAGCTGATCGCCGCGTTCGTCGCGGTGATCGCCGTCTCACTCCTGCTGGCCAGCGCCACATTCGCGTACCTGCTGCGCGAGTACCAGATCCAGACCGACGAGGACCGTCTGGAAAGCATCGCCGCGTACAACGCCGCGCAGGTGGTGCGCTGGACGGCCTCAGGTCTCTCGATGGGCGCGATTTCCGCTCAGCTGGACATGGTCGCCAGCGACGCGGGCGTGCGCATTCTGCTGCTCGACGACCGCGGCACGGTCCTGCACGACACCGACAACAACAGCTTTACCGGGCGGACGTTCTCAATCCCGCGCGATCCTGGCCGCCGTCCAAACGTTGCGCAGGGCCCGGTCTCCACGCCGATTGGCGAGGAGGTGATCACGGTCGCGCCGCGTTTCGGCGACCCGCGACTCCAGGTCCAGTTCGGCGGCATGCGCGTGGCGGTGCTGGCGCCCGAACAGACGCTCGGCGGGGCGTGGACCGACATCTTGCCCAGGCTGTCGATGGCCGCGTTGAGCGCCCTGGTCGTCTCGATCGTGATCGCCTTCTGGCTGGCTTCGAGCATCACCCGGCCGATGGTCGAGATCACGCGCGCGTCCGAAGAGATGGCGCGCGGCAACCTCGACCCCGACCTCACCCTGCCCGAGACCAACGACGAGATCGGCCGGCTGTCGATCGCGTTCAAGGCGATGGCACGCGAGGTGGCGCACTCGCACCGCACCATGCGTGACCTGCTGGCCAACGTCAGCCACGATCTGCGCACGCCGCTCACGTCCATCAGCGGGTTTGCCGGCGCCCTGGTCGACGGCACGGTCTCGGGCGCCGAGGGAGCCCACGAGGCCGGGCGCATCATCGGCGAGGAAGCCGAACGCATGCGCCGACTGGTCGAGGACCTCCTGTACCTGAGCCGCATCGAGTCCGGCGACCTGGCGCTGCAGCGTGACCCGGTCGATCTGAGCGAGCTGGCGCGCGCGGCTCAGGCGCGCTTCCTGTTCCGCGCCCAGGAACGCGGCATCAGCTTCGGTGTGCAGGCGACCGATCAGGTCATGATCCTGGGCGACTCGCACCGTATTGGACAGGTGCTCGACAACCTGGTCGAAAACGCCTTCAAGTACACGCCGCCGACCGGTTTCGTCACAGTTTCGGTTGCCCTCGAAGAGACCCGCGCGGCCACCAACGCCCGCAACGCTCGGCCAACACGCACGGCGTTGTTGACGGTTCACAACACGGGATCGTTTATCCCGCCAGAAGAGGCGGCGCGGGTTTTCGAGCGCTTCTATCAGATCGACAAGGCGCGCGCCGGCAATCGCGGGAGTGGACTGGGGCTGGCCATCGCCCGCGAAATCATCCAGGCGCACGGCGGACGCATCGAGCTCCACAGCACCGTTCAGGGGGGTACAACGTTTACCGTTCGTATACCGGCCCTTGATGCGAGCGTGCCTGCGTCCCTACCGTCGTCAACCGAAAGCGCGCGACCAACTGAGGTTGGCGCGGTCGGCTAACCCGGCCGCCCGAATACATCGGGTACTGGCGGCCTGCCTGGCACTGGCCGCCGCGCTGGTGATCGGCTCGCCCGGTCTGGCGCGGGCGGCTTCGCCAACGGCCACCGCGGTGGCGACGACGCGTCCGGCGCCGAGCCCGACACCGCCGCCGCCAACGCCGACACACGTACCGGCGACCGCCACGCCGGTGCCGCCAACGGCCACGCGTGTGCCGCCGAGCGCGACGCCCGTGCCGCCGACGGCAACGGGCGAACCCTCGACGGCGAACGCCGCACCGGGCGCAAACGCGTCAGGGGCGGCTGGTGCGCCCGCCGCGACGGCCGGAGTCGCCTCAGGCACGGCCAATCTGCCCGGCGCACCCGGCGCAACCGCGTCGGGAACGGCCGGTCTGCCCGGCGCGCCGGCCGCAACCGCGTCGGGAACGGCCGGTCTGCCCGGCGCACCGGGCGCAAACGCGTCAGGGGCGGCTGGTGTGCCCGGCGCGCCGGCCGCAGTCGTCTCGGGGACGGCCGGTGCGCTCACGGCGACGGTCGCGGCCGCCAGGACCTCGTCAACCGCCCCGGCCGGCACGCCAGCCGCCAATGCCGCGCTGGCGGGCACGGTGCTTCCGTCGCCGAGTGTCCAGAGCGTGGCCAGTCCCTCGGCGGTAACCGCCACGCCGACCCCGCTCGCCGGCCAATCGCCGACGGCCGTCCCCACGGCGACGCCGGACGTCGCCCTGCTGGGCACCGGCCGCATCCAGGGCACCACGTTCGTCGACGACAACGCCAACGGCCAGCTCACTGACGCCAAACAGCGAATGACCGGCGTCGAGCTGGTGCTGACGTTCGCCAATGGCCTCAGCCGCACCACGCACTCGGACCCCAACGGCGATTTCCATTTCGACGGCCTGCAGCCGGGCTCGTACCACGTGGCGATGACCTCGCCGCCCGATTACGTGCCGACCACCGATGCGGGTCACGACGTCGAGATCGCCGACGGCGTGGAGACGCCCTACCTGACCTTCGGGTTGATCACCCGCGAAGCGGCCGGCTTGCCGCCCGAAGGCGCGGCACCGGACGCGGCCTCAGATGACGAGCAGATCATCGCGCTGGCCTCGGTCACGTCGCTGCCGCTGCGTTTTGCCGAAGGTCGCGACCTGATGGCTCAGCTGCAACGGCGCGTGCTGGGTGACGGGCTGATCTGGCTCGGCGTGCCGTTCCGCTCGCAGCTGGATGGCGGCGACTTCCAGTACGTCAACTGTGGGCCGGCGTCGCTGACGATGGTGCTGGCAGGCTTCGGTCTGGACGTTGGCCCGTCGCAGGTACGCGACTACCTGAACAGCATGATCGACAACTTCAATACCGACCTGGGCACCAGCCTGGACGTGCTGGCGCGCATCGCGACGCAAGCTGGGCTCACGCCGATGGACCTGTACAGCGACCAGGGCGGCTACCGCAACTGGTCGACCGACGCGGTGCGGTGGCACGTCCAGCAGGGGCACCCGGTCATCACGCTGGTCAAGTACCGCAACCTGCCCGGGCATACCAGCTCACTGTCGGAGTTCGACCACTACATCGTGATCACGGGTCTGACGCCGAACGGGTTCATCTACAACGACGGCGCGTTCGCCACCACGCTCGGGTACGGGCTCGAGATCTCGGACGTCGAGCTCGAATACGCCTGGGACAACTCGTCGATTCCGCACCACGCCCTCGCGCTGGGCCTTGCGCCGGACCAGAAGTCGCTGACGTTCCCCGAGCTGCCTCGCAAGCCGCGCTCGATTCCGACGGAGGTGGTGGCGCGGGGCGCGCGCCGCCTGGCGGAGGCGGACGCGGGCGCGGTTGGGCGAGCGCCGCTGGTGTTGACGCCGGTGGTGGCGGTCGCGGCGCCGCCGGTGGCCGCTTCGCCGGGGCCAGTGTCGCTGGTAGGCGACGGGTGGGCGGACGATCCGGCGTTGAACGTCTCGCCGCCGCCCGACCCGGGCACGCCCATGGGCCTCAACCTGGACCCGACCGAGCAGCCCACCCTCGAGGCGACGCCCGGACCAGGGGCTGAGGTGCCCAAGCTGCTCGCCCTGCTCGGCGGCGGTTGGCTGCTGTGGGGCGTCGCCTGGCTCAGCGGCGTCAGCGCGCAACGGCTCAACGCGATTCGCTGGCCGCGGCCGCGCCTGCCGCGCTGGCGAGCTCGCTCATGAGCGAGATTTTTGGAGGAGCTCGCGCATCCACGGCTGGTGTGCTGCGCGGTGCTACACGTTGAAAAGCACGTGGAGCACGTCGCCATCGGCGACGATGTAGGCCTTGCCCTCCTGCCGTACCCAGCCGTGTTTCTTCGCCGCCGCCTCGCTGCCCGCTTCCAGCAGCTTGTCCCAGCGAATCACCTCCGCGCGAATGAAGCCACGCGCCAGGTCCGAGTGGATCTCCCCCGCGGCGTCCTGCGCGTTGGTGCCGCGCCGAATCGTCCACGCGCGGCACTCGTCGTCGCCGGCGGTGAAGAACGAGATCAGCTCGGCCAGACGGTAAGCCTCGGTCGTCACCGAGCCCAGCTCGCTGCCGCTGACGCCCAGGGCTTCCATGAACTCCGCCGCGTCTTCGGGGCTGAGCTCGCCGAGCTCCATCTCGAGCTTGCCAGGCAGCGCCAGAACGCCCGTCAAAGGCACATCCGCCGCCAGGCCGCCGAACTCTGAAAGCACCTCGGCGCCGGATTGCTCGTCGGCCAGATTCAGCACGATCAGCGTCGGCTTCAGCGTGAGAAAGCCGAAGCTGGCGATCGTTTTGTGCTCGTCGGCGTCGAGCGCCACGCTGCGGGCCGGCTGGCCCGCCTCGAGCACGGGCCGCAGCCGTCCGAGAACTCCCAGCTCGCGTTCTTTCGCCGCACGCTCCGCGGGCGTGCCCTTGGCGCCCAGCCGCAGCTCCTTCTCCAGTCGATCCACCCGCTTCTCGATCTGCGACAGGTCGGCCAGCTGCAGCTCGAGACTGAAATCCTCGAAGTCCGCGCGCGGACCCCGGTCGGACTGAAACGCGCCAATGACCTGCAGCAGCACGTCCACGGTCCTCAGGTGGGCGAGCACGGCCGCGCTGCTGTCCTGGCCCATGCCCCCGGCGACACCCGCGACGTCTACGAACCGCACTTCAGCCGGGGTGTGCTTGACCGGCTGGAACAGGGCCGACAGCCGATCAAGCCGCTCGTCGGGCACTTTGACCACGGCCAGATTGGGTTCCGCGCCCGCATAGCCCCCCACGCTGGCGTGCTGGTGGGCCAGTGCGTTGAACAGGGTGGTTTTGCCAGCGCCCGGCAAACCCGCGATGCCGATTTGCATACAGGTGCGCGCTTACTGCGTTTCGGCGAGCAGGCGCTCGATCTTGGCGCGCTCGTCGAGATACTTGGCCTGGCCGACGAAGAATCCCATGCGCTGCGTCACGATCTTGATGCTGTCGCGCAGCGTGAGCCCGAGCTGGTCCGTTTCGTAGATGGCCTGCTGCAGTGGGGTCAGACTGGGCAAGTTGTCGAGAGACTGCATCGGGGAACGCGGCCTCATTGTAACTGTGAGCGCCACTTACACTCCTGGGAGTGGAGCGGCTGTGGACCCCGTGGCGACGGACGTATCTGGAAGGCGGTGACAGCCACGCGAGCGGCTGCTTTCTGTGTGCGCACGCGGCGGACTCGGGCAGAGATCGGGAGAACCTGGTCCTCTTTCGCGGGCCGCTGGTGTTCGTGCTGTTGAACCTGTACCCGTACAACAGCGGGCACCTCATGGTGGCGCCCTATGCGCACACCGGTGACTTTGCCGGACTGGACTCTCAGACGGCGTCCGATCTTATGCATGTCAGCCAGCGCGCGGTTGACGCGCTGCAGCGGGTGTACGCACCGGACGCTTTCAACCTTGGCATGAACCTGGGCAAGTCCGCGGGCGCGGGCGTGCCCGATCACCTGCACGTGCACGTGGTGCCGCGCTGGAACGGGGATACCAACTTCATGCCCGTGGTGGGAGAGACGAAGGTGCTGCCCGAGAGTCTCGAGCAGACCTACGCGCGGCTCACGGGACAGTTCGAAGGCTGAACACGGCGCACGAACGAGCTGGGCGACGGTAGCGCCGCCCATACCGCGCCCGCGGCCTTCACCGTTACTCTCTTTGACAGTGAAGTCATGACTGACGTTGGAAACCCCGCGACGTTTTCCCTCGAGCCGCACGCGCGGCGGGTTGACAAACCCTGGGGCTACGAGATTTTGCTGTCGCCCGCCGAGGCGGCGTATACGTTCAAGCTCATCCACGTGCACGCTGGCAGGCGGCTGAGCTTGCAGCTGCACGACGTCAAGGTCGAGACCCAGACGCTGGTGGCCGGCCACGGCATCCTGGTCCTCGAAGGCGCCGACGGCCAGCTGCACGACATCGACATGCAGCCCGGCGTCGGCTACCACGTCGCCGTCGGTCAGCGGCACCGGCTGTGCGCCGCCGCGCACTCCGACGCCACCATTTTCGAAGCCTCGACGCCCGAAGCGGGCACCACCCTGCGACTCGAAGACGACTACGCCCGCCCGCACGAGACCGAGGCTCTACGCCAAGCCGAACGCTCGCGCTAGCCGCGGCCCAGCCCTGACGGCCTGGCGGCGCGAGGTGGTCGCCATGTCCCACGCATCGCGGCTGCGTCGACCCGTCGGCTCGCCGGTCCAGGACCGAGAGCGCCTTTGACCGCCCTCCCTCAAGCCGCCTTCTTTCTGCTGCTCGAAGTGGCTGCGGGCGGGACGATCGCGTTGTTCTGGGTCCATCTGCGCGGCGAGGTGCCGCTCGGCTTCACGCGGTTCACTGGCGCCTGCTTGCTGGTGTGCGGCGCCCTGGCGATCTGGCTGCGCAGCAGCTTCCCGCCCAGCGACCTTGGGCCTACGGCGTCGCTGTGGTTTCAGGCCGAGCGCGTCCTGACGTTCGCCTTCATCGGCTTCTTCGCCGTGTATCTGGTCGTTCCGGCGGCCAGATTCCTCGGTCCCGTGGTGCCGCTGCTCGCGCTGGCCAGCTTGTGGGCCGCGGCGCTGGTTGTCACCAGCCCACAACTCGGCGGCATGGGCGCCCCGCTGGCGGTGCTCGCGGGTGGCATGGCGCTTGGCGCGGCGGTCACCGGACTCTCGCTGGGGCACTGGTACCTGGTCTCGCCCTCGCTCGCCGTGCAGCCGTTGATCCGCCTGACCTTCGTGTGCCTGGGAGCGGTCGTCGCGCAAATGGTGTTGTTGCCGCTTTTGTTGTTTGGACCGGGCGCGGACACCGCCAGCGTGCAGCGCCTCTTCGGCGACGACAGCCTCTTTCTCGGCGTGCGAGTTGTCTTTGGTTTGCTGGTGCCACTCGTCGCCACGCTCATGACCTGGCGTACGGCGCGCATCCGTTCGCTCGACTCGGCCACGGGACTGCTGTACATCGTGGCGGCGCTGATCCTGGCGGGCGAGATCGCCGCGCGCACCCTGTTTTTCATGACAGGCGTCGCAACCTGAATCCCTATACTTGGGGCAGTGTCCGAGGATGCCGACGAACCGGCCGCGCTGCGCTACCTGCAGGAAGACGATCCGCTGATTCTTCGCGCCCCGGCCGCGCTGGTCGCGTTCGGTGGATGGGTCGATGCGGGCTCGGGCGGCACGGGCGGCGTGCGTCACCTGATCAGCAACATGAAGACGCGCAAGGTCGCGGAAATCGACTCGGAAGACTTCTACAGCTACACCGATACGCGTCCGCTGGTGTCGATCGTGGGCGCCGGCGACCGCGCGGTTCACTGGCCACGCGGCGAGTTCCACGCCGCCGTCGTCGAGGAGCACACGCGCGACCTGCTGCTGTTCGTCGCCCCGGAACCGAACCTGAAGTGGCAGAACTTTGCGTCGCTCATGCTCGACGGCATGCAGCACTTTGGCGTGCAGTCGATGACGTGCATCGGCTCGATCTTCAACGCGGTGTCGCATCGCGGCAAGGTCCAGATGACCGGCTGGTCTAACGACGAGCACCTGAGCGAAGAGCTGGCGGCGCGCGACGTGACGTTCACCGACTACGAAGGACCCACGGGTTTCGTGACGGTGCTCCTGTCGGAGGCTCAGAAGCGCGGGCTGCCCTCGGCGGCGGTCTACGGATACGCGCCCAGCTACATCCAGGGAGTGCCCAACCCGCGCGTCTCGCACGCGCTGCTGCGCACGTTCTCGGAGATCAGCGGCGTGCCACTCGAGCTGCGTGAGCTGGAGCGAGCGGGTCGGGCACTGTCCCGTCAGGTCGATCGGCTGCTGCACGATCAACCTCAGCTTCGCGAGCAGGTGGAACGCATGCTGAGCTCGGCAAGCGAGGCCGATGCCGGCCAGCGTGAAGAGGAGCCGGAACCGAGCAGCGGCCCAACCGATGGACCAGGGGTTGAGCTGCCCAGCCCGCAAGCGGTCGTCAACGAGCTGGAGGAGTTCCTCAGGCAGCTCCGCCAGGAAGACGCCGGCGACTCCGACGGCAACTGAGTGCCGTTTGGACTGAGCCGCTTCGGCGTCGCCGCCGGGGCGACCGGCGCGCTGGCCGCCGGCGCGTTCGGGTATCTGCTCCGCCGGCCGTTGCCGACGCTGGACGGTGAGGTGCGACTCAAGGGCCTCACGGCGCCGGTTGAGATCGTCCGCGATCGATGGGGTATTCCGCACATCAGCGCGCGCGAGCCGCTCGACGCGTTCTTCGGTCAGGGCTTCTGCCATGCCCAGGACCGTGTGTGGCAGATGGAGCTGACGCGGCGGTTGGTCGGCGGCAGGCTCGCCGAGGTGCTCGGCAAGGACGCACTGGATATCGATCGCTTCCAACGCCGCATCGGGCTCCACCGCGCCGCCCAGACCGAATGGGAAGCTGCCGACCGCGACCTGCGCGACATCCTGCTGGCGTACGCCGCCGGGGTCAACGCGTGCCTGGACGGGCTGATCGCCGCCAAGAAGCTGCCCGCCGAATTTGTCCTCCTCCGCTTTCAGCCACAGCCCTGGGAGCCGGTGGACACCCTGGCGCTAGCCCGCTACCTGGCCTACTCGCAGTCGCCGAACTGGGAAAGCGAGCTGATTCGGTCGCGACTCATTGCCAGAATTGGCTACGCCGCGGCGGCCAGCCTGGAACCGGACGTCTGGCAGCCGGACACGGATGCGCTGCCCCACCTCGAAGACTGGGGCCCGCCCGAGGCGCCGCGCGTGGGCGATCTGCCGCCGCTGGAGCTGACGGGCGGCCCGCTGGCGAGCAACGCGTGGGCGGTTTCTGGGGCGCGGTCGAGCACGGGCAAGCCGCTACTGGCCAACGATCCGCACATGTTTCCGCGCTTTCCGAGCGTGTTCTATGAGGCGCACCTGGCCGGCGGCGGCGAGCTGAACGTGGCCGGTGGCGGCGTGCCAGGCGCGCCCGGGATCCTGATCGGCCACAACCGACACATTGCCTGGGGCATCACCGCGTCGATGGCCGACGCGTCGGATTTCTACGTGGAACGCGTCGACCCGGGCGACGCGCGGCGTACCGAGTTCGCCGGCCACTGGGAGAGCGGCACGCTCGTGCGCGAGGCAATCGCCGTCAAAGGCCGCGCCACGCCATGGATCGAAGATGTGCTGATCACCCCGCGGCATGGACCCCTGGTCACGCCCACCAGCAGCCTGCCCGACGAGCACCGCGCGCTGGCGCTGCGCTCCACGGTGCTCGAAGTCCCCTCGGCGGCGGCCGCGCTGCTGGACATCAACCGCGCCGCGGGGTGGGACGAGTTTCAGGCCGCCGCGCGGCGCTGGGGCACCCCGGCGATGAACCTGACCTATGCCGACGCGGACGGCAACATCGGTTACCAGATGGTCGGCCACGTACCGATCCGTCAGCGGGGGGAAGGCCTGGTGCCGTCCCCGGGCTGGAGCGGCCAGTACGAATGGAGCGGCTGGATTCCCTACGACGACCTGCCGACGGCGTTCAACCCACCCGACGGACTGTGGGCAAACGCCAATCACAACGTCGCCAAGAAGAGCTCCTACTTCTTTGGTCGCGAGTTTATCGATCCCTCGCGCTATCGGCGGATTCGGCAGGTGCTCGAGAGCAAGCCGCGCCACTCCGCGGTCGATTTCGGCGGGCTGCAGGCCGATGAGGTGAGCCTGCCCGCGCGCCGCATCGCCGCGCTGCTGGTCGAACACGTGGCGCCGAGTGGTCGAGTCGAAGGTCGAGCCATCGAAGAATTGCGGCGCTGGGATGGACGGATCAGCGCGGATTCGGCCGCCGCGTGCATCTACCAGGTGTTTCGCAACGAGCTCGTCCGCGCGCGGCACGGCGAGCTGGTGGGCGAGCTGCTGCCCGCGCTGCTGGGGGAGGGCGCGCACCCGCTGCTGGCGACGGTCAATTCGCACTACTTCTTGCAGACCCAGCGGGTGCTGGCCTTCCTCTCCGAAACCCCGGACGATCCGGCGGTCGGTCGCGCCTTTCACGCGACCGTGGCCTGGTTGAGCCGCACATTCGGACGCAAAGTCTCGAGCTGGTACTGGGGGCGACTGCATCAGCTGCACCTGGAGCATGCGCTGTCGCTGCGCAAGCCGCTGGGGCTGCTCTTCGACGTGCCCGCCTTCGCCTGGTGTGGGGACCTGGAGACCGTGCGCGCCGGCGGCAGCGTGCCCGGCGGCTTCAAGGTGACCGGTCCGATCTCGGCATACCGCTTCATCGCCGACTGCGGAGACTGGGACAACAGCCTGGCGTGCATCCCAGGCGGTCAAAGCGGCCACCGAGGCTCCCCGCACTACGCCGACCAGGTGGACGCCTGGCGGCGAGTGGCCTACCACCCGCTGTGCTTCACCCGCCCCGCCATCGCACGCGTACAACGACACTCACTCCGCCTGCTGCCCGAATAAACAACGAGCTCTAAAGGGCGTTTATGCACGCCGCTGCACTCGGTGTTCTGAGCAGGCTTTGGCACGCCGCTGCACTTCAGGTTATGGGCATGCTTTGGCACGCCGCTGCGCGGCGGAGGGGTTCCACCCCTCTACCCCGCTGGCGTGGCCGACAAGGATCGACCACAGTTGTCGGCGGCGTGTTCGACAAGAGGGGGAGCTCCGCTCCCCCCGGAAACCCCCACGGGGCTTCGCCGATGCACGCCATCGTGACCTTCGGTATCAGATCTCTTTTCACCCTGGTCTCGTGTCACCGGTCGGTGACCGAGGTGGAGAGTCAACTTGTGTTGCGAGCGACCGAAGGTCCGGATGGTCGCGGCCGCCGAAGGCCGTGGGGACTGGGGAGCGGAGCTCCCCAGCGTAGCGCTTCGCTAGCTGAAAACTGTGGTCGATCCTTGTCGGCCACGCCAGCGGGGTAGAGGGGCAGCGCCCCTCCGCC
>JAFAOS010000374.1 GCA_019247515.1 Chloroflexota bacterium | reverse complement strand
CGATGGCTCCGGGAGAATAGAAGGGCGACTCACTCATTTTGACCGGCACCTCGTACACCGGCCAACGACCAATTTCCGTGCCGGTGACTTCGACCAGCCACTCCAGCGCGGCCAGTTGCGGGTCGTGTTCGTAGCGATCTTCTGGCGTCTGACACACTCCAGCTGGCACGCCCGCCGCTTGCAGTCGATTCATCACGTCGTAGGCGTCGAGCGCGCATGTCCATTGCCCGACGCTGACCTCCAGGGCATCCTGGTTGCCCAGGCGGTCTGTCAGGGTACGGAAACGCGGATCGCCGGCCCACTCCAGGCGGCCGGCCACCTGGACGAGCGCCAACCACTCGTCCTGCGTAAAGCACGCGATCGCCACCCAGCGGTCAATTCCAGCGCACGGGAACGCGCCGTGCGGCGCCGCCGGTTGATACGGCGACCGGTTGCCGTAGCGCGACCAGACGCGGCCATTCGCCGCCCAATCCAGGATCGACGTTCCGGTCACGAACAGCCCCGCCTCGCACTGCGAGCTTTCGACCATCTGTCCTTCGCCGGTCCGAGCGCGGTGGTACAGCGCCGAGACGAGCGCCAGCGCGAAACTGTACGCGCCGATCCAGTCCAGATACGACCAGCCCCAGCCGGCGGGCATGGCCGGTTCCGGAAGCCCCGACATCTCGGAGAGTCCGGTGAACGACTGGGCGATCGGTCCGGTTGCACGGAGTCGCCCGTAAACGCCCTGGGCACCCCAGCCGGATTGGCGCGCGTAGATGATGTCGGGCTTGATCGACCGCAGCACGTCGTAGCCCAGGCCCCAGCGTTCGAGGACGCCGGGTGAAAACCCCTCGGCGACGATGTCGGATGTGGCGATCAGCCGCCGCGCGATGGCGAGTCCTTTCGGATGCCGCACGTTCAGGCTGATACCCCGCTTGCCCGGGTTCTTGTTGTTGAACTGCCCACCCATGTCGATGTCGTTGCGCGCCTCGAGCGGAACAGTGGCCTTTTCGCGCGCCGTTCGACCTCCGACCGGCGGCATGGCCGCCAGCCGCGTGTCCGGAGCGGTCTTCCATTCAACTTTGATGACTTCCGCCCCGAGCGCAGTCAGGAAACGCGTTCCGCCAGCCGACGCGAGAAACCAGGAGAAATCGAAGACGCGTACTCCATCCAGAACGAACGGCTTGCCACGTGCCGACAGGCGTCGGGCGCCTGTCACTGGTGTTTCGGCCGAGGACTTGAGGTGAGAAACTGGCCTGGTGGCCGAAACCCCGGGCTCGCGTCGCCACTCGACAGTTGCCCGCTGCCTGAAGACAGTCTCAGCGTCTTCGTTCAGCAATGGCGCGCGCCGCCCAGGCAGCCATGGCATCTGATCGCTGATCCACTTGCTGGTGACGTACGGCAGCCTGCAGCCCACCTCGGGATGCTCAATGTCCGTAAAGGTCTTGCGCGCCCGCCAGTGGGCATCCGCCGCATTCTCATGCGGCTTGCGGAGCGGGCTCCACTGCAGTCCGTACTCCTCCTGCGCCTCACGCCAGGGCACTTCGTCGTACACGAATCGACGCCAGAACCGCTGGACTTCATCCATCACTCGAACCGCCGAATCGGGAGCGGGCGTACCGGGTATCGGCCGCCCGGTGGACGGCTTGGCAGCTGACGGATCCGTAGGCAGGTCCGAGGCCACTCCGTACGTTGCCAGGAGCCTGGCAACCCCCTCATCGCCGCCGCGGGCGGAGCCGGCGCCCATCATCATCATCCAGCGGCCATCCTTGGTGTGACCGATGGTCTGGTGCGGCGTGACGCGTTCGGCCGAATGCCGACACACCTGGCGAAAAAAGGGCGCCCGGCGCAGGATCCAGCTCATGAGGTCGGTACCCTCGTTGACTTTGGCAACCGCTTCGTGCACGGCAACCGACAGGCACTGTCCCTGGCCCGTGCTCCACCGATACAGCAGCGCGCTCAGGATGGCGATGACGAGCTGGTCGCCCGTGGCATGGTAGGCATGCCACATCTGCGGCGCGATCGGGGGCAGGTCGTAGGTGCCGTCTGGTCGCGGGTCGTAGCCGCAATTCATCATCACCCCGCCCAGCGCCAGGTGGACGAGATCGGAAGATTTGAAATTGGCCCACGGACCGGTATCGCCAAAATGCGAAACCCGCGCCAGAATGAGTGATGGAAAGCGACTCCTGAGCGTGGCCTGACCCAGATTCCGCGCCTCCAGGTAACCCGTCGGACTGGACTCCAGAAAGACGTCGGCCGTCGACAGCAAATCCTCGAAACGGGCGCGCTGGTCCGGCTGGTCCAGATCCAGGACCACCGACCGCTTGCCGCGATTGTACTGCCAGAAGAACAAAGACCTTTCGGGGTCCTCGACGTCCCCGTAGTACGGACCGATGCGTCGAGTGGGGCTGCCTCCCGGCGGCTCGACCTTGACGACGTCGGCGCCGAGCCCCGCCAGCAGCATGCCGCAATACTCCGCCTGCTCGTCCGCAAGCTCGATCACCCGAATACCATCGAGGACCGACGCCCCCGCCGCACCGCTCGCCTGGTCTGCTTCCAACGAGTGCCCAGGATAGCGCGTGGCTCTCAGGTGCGTGGCTCGAGCGCTTCGCGCAATCCGTCGCCGATGTAGTTGACGCTCAGGATCGTCACGAAGATGAACAGCCCAGGCGCCTGGTCCCCGCCCAGTGCGGGGGCTGAGGCCGCTGGGACAATGGCATAATCACCATACCGCGTGCTTCATGGCCGTCCCTCAGCTGGAGCTAGAAAAATCCCCGCCCCTGTCGGTCGAGGACTTCCTCGAGTTGGCCGACCAGTTGGGCTGGGACGAAGACACGCGCGTTGAGCTGTTGGACGGTGAGATCGTCTGGATGAGCCCGATAGGCGATCCGCACGCCGCGTGCGTCGGCCGCCTCAATGAATTGTTCAGGCGCTATCCGACCGAGGCAGCGCTCGTGTGGCCGCAGAATCCGGTGCGAGTCAGCCAGATCGATTTGCCTCAGCCCGATCTGACGCTGTTGAAGCCTCGAGCCGACTACTACGCTTCCAGTACGCCCCGACCCGAGGACGTTCTCCTCCTCGTCGAGGTTGCGGACACCACGGTGCGGACCGACCTGGGCCGTAAAGCCCGCATCTATGCGACTGCCGGGGTGCGAGAGTACTGGGTGATCGACCTGAATTCGCGCAGCGTCTACAGTCACGGCGAGCCGACCGGCGGCGACTACGCGGTTCGCACCGTTTTGAGGGGCAGCGATCGGCTGAGCGCGCAGTTTGCAGTCGAGGTGTCGTTCACGCTTGAAGAAATTCTCGGCTGACGCTCCACCCCGCTCACACTGGTCTAACAGTTGATGAAAACCTCTCGCATTTAGTGGATAAATGCAGACCTTGTTCAGCCCTTTGCTACGCCGCTACCACGTATGTCCAGATACGTACTTGCCCGCATGTCCAATCCGTTGCGCCAGCGCACAATGGCTTCGACGTCAACCTGTCAGGACACGGAGGACTGGATCGATGTTCCGACGCAAGCGGCCAATTCCCTCAAGCATCGTTAACAAATCCCGACTCCGGTGGATTTGCCTTCGCTCGCGCGTTAGTCTGTCACCAGGACAGGCACACCAAGCCAGCGAGCATGGCCAAGTCTCCCAGTACCACGCTCACCACGATCCGCGCACCAGCCACCTATAGCACTGCCGAGCGCGAGTTCGGCCTTCTTCTCAAGCAACGCCTGGACGAGCTTCTCAGGGGGAAACGCAACCGGCTGGAGCTCCTCCGCAAGTATCCGAACGACGCCGGCCGCCTCGGCGTCATCGCGACGCCCGAAGCATGCGCCGTGGACCGGCTGCGCCTGCACACGCTGGAGCAATTGACCCTGGATGTGCTCCGCTTCCTCCAGGCCGACGCTCAGGGTGGACCGATCGCCCAGATCCTGGACGCCGACGGCGGCCTCAGCGAAGTGCAGACATTCCCCACCAGGTACCCGCACATCGTGATCGAGCGCGTCGACCGCTTCGGCGAGGGCTTGGAGCCAATCAGCATCACCTGGTGCCTGTATCGCCTCCAGGATCAGCGTGTCGAGCCACGCTTCAACCGCTTGCTGGGCGCCGCCAATCTGCTCTTCGAGTTTGTGCGTCTGGTGAACTGACGCTGGACGCGCCGCGGCGCAGGAGTGGTCGCAAACCGTTCAACGCCGCCGCAATGCTGGAGCCGTTGTTGAGCGCGGTCGCACCCACCGGTCCGACGCCGCCGAGCGCCGCCAGGACCATGCCAGCCGCGTTCGGTGCGCCGACGACGACCAGGTTCTGCCGGATCACGTCGAGCGCCTCGCGAGCGATGTCTACGGCCACCGGTAGCCCGGTCAGGTCGCCGTGCAGGACGATATCCGCGGTTTCGCGGGCAACCTCGCTCGCCGCTTTGAGCGAAATGGACACGTCGGCGTACGCGAGCGCCGGCGAATCGTTGATGCCGTCCCCGATCACGCCGACGACGTGCCCGCGTTGCTGCAGCTCGCGAACGATCTCGGCTTTGCGTTCCGGAAACACCTCGGCTTCAACGTCGTCGATACCGAGCTCTCCCGCGACGAACCTGGCGACGCCCGCGTTGTCACCAGTGACCATCACGAAGTGCTTGATGCCGCGCGAGCGCAGCGCGCCGATGACCCTTTGCGCTTCCGCGCGCGGCACGTCGGCGTAGGACACCGCTCCAAGCAGGCGTCCGTCGTTCGCGACGAAGACCGTCGAAGCGCCTCGACGCCCCGCCTCATCCGCGACAACCCGAGCGTCTTCGCCCAGAGTCACCTGCTGTCGGGCAAGATAGCGCGCGCTGCCCACGTGCACGGTGTGGCCTTCGATTCCGGCGCGCACGCCAAGTCCGACTGCAAAGTGCAGGTCACCGCGTTCGGGTATAACAGCCCCCGCCCGCTGCGCGGCGTGGACAATCGCCTCCGCCGCCGGGTGGCTCAAGCGTTGCTCGGCGGCGGCCGCCAGACGCAGGAGCTCAGCGCGGCTGACGGTCGGATCGAGGCTGTGAACCTGAGTGACCCGCGGGCGGCCCTCGGTCAAGGTGCCCGTCTTGTCGAAAACGAGCGTGTCGACGGCCGCGAGTTGCTCCAGCGCGCGTCCGCCCTTGATGAGGATGTCCGCGTGCACGGCGGCCGTCATGGCGGCCAGCACCGTGGTCGGCGCCGAGACACGGATGCCTGTCGCGAAGTCGATGATCAGCACCGAGACGGCGCGCGTGACGTTTCCCGAGAGCACGAACAGGCCGCCGGCCAGGGCGAACGTGGGCAGCACCAGCCTGTCCGCGTAGCGTCGGGCGTAGTTTGCCAGTCGCGTATCGTGCAACGGGGCGTCCGCGAGCAACTGGACGATCACCGCGGCGCGCGTGCGACGCCCAACGGCCTGGGCCTTCACATACAACCTGCCGTCGGTGACGACCGTCGAGGCGTACGCGGCGGAACCCGGGGTCTTGAGCACGGGCGCGGATTCGCCGGTCAGCGTCTTCTGGTCCACCAGGGCGCGGCCCCGCAGCACCACACCGTCGACCACGAGCAGCTCGCCGGGATAGGTCACCACCACGTCGCCTGGCTCGACGAGCTCGGCCAGCACCCGCTCCTTGCGCCGGCCGCGCATGACCCAGGCAAAGCGGCCCTGGGCGGCCAGCAAGCCAGCGAGAGCGCCCTGAGACCGCCGTGCGGTCCGCGCCCGGATGTGCTCGCCGCCAGCGATCAGCGAGGCGGTCAGCGCGGCGGTCGCGACATCACCTCGCGCAAGCAGAATGCCAATTGCCGTCGCGTCGAGCGCATCGGCTGAAAGTTGATGCTCCTCCCTGAGGGCGGTGACGGCCCGCGAAACGATTGGCAAGGCGCTCGCCGTCAGCAGCGCGCTCGTCAATAGTGGGGGTGCGCCAACCAGGGACAGGCCAAGGGCGAGCCCACCGCACACCAGTGCAGCTCGACCGTCTGGTTCAGCCGCGGCAACGGGTTGCCTGGCACTCGGCACGTCGGTCCTCACCATGGACACGACGTCCTCAGGGCTCAGAACCGTCGGATCATAGGTGACGAGCAGCGTCGCATTCGGCGCCGAGGCACGGGCCGACCGCACCCCGGCCCGACGACCGACAAACGTCGCCACGCGCTGACAGAGCTCGGGCTGCCTTAGAAGCCGCGGAACCCGGAGCCTGATGCGGCCGGGCACCTGGTGAACGACGGTGCACTCGAGCGACAGCTCGGTTGCAGCGACCCCTACAACGCGTCCGTTTGCTGGCGCCGCAACGCTCGTGGCCGCGGCTGCAAGGGAGGTCAAGCCGGTCCGCTGGTGCCCGCCTCTACCGTGGTCGTCCGATCGGCTTCGACCTCGGCTCGCGCTTCGGCATAGACGTCCTGGAGATTTTCGCGGCTCTCGGCCGTCACGTTGCGCACCCAGTCACCGACCTGCACGGCGCCCCGCACGCCACCCTTCATGACCGGCCGCAACCCTGACCCCGCCGCCTGTACCGCTGCCATCGCCAGACCAAACCCCACGCCCCACACGGCGCCGCCGGTCATCGCATCGAGGAACTCTTCCACCGTGAACCTCCTGTCGTCCAGACGTTAAGCTTAACCCGTGTTTGAAGACGCCATGGGCCGCCTGATCAGCGGCGCGCTCTGGGGATTGGGAGCTGGCCTGGTTCTCACAGTTTCTCGCGGCGGCGGTGACGGGCTCAGGTCTGTCGCTAAGGGAGTTATGAAGAGTTATATCGCCGTGACTGACCGGGTTCAGGAGGCCACCGCCGAAGCCCGCGAGAATCTGGGGGATCTGGCGGCCGAGGTGCGCGCCGAGCGCCACAACGCCGAAGCAGGCACCTCCGAACCCCTCTGAAGCGGCTGCCTCTACAGGGTTGAGCATTTGACGTCGTCAGCGCCTTCTCAGTCTCCGGCTCGTTTGATTCTGTACGTCGGCAAGGGCGGCGTTGGCAAGACAACGCTCGCCGCGGCCACCAGCGTGCGCGCCGCCGAGCTTGGCTACCGCACCCTGGTTGTCAGCACGGACCTGGCGCACAGCCTGGGCGACGTGCTCGCCGCCGACCTGGGCGCCGAGCCGCAAGAGCTCGCCCCGAACCTCCGCGCCCAGGAAGTGAATGTGCTGGAGGAGGTCCGTCGCAGCTGGGGCAAAGTGCAGGACCGATTGTCGGAATTCTTACGACAAGAAGGCATGCCCGAGATTCAGGCCGACGAGCTTGCGATTCTGCCAGGCATGGAGGAAGTAGCCGCACTGATTCAGATCGAGCGCCAGGCCCGAACGGGCGAGTACGACTGTGTCATCGTCGACGCGGCGCCGACTGGCGAGACGATTCGCTTGCTCAGCTTGCCTGAGTCCTTCCAGTGGTACGCCGCACGTGTGGTCGAATGGCGCGGACGGTTGAGGCGTATTGCGGGACCGCTGCTCAGCCAGGTGCTGCCTGACCTGAGCGTCGTGGATGTCATGACGCAGCTCGCCGCGCGCGTCAAGCGGCTGCGGGCCGCCCTGGTCGATCCAGATCGCAGCAGCTACCGGATCGTGCTCACTCCGGACCGGACCGTACTGCGCGAGGCGCAGCGGGCCGAAACCTACCTCAACCTGTTCGACTACCCGGTTGACGCGGTATTCGCGAATCGGATCCTGCCCGAGTCGGAGCGGCACGACCCGTACCTGGAGGCACTCGTGACTCGCCAGAAACTCGTACAGCAGGAAATTTGCCGGGCGTTTCCGAACCTTCCCCGTTTCGAAGTCCCCCTCACCGCCGACGAGCCCGTCGGACTGCACGCGCTCTCAGCCCTCGCGCGCCACATGTTCGCCGAGCGCGACCCGGTCGAGGTCTTCCACGTCGGACCCTCGCAGAAGATCGACCGCTTCGGCGATGGATACCTCCTGCGCATTCCAATGCCCAACGTTGAGGTCGATAAACTCGAACTCACCAAGCATGGCGACGAGCTCTACGTGGATGTTGGAAACTTCCGGCGTGAGCTGATGCTGCCGCTTGCCCTGTCGACATTCCAGCCTGGTGTGGCGCGCATCCGAGAAGGCGTCCTCGAAGTGCCATTTGTGAGTGCCGACGCGCAGCGCCCCGCAAACGGAGACGCTACCAATCGACCTGGAAGGTGAAAGGAACGGACATGGAACAGGCACTGGGTATCATCGGGTTCAGTTTCGGCGCCAGTCTTGGCATCGGCGCCGTGCGTCAGATCGCCGGCGGCTCACGTCCGTTACTGCGCGACGTGTTCAAGATGGGCATCCGCGTCTGGGACGGCGTTGCCGGGGCGGCCGCCTCAGGCGGCGAGGACGCGGCGCAAGCTCCCGAACCAGCCGCGAGACGCGGGCGGCGACGGGCTGCACCACAGAAAATTGTGATCGCGCGCAGCTGACCGCCGCGGCTCGTCACGCTTGTGGCTGGGCCGTATCTCCTCCGCTGGTGTCTTGTGCTGGAGTGCCCGTATGCGGCTTCTGATGAAACTTCCAGAAGGAATCGAACGCGTACCAGAGCAGAATGTAAGCGGGCACTTCCGCCAGGCCAAATCCGTTGGTGATTGCGGAGCGTACTCCGATCGCGCCCAGTGCCACCGGGAACACGAGCTTGAGATCCACTTTGCGGCCGGTCAGTTCTGACAGACGCCGGTCGAGGTCGCTTACCGTGCCGACCAGGCCCGCGGCCACCGTGCTGTGGCCACTTTCGTCTCCACCGCCGCCCCCTCCGATGTCGGGGAGCTCGTCGCCGCCCTCGAACACGCTGCCGATCAGCATACCCACGTCCTGCAGGCAGCCGACCACGTCGTCCATTGAGCGCTTCTCGTGGTCGTAGTGAACAAGGACGCTGCCACTGTCCGCGTTCACTTCGACGTGATGGATGCCTGGCTGGTTCTCGAGCTGCGCGGCAACCTCCTGCAAGGCGTTCGGATCACGATGCGAGCGGTGGACGCGCACGCGCAACCGTCCAGGCGTATGGCTGGTCACACGCGCGTGCGCCCTGTGCTGCCTGGTCGTGTGCGGCTCGCTCACGGTCTGGCCTGACGGCGCGGCTTCAGGATTCGTGGCGCTGCTCGCCGCCGCGCGCCGTACTGGTGGAGCTTTTGGCCGGTCATCCTGGGTCATTGGTGCGCCTGACGTTCAAGATACATGTCCCGTCCCTGACCGGTCAGTCTAGAACGAAAGTCCGCCCCGAACATCGGTGAAAGCTCGTAAGGACAGCTCGTCACGTGTCACCAGCCGACGATCGTTGGCTAGTCCTGCCGATTCTGGAGTGCCGCGTCCAGCTCGAGGATCGCCTGCGCGTGGCGGACAATGGCGACGTCGACGAAGTCGCCATTCAGCAGTCGCAGCGCACCCGTGCCACTCTTCTCGGCGGCAGAAGCCGCGGAGACGACCTCGCGAGCCTGGGCCACCTCTGTTTCAGAGGGGGTGAAGACGGTGTTGATGATCGGCACCTGGCGCGGGTGCAAGGCCGAACGACCGAAGAATCCCAGCGCTCGCGACTGGCGAGTCGTCCCCTCGAGGCCAGCGTCGTCGACGAGTTGCGGGTAGACACCGTCGACCGGCGCCCGCAGTCCACTGACGCGGCACGCGAGCACGAGCTGGGAGCGGGCGTGCAGCGTCTCGAGTGCCTCAGGCGTGGCCTGACCGTGCACGTCGCGGAGAAAGTCCGCCGAACCGAAGGCCAGTGTCAGGAGATCAGGACTGGCGGATGCAATGTCGCCCGCATGCCAGACGCCCGCGGCACTCTCGATATTGCACACCAGTGGAATGCCTCTGCCCGACCAGCGCGTGATCGCCGCCACCGTGTCGGCGGACTCCACTTTCGGCACGCGCAGTCCGTCCAGGCCCGGGCCGACCACCGCCTTGACGTCAGATTCTGCCAGCCCCGTGTCCGGGTGGTTGACGCGGACAAAGACGGCTGGCCGCTGGTGGCCGGCGCGCGAGCGGACCGCTTCGGCGACCATCGATCGCGCCCGAAGCTTTTCGCCCGGCGGTACCGCGTCTTCCAGATCCAGGATCACGGCATCTGCGCCGACAGTGAACACGCGCTCCAGCAATTTTGCGTTGTTGCCGGGCGCGTACAGCCAGGACCGCATCGGCGGCAGTGTCATAGCTCGAACCCGGCGGCGCGCGCCTTGTTGAGAATGATGCTGCCCTGGGCCGCCGACACGAAGCTCAGGTAGACATGCGGCCACTCGCGCCCGATGTCGGCGGCTGATGCCGTGGGTCGACCCAGCCAGGCGGCCGTGCGTGCCTTCTGGACCACCACTTCGGCGGCGAGAATTGAAGCGCCGTCCATCCGCACGCTGCGATCAATGGTCATCTTGCAACTCCATGGGGTGAAACGGCATGGCAGGCCACCCAACGCCCGGGCGCTTTCAACTCCAGCGGCGGATACCGCGTGGCGCACTGTGGCATCGCGAGCGGACAGCGCGGATGGTAGTGACATCCTGACGGCCGGTGCACGGCGCTCGGAATCTCCCCGAGCGGCGCGCTTTGCAGTCGCCGCGCACGTGGATCGGGACGCGGAATCGCGCTCAACAGGGCGCGCGTATACGGGTGGAGTGGCTCCCGCTCAAGCTCAGCCTTCGGACCCACCTCCACAATTTTGCCGAGGTACATCACCGCCACGCGTTCGCACAGATACGAGACGATGCTCAGGTCGTGACTGATGAACAGGAGTGTCAGGCCAAGGCGGGTCCGCAGGTCCGCCAGCAGGTTGATCACCTGCGCGCGAATGCTGACGTCCAGGCTGGCGGTCGGCTCGTCGGCGATGACGAAATCCGGCTCGAGGGCGAGGGCGCGCGCGATGCCCACGCGCTGCAGTTGTCCGCCACTCACCTCGTGCGGATAGCGAGACTCGAAAGCAACTGGCAGTCCCACCAGGTCCAGCAGCTCGCGGGATCGCTGGATGCGCCAGCCGGCGTTCCCAGTACCGTGCACGCGCAACGGCTCCTGGATGATGTCGGCGATACGCTTGCGGCGATTGACCGCCGAGTATGGATTTTGAAACACCATCTGCATGCGCCGCCGCAGGTTCCGCAGCGCACTGCCACGTGCGTCGGTGACGTCCGCGCCCTCGAAGAAGATGCGTCCACCAGTCGGTGGGTAGAGCTGGAGGATCGTCCGCCCGAGCGTCGTCTTGCCCGAGCCGCTTTCGCCGATCAGGCCAACCGCCTCACCGCGATCGATCGCCAGGTCCACCTCGTCCAGCGCGTGCACGACGTCCTTCGGCCCGAACAGCGCTCCGCGCAACGGAAAGTGCCGACTCAGGCGCTCGACGCGGATCAGCGCTGGCATGTGTACAGGTGACAGGCTGCGCGCTGCGCGGCGCTTCCGGCGGGAGCGAGCGCGGGCACCAGGCTATCGCAGATCGCGCCCAGATAGCGCTCGCAACGGGGCGCGAAGGCGCAACCTGCGGCTGGAGCGGTCAGATCTGGGACGCTGCCAGAGATGGCTTCGACACGCCGCGCCGAAGCTGGGAAACGCGGCACCGAGCGCAGCAGCTGTTGGGTATAGGGATGCTTCGGCGAGTCGAACACGGAATACACGTCGCCGTCCTCCACCAGGCGACCCGCGTACATCACGAGCACACGGTCGCACAGCTCGGCAACCAGCGCCAGATTATGTGTCACCAGAATCAGCGCCAGGCCCAGCTCCTGGCGGAGGTCCCGCAGCAATTGCAGTACCTGCGCCTCGATGGTGACATCCAGGCTGGTGGTGGGCTCGTCTGCCAGCAGCAACGACGGGCTGCCTGACAGGCAGGCCGCCGCGATCATGATCCGCTGGAGTTGCCCCTGGCTGAAGTTGAAGGCGTAGCCGTTCAATTTGCCGCTGGCGTCGACCCCGACGCGAGCCAGCATCCGTTCGATTTCGCGATCGAATCCGCCGACCGGCGCCTCGGCGCGGTGCAGGCGCAGAATGCGTCGCAGCTGCTCGCCGATGGTGAGGGATGGATTGAACGCGTTGACCGGGTCCTGGAAGATCAGGCTGATCTGGCCGCCACGGATGCGGCGCAGCTCGTCGGCGGGTAGCGTGCGGAGATCACGACCGCGAAAGAGCACTTCGCCTGAAACAACGCGGCCGGGTGGCTTGACCAGCCCGAGCAGCGAACGGAGCACGGTGCTCTTGCCCGAGCCGCTTTCGCCAACCAGCCCGACGGCCTCACCTGGGCTGAGGTTGAACGAGACATCCTCGACGGCATGGATCAGCGCACCGGGTGTTGCAAAACGGGTGGTGAGCCCGCGCACGTCCAGCAACGCGGAGCGATCAGTGCCGTTCAGCACGCGGATCCAGCGCGTCCCTCAACGCGTCGCCGACCAGGTTGAACGACAGTACCGCCAGTGCAATACCTGCCGATGGAAACAGCACCAGCCACCACGCGCCGGCGATGACGTAGCGACGGGCGTCCGCGAGCATTGTGCCCCAGCTGGAGTCCGGCGGCTGGACGCCCAATCCGAGAAACGACACCGCCGCCTCGGCGGCGATGGCAATCGCCAGCGAAAAAGCCGCCTGCACGATGAGCGGCGCCTGGATGTTCGGCAGCAGATTGCCGAACAACAGATCGAGCCCACCAGCGCCGAACGAACGCGCGGCCAGAATGTAGTCCTCACGCACCTCCGCCAGCACACTCGCGCGCGCTACTCGCGCGAACACTGGCGCACTGACCACTCCGATCGCAATGCCGACGACCGCGATGCTGTTGAGGCCGATGGGCCCCAGCTGGATGGTCCGCGTCTGCAAAATGCCCGTCAGCACCGGCACCAGGACCAGCAGTGGGAACGCGAGCACCACATCCATCCCGCGCATGCTCAGCATGTCCCAGACGCCACCCGCGCGCAGCCCAGCCAGCATGCCCAGCAGCGTTCCCGCCACCAGGCCGAGGGCTACAGCGCCGAGGCCAACGAAGAGCGACACGCGCGTGCCGAACAGGAATCGGCTGAACACGTCGCGGCCGAGGTTGTCGGTGCCCATCAGGTG
>JAFAOS010000556.1 GCA_019247515.1 Chloroflexota bacterium | reverse complement strand
GTGGTGCCGGCCAGCATAAAGGCCATGTTCATCAGCAACCCACCCGCGGCGGCCAGGCCAGTGAACGCCCCCAGAATCAGCCCGAGACCAACCGCCACCTCGCCGAACACGATCAGGTACCTGAACCAGCCCGCACTGTTGGTGTCCACCAGCAACTGAATGAACGATCGATACCAATCAAAAGTGATGACCGGCGCGCCCGCCGGAGTCGTTCCGAGTGCGCCTTGCCAGAAACCTCCGATTCCAGCGCCCGAACCGTCCATCCACACAGGGGTGGTGAACTTGTGCCAGCCTGCCGTGAGGAAGTCGTACCCGACATACAGTCGCACCACCAACCAGATCCAGGGCATCACGCGGGTACTCTGAAACAGATACCTGGCGATCGGGGGATCCTGAATCCACACCTGACCCTTGTCGTCGGTAATCTTCTCGACTTTGAACATCGTCCGCACCTCCCGGAAGTGACGCGTCCTGATGCCACAAGTATCCCCATGCCGCGGCGGACGCAACACACCCCGCGGGGTGGTCTTTTCCCCTACCCCGCGGGGTGGCCCCATCTCACGGCCCAGGACGTGTAACATCCTCCGCGCCGTTGTGGCGAAACGCCACTCCATCCGATAAGGTCAACAGGTGCCCCCAGGGAGGCGGTCTCATGCGAGTAGGCGTCGACGGTCGGAAGATCCCGCGCGCGACGGAATACGGTCCCGTCAAGAGCTTAGATCATGCGCGGCAGCTCGGCATGGAAGGGCTCTTCTTCCGCAGCGTGCTGGACATGAGTCCTACTCTCGACCATGGCGAGCTGCGCGAAATCAAGTGCCACGCGGACGAGCTTGGCATGTATGTCGAGAGCGGCCTCGGCAAGGTCAATCCGTATGCCTCGGCCGAAGCCCCCGAGCTGCGCGCGGCTGGTGACGGAGACATTCTTCTCGGCTTCCGACGCATGCTGGAAGCGAGCCGTGCGATCGACGTGACCGAGGTGTGGATTGGTACGGCCAATTTCAAGGGCCAGTACTACGGATACTGGTGCTACGACCGATTCCGCACGGATGTGACCTGGGAGGAACAGCTCGCCGCGACCGAGCGCTTCCTCAAAAAGCTGGCGCCGATCGCCCGCGATCTGGGCATCCACATGAACATCGAGACACACGAGGAGATCACCACGTTCGAGGTGGTCCGCCTGGTGGAGGCGGTGGGGCCGGACGCCATCGGGATTACCTTCGACACGGGCAACGTGACACATCGCGGTGAAGCCCCGGTCGCCGCGGCGCGCCGGATTGCGCCGTACGTCCGCCAGACGCACCTGAAGGACGTCGTCCACGTCTTCGCCGACGACGGACTGAAGCGTCAGGTCCGGCCGTGCGGCCACGGGCTGGTGGACTTCGAGGTCATTCTGCCACTCCTCCACCACCACAATCCGAAGCTGAACCTGTCGATCGAAAATCCAACCGCCAACGGCGAGATGATCGTGCAGATCTACGACCCGGTCTGGCAGGCGTCCCACCCGGACCTCTCGGTCTCGGAGCTGGCGGAGCTCATTCGTCTGACCAGAATGTGCGAGGAGCGCATCGCTTCAGGCGCGGCACCGACACTGGATGCTTACGACGAGGTGCCGTTTGACTACGACCGCTCGGTATGGTTCATCAAGGAGAGCGCGGCTTACCTGCGAGGCGTGTGTGATCGGCGGCAGCTCGTCTGAAGCGGGTCCTGAGCATTTGAAGCGTGGCAAAGCCGGCGGCGCGCCTGCGTCGTCGTTTGCATGCCGCCGTTGCGGACGGGCTCATGCAGCCACAACGGGCCGCCACCAGGCCGCGGGGTCTTCTTGTACGCGACCATCCAGCAGATCTGGGTTCTGAAGCACATCGCCGCGGCGCAGTCCGGCAGGACCCGGCGAACAGGGGCGTCTTCAGCAGACTCTCCCAACGGAAAAGCGTGTGACCACGGCAACACTCGACGAATCGCGGCGACGGTCAGGCGCTACATCCGTCCAGTTCGCCCGGACGATGCCGAAGCGGTGCTCGACTTCGTACGCGCGCTTCCCAGGGCTACCGCGGCTCGCCGCCTGCAGCGCGTGCATGCCGTTGTAAGTGGGCACGAACTGCGATTGTCTGCACCCATTGCGGGAGGATCGCGATCACGCTGCCGTCTCTATGTGCGATCCAAGCTCCCAGAAATCACGCCTCGTGCATTGCAACGGTGAGCAGAAACGCGCTCTCGGTATCCAGTGCCTCGACATCGTGCGGGACGCCCGGTTCGAGCACGAGCACGTGGCCGGCCGGCAAGTCCAGCTCTCGCTGTGACACGTGGATTCGAAGATGGCCATGTAAAGTCTGGACGCTGACCCAGCCGTTGGTGCGATGCTCACGCAGGCGTGTGCCCGCTTTGAGGGCGGTGAGCGTCACGCGAAACGCGGGCTCTTCGACGAGGGTTCTGCCGTTGCGGTCACCGCGCAACCAGCTTGGCTCTTGCTTCAGCGAACTCAGTTCAGTCTCGAGGTCGAAATCCAGCGAGGTGGCCGCGAGTCGTCGGGCGGGACGCTGTTCACTTCCGCTGGTTTCTCCGAGTGGCCGGTCACGATGTCCTTCTGTCGTCATATCGATACTCGAGCAATCTGTTGAGGATGGTTCAATACACAACTGTAGCGCGATCATCGATTGCGCATCCCATCTGGCGGAACGAACGAGGATGTGGCTAATACTCAAAGCAACGAAGCAAGCATCGATCCCCCGACCAGCGACCGAGTAGTCGCGCGTGGCCGATTCTGCCAGGAGAGCTCCAATGCCACCCCGAAAACGTAGCACCGAACTGGAAGAAATGTCGGAAGTGGAGTGCCTGCGCAAGCTTGCACTTCATCAGCTCGGACGCATCGGCTTTGTTGTCGACGGACAGCCGCTGGTTCTCCCCGTCAACTACGCCGTCAGCGATCGGATCATCACGTTCCGGACTGCGCCCGGCGCCAAGCTGACGCACGCGCCAGGGTCACGCGTCGCATTCGAGATCGTTGGTTACGATGCGGCTTCAGGTGTGGGCTGGAGCGTGCTGGTGCAGGGTGTCGCCGTCGACGCCACTACGGCGCTGGACGATGTTTCCTGGACCGCCCGCGGCGCGGCGCCCCGCCCCGCGGCACCGGGCGTGCGCGTGCATCGACTGGCGGTCGATCCGAAGGCAATTAGCGGGCGCCGATTCGCGGTGCAAACTCCCGACTGTGTCGAGTGAATGCGAACGGTTGGTAGTTGGCGTGATCCATGAGGCGCCGCGTTGCGTACAATGGTAGGCCGAGCACAGCGCAAGTGCGCCTCGTTGCTCACGCCAGCAAATCCAGGACGGTCGAACGAGGAGACGGACATGGGAGCCTCACGTCAGGTCGCCGAGCAACTCTATGCTGCAATTGCAGCGCACGATCAGCGCGCACTCAGCGAAATGTGCGCGCCCACCTGCGAAATGATTGAGCCGGGCGTCCACTTGAAGGGTGGCGAGCAGATCGGCACCTACATGCAGGCGTTCTTCACCGCGTTCCCGGACTTGCGAATCGCAGTCGAGTCGATGCTCGAGGTAGACAACGCTGTTGCCACGGAGGTGCGCTTCATCGGAACGCACACCGGTCCACTGGCCGGGCCCAGTGGCGAGCTGCCCGCAACTCGCAAGGCGGTCGATCTGGCGGGCGCGGACTTCCTCACGGTGTCCAATGGCAAGCTGACCTCCTGGCACGTCTATTACGACACGGGCGCCTTCATGAGCCAACTCGGACTCAGCCCCGGTCCGTCGGAAGTAGCGCCTGCCTGAGCAGACCAGTGGCCCCACGCAATCGGCTGAGTGCGGGGCGGTACTACGCCCCGTGCCCCGTGTTGCGGGCGCCGCCGAAGCGATGGTCGCGCGGATCTAATCAAAGCTCTGCGAGTGGCGCGTGTCTGATCGAGTCTCGGACATCAAGCGCGACGTTGCGATCGCCAACCCCATCCTGGCCAGCCACGGCGTCCTCGATGCGCTCGGGCACGTCAGCGCGCGCAGGCCGCTCGACCCGACGCGCTTCTTCATTTCGCGCTCCCTGGGCCCCGAATTGGTGACCCCCGCAGACCTGCAGGAATTCGCCTTCGACGGCAGAGAGGTCAGTGGCGGCCCGCGGCCGCCGTATGCGGAGCGCGCCATCCACGCCGGCATCTACGCGGCGCGGCCGGATGTGCTGGCATTGGAGCGGTGCTACGAGCTGCTCCGGCCGGGCTACAGCGTGGGTGAGCTGGTCGCCGCATGTGCCGACAGCGTGGTGGACGCGCCGTTCAGCTGTCGCATTCTGATGCACGGCAAGGGCATCGGCGATGACGCCCCGATCGCCATCTACGGCGCGCGAGACAAGCGAATGTCAGACTGGCCGATCGAAACAACGCGTGTTTCATCATCAAGCCGATGGTATTGAAGGGCGAAAAAGAGCAGTTCGTCTACTGGGGGGATATCGTCGTCGCCACGCCAGACGGAGCACGACGGCTCGGCTCGCAGCCCGTCGGCCTGCTGCAAATCGACTGAGTCCGGCCCGCTGGGGAAAGAGCACAACCGTGCCGTCGTGGTCCGACTCGGTTCTCGGTCGCACGGATTACGTTCGCAACAGAAATGAGCATCGAGACGGTCAACCTGGACGAAGATCCCGAGGAGATCATGCGCAAGATTCGCGAATCCGTGGCCGAACACGGCGAGCAGGGCGTGGTGGACATGCGCGCGCTCCAGGGGCAAGACATCGCCGCTCCTGCTCAGTAAGTGCCCATGTCGATGTTTGTTCGACGGCTAGGAGTGATCGGCGCGGCGGACCTCGCGTCGGTGGGCGGCAAGGCCGCGAATCTCGGCGAGCTGGTGCGCGCGAACTTTCCAGTGCCCGATGGATTTGTGCTGACCACCCGGGCATATGATGCGGCCGCGCATGCGGCGCTTGTCGATCCCACCAACCCGGCGCGGGCCGCCGCGCGACTGCGCGAGGCGCCCGTTCCAGATGACGCGGCGCGAAGCGTGCTCGACGCCTACGCGGCGCTCGGAGGTGGACCGGTGGCGGTGCGCTCCTCCGCCACCGCCGAGGACCTGCCCGGCGCCTCCTTTGCCGGTCAGCAGGACACCTATCTGAACGTCGTCGGCGATGATGCGCTCCTGAAGGCTATTCGGCGATGTTGGGCCTCGCTGTGGAACGAGCGGGCGGTCGCGTACCGGGCCGCGCATGGCATCGACGATCGCCATGTGAGCCTCGCCGTCGTCGTACAGGAGATGGTGTCGGCGTCGGCGGCGGGCGTGATTTTCACCGCGGACCCGCTTACCGGACGGCGCCGCCGCGCCGTCCTCGACGCGGTCGCCGACCTGGGCGACAAGCTCGTCTCGGGCGCAGTGAATCCGGACCATTACGTCGTCGAGACACCGGATCGCCGGATCGTCGAGCGACGGCTCTCCGGCGACGCGCGCGTCTTATCTGATGCGGAGCTGCTGGAGCTCGCGGTGCTCGCGGAACGTGTCGAGCACCACTTCGGCAGTCCACAGGACATCGAGTTCGCCCTGGATGCCTCGCGCAGGCCCTGGCTGACGCAATCACGACCGATCACCACGCTCTACCCACTCCCGGCTGAGCCGCCCGAGCTGGAGCGTGACCTCCGCGTCTATTTCTCAGCCAACGTGTTTCAAGGGTACTTTTCGCCGATCACGCCCATGGGCGTCCAGTTCTTCAGGCTTCTCGGAAGCTCGGTGTACCGCAGGTTCGGCGCGTCGGTCCGTGATACACATGCCGGGCCGGAGGAACTGGTGGAGGCGGGTATGCGACTGTACGTCGACGTGACTCCGGTCGTGCGGGATCGAGTCGGCCGTCAAATCTTCCAGACCGTGACCAAGGCTGGCGAGGCACGCACCTCGGCGGTCGTCTCGCGCCTGGCAGACGATTCGCGCTTCGCGCCGAAGCACCGCTCACGTATCAGCACCCTGCGTCGAATTGCCGCGGCGATCCAGCGAGCCGGAATTCCCGCCGCAGCCCTGCGCGTGATGCTGTCACCCTCTGCTGTGCGCGCCAGATACGTGCGCGAGATGGAGTCAATTGCCAGGATCGACCTGCCAGCTGGAGCAGACTCCGCCGAGCGACTGGATGCCTTCGAGAGATTGTTACTGGTTGCTTCCTCGCAGCTACTGCCACGCCTGCTTGGCATCATGGCGCCGGCCATGCTCACGCTTGGACTGGTGGCATGGCTGCTTCGTGGTCGGGCACGTGACGACGAATTGCAGGTCTTGACACGCAGCGCGCCTCACAACCCGACAACGGAGATGGACCTGGCGCTGTGGTCATTGAGCGTCGCGCTACGCAACGACACGGATTCTCGCGCGTGCCTCCTCGAGCGTGCACCGGAGGAACTGAGCGCCGCCTACCAGGCGGCCGCATTGCCGCCGCGCCTGCAGGCTGGTCTCGGCCAGTTCCTGGCTGACTACGGGTTCCGAACGATTGGCGAGATCGACATCGGCGTGCCACGCTGGTCCGAGGAGCCGGCGCATATTCTGGGCATCCTGTCCAACTACCTCCGACTTGCCGACGATGCGCCGACACCTGCCGCACAGTTCGCCCGGGGCCAGCGCGACGCCGAGACGATGGTCGCTTCTCTATTGGCGCGAGCTCGCGGACCGCGGCACCTCGTGTTACGGGTGGCGCTGCTGCGCTTGCGGCAGCTCATCGGCTCGCGAGAGGCTCCAAAATTCCACATCATCCGACTGCTCGCGACACCCTCACGGGAGCTGTTGAAACCAGTTGGCGTCGAACTTGCTGTTCACTGCCGCATCGCCAGCGCGGATGACATCTTCTTTCTGACGCTGGACGAAGCCCGGCGAGCGGTCGCCGGCGCGGACTTCCGGACGGTGGTGGCCGCCCGGCGCCGGGAGTTCGAGCGCGAACGAACACGGCGCACTGTCCCACGTGTGTTGCTCTCAGATGGAACCGACGCGGAGGCTGCCGTGATCGCACCAGCGGCCGGCGCGTTGCGCGGCACACCCGCATCGCCCGGAACCGTCACGGGGCCAGCACGTGTGATCCATGCCCCGCAAGGTGCGCACGTGGACGCGGGTGAGATCCTCGTCGCGCCATCAACCGACCCCGGATGGACACCGCTGTTTCTGACCGCGGGTGGCCTGGTCATGGAGATGGGCGGCATGATGTCGCACGGCGCTGTCGTGGCGCGCGAATACGGCATTCCGGCGGTGGTGGGGCTCGCGGGCGCCACCGAGCGGATCGCGACCGGCCAGCGGATCACTGTTGACGGCGCCGCAGGAACCGTTGTGATCGTCGCCGCGGACGGCGCGTAACTTCCCGTTCGCGATATTCTCCGTGATTGATGCCTGACGTGGTTTCGTCAACCGATCATCCGACCAGGACCCGCAAGCTGGCCATCTCCGACGCTGAGCGCGCGCGGCGGCTCAATCGCGTGCGCGAAGAACTCGAAGCATTGAATCTGGACGCTCTGGTCCTGTTCCATCCCGAACGCATCGGATACCTCAGCAGCTTCGTCTTCGTCTCGACCGAGCGGCCAATGGCTCTGGTCATTCCGCGCCGCGGCGAGCTGGGCATGCTGATTCCCCAGTTAGAGGAAGATCATCTCAAGAAGTCGCCCGACATCGCCGACGTACAGGTTTACCCGGAATACCCGAGCGGTCCCGGCGGACGGCACCCGATGCACCATTTGCGAGAACTGTTGGATCGCAAGCGGCTGCTCGGCCGTCGCCTTGGGGTCGACTCGGACGGGTATGGCGACGTCAACGGGTACGGCGGACCGACCGTCGCCCAGATCAACGGCG
This sequence comes from Chloroflexota bacterium, assembly GCA_019247515.1. Classification (GTDB taxonomy): domain Bacteria; phylum Chloroflexota; class UBA6077; order UBA6077; family CF-72; genus CF-72. The sequence continues at coordinate 659 of JAFAOS010000556.1, read as the reverse complement.
AAGGGAGCGTCGTGCTCGCTCGCGAGCTTGTCGACAAGCTGCGCCAGGTGAAAAGCGCGGCCGAGCTGGACCTGATTCGCGAGAGCTGCACCTGGGGCAACCTCGCGCACCGGCTGTTGCAAAAGCACATGGCCATCGGCAAAACAGAAATCGAGGTCGGCCTGGCTGCCACCAGTGAGGCGATCCTGATCATGCTCGACACTCTCGGGACCTCGTATACCAGTCAGAGTCGAGGCTTCCGCAACCCGCCAGTGAGCGCCAGCTTCATCGCCGGCGCGAACACGGCCCTGCCCCACGGGATGCGTCGCGGGCAAGGCCTGAGGCCTGGCGACGCGATCATTACTGGCGCCAGCTCCGACATCGGCGGCTACCACTCGGAGCTGGAACGCACGATGATCGTCGGCGAGCCGTCGTCGGAGTTCGCGAAGTATTTCGAGGCCATGCTGCAGATCCAGCAAGCCGCGTTCGCGGCGATCCGTCCGGGCCGCACCTGCGGCGACGTCGAGGCCGACGTTCAGCGCGAGATCGCTCAGCTGGGCCTGGGCCACCTTACCCGACACCACACCGGCCACGGTATCGGCCTGGAAGGCCACGAGCCGCCGTTCCTGGACCTCGGCGACGAAACAGTCCTGGAGCCGGGCATGGTGTTTTCTGTCGAG
>JAFAOS010000540.1 GCA_019247515.1 Chloroflexota bacterium | reverse complement strand
AACAGCGGATTGCCTTCGAGTCCGTCTATCCTGCGTGCGGCAGTCCTCCGCCGCGGGTCCCCAACGTGCACGTGCTCAACCCTCTCGCTCGACCTCGTTCTCGCCTGGTAACAGTGGTCGGCCTCGGAGCGCTCGCGGCGGCGCTGGTGGTTGCGGGAGTCATCGCCCGGACGACGACCTCGACGACCGCGCCGGGGGCTCTCGGAGCGCCACATTTTGTGGACGAGACCGCTAGCGCGGGCATCAACCACGTCTACACTGGCGACTTCGACTACGCGGTCGGCGGCGGCGTGGCCGCCTTCGATTGCAACGGCGATGGGAGGCCCTCGCTGTATTTCGCCGGTGGGAGCCAGCCCGCGGCTCTGTATCGTAACGACAGTCCGGTCGGCGGCCCGCTCCGATTCACGCGCCTCGAGAGTCCCGTCACCGACCTGACAGGTGTGATGGGGGCGTACCCGATCGACATTGAAGGTCGCGGGCAGCCTGACCTGGTCGTCCTGCGGGCAACCGAGACGGTCTTGCTCAGGGGTCTCGGAGGCTGCCGCTTCGAGCGAGCGAACGAGGATCTCGGGTTCGATGGGCGCGGTCCGGCGACCACCGCCTTCAGCGCGACGTGGGAGGACGGACAGAGCCTGCCAACGCTGGCGTTCGGCCGTTACCAGGACCCGTCGAGCAACGATCCGCACCACCTCTGCTTCGACAACGTCCTGTTCCGACCGGTCGGCGCAAGATTCGGGGATGCCGCTCCGCTTCGACCCGGCTGGTGCGCTCTGTCGATGCTCTTCAGCGACTGGGACCGTTCCGGGCGCACGGACCTCCGGGTGAGCAACGACGAGCACTATTACCTGCCTACGGACGGGCAGGAGCAACTGTGGCGCATCGCGCCCGGAGAAGCCCCGCACCTGTACACAGCCGAAGAAGGGTGGGCTACCGTCCAGGTCGAGGGCATGGGCATCGCGAGCTACGACCTCACGGGCAGCGGCTACCCGGACTACTTCCTCACCAGCCAGGCCGCGAGCCGTCTTCAGACGTTGGCCTCGGACGCGGCCCGTCCCGCGTACCGGGATGCCGGCATGGCGCGGGGGATCAATGCCGCGCACCCGTTCGCCGGCGATACGGCACTGCCCTCCACTGCCTGGCACGCGCAGTTCGACGACGTCAACAACGACGGGTTGATCGACCTGTTTATCTCCAAGGGCAACGTCACCGACGAGCCCGACTACGCTCGCCAGGACCCCAGCGACCTCTTTCTGGGACAGCCCGACGGCGCATTCCGCGAGGGCGCGGACGCCGCGGGCATCGTGAGCTTCGACCGCGGCCGGGGAGCGGCGGTCGTCGACCTCAGTCGTGACGGGCTCCTGGACATCGTGGAGGTGAACTATGGCGCCCCCGTGCGTGTGTGGCACAACCTTGGCGCCGCGACCGCCGCTCCTCCAGACGCAATGGGCAACTGGCTGGAGCTCCAGCTCAACCAGGAGCCGCCGAATGTCGACGCCATCGGTGCCTGGGTGGAAGTGCGCACGGGTGAGCGAATTCAGCGCCGCGAGCTCACCATCGGCGGTGGGCACGCCAGCGGCCAGCTGGGCTGGGTCCATTTCGGGCTGGGCCGCGCCGCGGAGGCCGAGGTTCGGGTGGCGTGGCCTGGCGGCGAGGTCGGACCCTGGCAGCGGGTACTGGCCAACACCTTCGCCGTCGTGCGGCGCGGCGCGGACGCGGCCGAACCGTGGTCGCCACCCGGTGAAGATTGATCTCGGACACGGGTCGTACCCGCTGGTGCTGCCCAGCGTGCGCGATTCCCGCCTGCACGTCGCGGCCGTCATCATCACCATCCACGTCCTCGGTCAGGTTGGGCTGCATTTCGCCGTCAGCGTGTGGCAGATCGTGGCCGCGATCCTCACGTGCGCGATTCTCGAGATCGGCATCACCTTCCACCAGCAGAAGGCCATCGTCTGGCCGGCGAGCGCGATGCTGACGGGCAGCGGCGTCGCGCTGATCCTGCGTGTCGTCGGCACGCCTCCAGACGACCACTGGAGCACTTTCGGTGTGGGCGCGTTCGCCGCGGTGGCGGGGCTCGCGCTGCTGTCGAAGTACGCGATCAGGTATCGCGGCGCGCCGCTGTTCAATCCGTCGAATGTTGGACTGGTGGCGACTTTCGTCGTGCTGGGGTCCACGCGAGTCGAGCCGCTGGATTTCTGGTGGGGACAGCCCAACGGCTGGCTGGCCGTCGCCTACGTCGTGATATTGACTGGCGGCCTGCTGATCGCGAAGCGCCTGGATCTGATTGCGCTGGCCGTGATGTTCTGGCTGACGCTGACGGCGGGCGTAGGGGTCCTCGCCGCCTCGGGCCACTGCGTCATCGCCAACTGGTCCTTCGCGCCCGTGTGCGGCGTCGACTTCTGGCGGGTCGTCGTCACGTCGCCAGAGATCCTCATCTTTCTCTTTTTCATGATTACGGACCCGCGGACGGCACCCGCGGGTCGGGTAGGGCGCATCGGCTTTGGGGCACTGGTCGCGAGCGTTGGAACCCTGCTGCTTGCGCCGCAGACCACCGAGTTTGGCGCGAAGGTCGGCCTGCTCGCGGGGCTGACACTGGTATGCGCGGCGCGGCCAGCGCTCGATCGCATGCTTCCACAACCGCACTCCGTGGCGGATGACGTCGGTCGATACTGCTTCGGTGCTGGCAGGCTCGGCATTCCGCGGGCAGCCGTCGCGGCCGTTGGACTGACCGCGCTGATGGCCGGGGTCGTCCTCGCCGGCACGCCAGCGCGCGGCGAAGCGCACATCGACGCAACCGCGCCCGAGGTCGACGCCTCGCGCATGGACCCGGGCACGTTCCCGCCCATCTCGGTGGACGGCGCCGTGACCGACTGGGACCCCACGCTCACGGGTCCCGCGATTCAGGCGATCCTGCTGACCTCTGAACAGAACCTGGAGATCGAGAACAACGCGCTCCTCCAGGGTGATCCCAACCTGCTCACCCAGGTGGATCACGGCGACCGGCTCGCCGAAATGCAGGATCGCATTCGTGAGTCGACCACGGCCGGATCGACGCGCATCGACCACTATCACCCGGAGTCCGTCGACGTGAGCCTGCTCCGCCCGTTCGGCAAACAGGACGGACTCAGCCTGGGCCTCAAGTCGCGCGGGGTGATGACCAGCGAGACATACGACGCGTCAGGGCGCCTGCAGGAGCGCACCACGTCGCCGTTCTCGCTGACCTTCGTCGTGCGCCGCGCAACTGGCGCGCGGTGGCTCAACGTTGCGGTATTGCCCGCGGAGGATGACGGCCTCGCCGCCCAATAAGCTGCTGGTGCCAGCTCAGGCGCCGTGCTCGTGCACGTGCTCGCCGGAGTGCGCGTGCTCGTGCGCGTGCAGCGCGCCGCCGTGCCCGTGCAGGTGCTCGTGAATCAGGTTGGCTTCAATCAGCAAGCCACGATCGGCCAGGATAGTCTCGGGCACGCCGCTGGCCAGCACGCGTCGCTCTTCACTGAGAACGACGACGCGGTTGGCAATCAGCGGCACGATGTCCAGGTCGTGCGTGGCGGTCACGATGGTGTGATCGTCGCCGAGACGCCGAATCAAATTGACCAGCACCCACTTGCTGCGGGGGTCGAGCGCGGCGGTCGGCTCATCCAGCAACAGGACCCGCGGCCCCAGCGACAGCACCGAGGCAATCGCGGCCCGCTTCTTTTCACCGCCTGAAAGCTCGAAGGGCGCCCGATCGGCGAGGTGGGCGATATCCATCTGGGCGAGCGCGGCATCACACCTGGCGCGGACCTCGTCGTGGTCCAGACCGAGCTGCAGCGGTCCAAAGGCGACGTCGTCGAGGACCGTCGCGCTGAACAGCTGGATGTCCGGGTCCTGAAAGACCAGACCGACCTCGCGATGAAAACTGAACGAGTCCTGACCCTCGGCGACCGCCGCGACGTCGCGGCCCAGCGCGCGCAGCGAGCCGCCACCCGGAGCGATGACCCCGTCGAGCAATTTGAGCAGCGTCGACTTGCCGGAGCCGTTGGCGCCGAGCAGGGCGATGCGCTCGCCGAAGCCGATGTCGAGATCGACGCCGCCGAGCGCAGTCTGGCGCCCGGAGTAGGTGTAGGTGACGCCGCGCAGCCGGAAGGCTGGCTCGGCTTCGGCGCTCGTCGGTTCGACCAGGAGATCGGGCGTAGTCACACCCACCAGCGTCCCAGAGGGAGCGTCGCCGCGGCGAGCAGCAGCGTGGCTGTCAGAGCGAGCCAGTCCGAGGCCCGCATGCGAAAGGTGGAGTAGGTGCGGATTTCGCCAGTGAAACCGCGCGCCAGCATCGCCGCGTACACGTCGTTGCTCATTTTGAAGGAGCGACTCATCAGCGCGCCCATCGATCGGGTGATCCAGCGCCGGTCTTCTCGGCCGCCGAGGCGCGCCACGACACGTGACTTGCGCGCTTCGAACATGCCGTTGAGCGTGTGCAGGAACAGGAAGATGTAGCGATAGGTCATCGACAGCACCAGGACGAACACCTGCGGCACCTTCAGGGCGTGCAGGCTCTTCAGTACGTCCGCCCACCGCGTAGTGAGGACCAGCAACACGGCGAGCGACACGCTCACGCCAACGCGGCTGACGAAGATCACCGCGCTCCACACGCCCTGGGCGGAGATGCCAACATGGACAGGTCCAAGGCCGAGATCGAACAGCCGCGGACCGGCGGCGAAGAAGATCGACGGGACGATCACGATGCCCGCGAACAGCGGGATGCCCAGCCACACGCGCTTGACGAAGAAGTCGAAGGGCAGGCGGCTGGCTCGCGCGACCGCGAGGATCACCAGGTACAGCGCCAGCAGGACGCCGAGCGAGGTGGAGGCGCTCGCGGCAATGACCGCGATCAGAAACATGGCGACCTTGGCCCGCGGATCGACGCGCTGGAGCCAGCCGGGCTGCCGCGCCAGCTCCTCGGTGAAGACCGCGCGCTCGATCGACCCGGCGATGCCGGCAATGCTGTGTTCGAGCCAGCCGATGTGCCCCTCGGCGTGGTCGCTTCCGATCAAGTGGTGACGGCTCCGCTTGGCGTGGCCAGATTACCCTCGGCGTCTTTACGCAAGATCAGCGTCCCGATACCCCACAGGATGGCGCCCAGCACCAGCATGCCAATCAGTCCGGCGATCTCATAGCCCAGCGCCGTATGCCACATCGGCGCGTCGTCGGCCTTGAAGAAGGGTAGCGGCAGGTTGTAGTCCTTGAACGGCGCGCTGAAGAAGCCCGACACGTCCTGCAGGCCCTGCGGTACGTAGCCGAGCTCTTTCTGGAGGTCGTCCGGACTACCTTCGCCGTACGCGAACCCGGGCGCAATCAACCCGATCGGCGTGATGATCGCCACGGCCACATATGCCGTCCCGATCGTACGGATTTTGCGGGGCAGCAGGAACCAGGCCAGTGGGATCAGAATCGCGCCGAGCACGACCACGATGAGCAGCATGGTGCCCACGCTCGACCAGTCGACGGACGACCAGTCCGCGCCGAAGGCGTTGCTCAAATCGCCGCCACCCGTGACGAAGCCGGCGACGAGCAGCACGACTGCCAGCAGCACGATACCGCCGGCGACCAGCTGCCAGGTGGGTCGCGACTTCGTCTGGCCGACGGCAACGTTCGGATCGCCGCCCGAGGCGAAGCGCAGCGAGGTCAGGAATTCGGGGTGATGTTGCTGCAGGTAGGCGAAGCCGAAAGCCGTGATGATGCCCTCGACGAGCGAGGCGCCGAATGCATGCGCCAGCAACATCGCCGGCAGCGCCACCTCCAGGCCGTAGGGGCTGTACAGCGGGGTGCTATTGTCGTTGAAGAGCAGCGGCTGCAGTCCGAGCTCGACGCCCACCAGGAGCGCCGCGACGGTGATGCCAACGTAGGCGCCAATGCCCGCCGCCCACACGCGGCGGGTGGAGAGCAATGGCGATTTGCCGGCGACGAGCAGGTAGGTGAAGTAGCCGACGATCGGCAGTACGACGCCCATGTTGAAGCAGTTGGCGAAGATCGCCAGGATGCCGCCGTCGCCGAAGAACAGCGCCTGGATGATCAGGGCGGTGCTGACGACGATCACCGCCGCCGATGGCCCCAGGACGATCGCCACGAGCGTGCCGCCGACGCCATGGGCGGTCGTGCCGCCCGGCACCGGCACGTTGAACATCATGATCGTGAAGCACAGCGCCGCGAAGATGGCCAGCAGGGGCACCGTGCGCTGATTGAGGTGCTTGCGCACGCGTCGGGCGGCGATGACCCACGAGGGCACGGTGACCACGCCCATGCCGAGAGAGAAGGCTGGCGCCAGATAGCCATCTGGAATATGCATGTCTGGTTCTCCGCGTGGTGGGGATCGAAGCGGCCTGCACGCGCATGCGCTCGCAAGTCAGTGCAACTGCGTGTCAGTGCAGCAGTGTACTCTCTCGAGGGGATTCGAGGGAGTACGTACTTGCATACGATTGCAGCTGGGGCCTCGGATCAACCCAGTTGCCGGCGTCCATCCGCTACCATGCATCGGCGCAGTGTCGTCCCCATGAGCACCCCCACGCACTCCCATTCCGGGCTCCAATCAGACGACTGGTTCATGGAGCATCCCCGCCTGTCCGAGTTTGTCGCCACCTCCCGTGAGCTGATTGGCGGCTCTGGCGGAAACGTCCCCGCCCTGCTACGGGCGCTCGAGGCTCCGTTTCGTGACTTGCTAGCGGATCAGACCTGGCTCGCGCCGCAGTTCGGCATCGGGTGTGAGACCGGAGGCATGGGCGGCGGCATCGGGCAGTGGCTGCTGTTTCGCTCGGCCGACCACACCCTCACGCTGTTCAGTCTGGTCGTGCCGCCGGGCAGCTCGACCCCCGTTCACGATCACCACGCCTGGGGACTGGTCGGGCTGTATCGCGGCGAGCAGGCCGAGGACGTGTACCGACGCGAAACCACCACGCCGGACCCCGCCGGCCGCGCCCCGCTGACGCTTGTGGAGCAGCGCACCGTCAGGCCGGGCGACATGTACCGCCTGCTGCCACCGTCCGACGACGTGCACGCGGTGCGCACCACCTCGGCGGTGCCGTCGGTCTCGATTCATTTGCTGGGCATTGACGCGGGCTGCGTGTGGCGGCACCGCTTCGAGCCTGACCACGCCATGGCGCATCCATTTCGATCCGGCTACTCGAACGAGCCGTGCGCCGACGCCGAAGCGAAGCCGCCCGAGCTGATCGCCTGCGCCTGAGCCGCCGCGGTTTACCCGCGGCGGCTGCGCTCTCTGGGGTCCAGAAAATCGCGAACCGCCAGCAGGAACGCGAGCACAAGCTGGACGAATCTGCCGACGATGTCGCTGGTCATGGACCGGTGAACTCATGAAGAAAGCTTGAGGTCTCGCAGACGGAGGATCAGGTCGGGGTAGTAAATAAAACCCTCGACGTTCGACCGACGCGCGGCAAACTCGGAGGGCCACACGGTGAACGTGTAGGACGCCTCCTGTACCACGAGCTGCTCCACCTGGTGGTAGATCGGCGCCGCCTGCGTGGTGTCGAATATGCCAGCGGCCTGGTCCAGCAACTGGTCGACCTGCGGTACGTTAAAGTGCGTCGTGTTCTGGAATCCGGTGGAGTTCCAGAGGATGCGCAGCAAACCGTCCGGGTCGGCGCGCGGCGCCCAGTTGGTCAAGGTCCAGTTGATGGTGCCGTCCTTGACGCGCGCGAACGAGTCTGCCGCGTCGACGCTGCCGAGCTGCACGTTGAGCCCCGCTTTCTGGTAACTCGACTGCAGCACCTGCGCCATGTTCTGCTGCACCCTGTCGTTGGAATTGACGAACATCAGCGCCTGGCTGCCAACGCCGGAACGGTCCAGCGCCGCTCTGGCTTTGTCCAGGTCGAAGGCGAAACCCTGGCTATCCAGGTCAGGATCGTACGCCCAGCCGCTGCCGAGAGGGTGCGTCGCCGGGCGGCCCGTGCCAGCAAACGAGACGTTGCGGACCGCGTCTCGGTCGGTGGCGTATGCCACCGCCTGGCGCAGATCGGTATTGTTGAATGGCGGGATATCGCTGTGGCACTGGGTTCCCCAGAAGCGCCCGCTTTTCAGCTCTTCGATGTTGATGCCCTGCACGTTCTCAATCGTCGACAGGACGCTCGGGTCGACGGAGTCGATGATCTGGGCTTCGCCGGTGCGGATCATTCCAAGCTGGACCTGGCTATCGGGCACGTGCCGAATCTGGACCCGGTCCAGGTAGGGCTTGCCTTTGTCCCAATAGTCGCCGAACTTCTGCAGGCTGATATGGCTGTCGGCGACCCATTCCACAAACTTGAAAGGACCGCTGCCGACGGGAGTCAAACCGAAATTTGCGCCGGCGTTCTGGGCGGTGCTGGGCGAGACGATGAAGCCTGGGCGCTCGCCCAGTGCGGCGAGCAGCGGACGCCAGGCGGTGCTCGACGTGAGCTTGACGGTGGTCGCGTCCACCACATCGACTTGCTGGAGCGGAGGCTGGAGCTGTCCGCGGAGCGGCGAATTGGTGCTCGGGTTGAGGATTCGATCCAGGTTCCACTTCACGGCGGCGGCATCGCAGGCGGTGCCGTCGTGGAACTTGACATTGGGCTGCAGGTGGAACGTGATCGACTTGCCGTCGTCACCAATGTCCCAGGAGGCGGCGAGGTCGGGCACGATGTTGAAGTCTTTGTCGTAGGCGACCAGCGTGTTGTAGATCATGTACAGCGCGTAGCGCTCCGACAGCTGCGCGGAAAACGCGGGGTCCAGCGTCCTGGTGTCCATGTTCCGCGCGTAGACCAGTGAGCCGCCGGGTGTGGGATTCCCGGGGGCGGCAGCGGTGGCGGTCGTCGCTGGGGCGCCGCCCGCCGGCGCTGGCGCCGTCGTTGGAGGGACCGGCGCGGCGCCTGGCCCGCACGCCTCCGCCAGCAGCGCGGCGCTTGCCGTGCCAAACAGCACCGTTGCGAACTGACGCCGACTGAGCGCCACGCGGCCAGTGTACTACCTGCCCTGGAGCGGGTAGGCGATGGTCGATGGCTGGATTGTGGCCGGCCTCCCACTGGAGAGGCCGGCGCGCAGCGGCGGGTGAGGGCTATTTATGGCAGCACTGTTCCCGCTCGTACGTAGCCCTCACCCCCGCCCTCTCCCATAGGGAGAGGGAGCGTAGGGTGTCGCGAGCGTGTGTCGCCCTGGCGTGAGCTCCAGGCGCAGGCCGCCGGATTCGGGTGCGATGTGGCGGCTGTCCACGGGGGAGCCATCCATGACGATTCGCGCGCCGCCCACCACTGGCAACACCACGGAGGCCCGCGTGTTGGCCGGCACCTCCGCCTCCACGTGCAACTCGCCGTTCTCCAGGCGCCAGCCACTGACGTGCTCGCCGTACAGCGACGTGTGCGCCGCGCGCGCCGCTGTGAAACCGCCGCCCGGCCGCGGGCGGATCTCCGTCCGCCGGTAGCCTGGTTCCACCGGCTGCAGCCCGGCCAGGTAGCCGTACATCCACTCGCCAACCGCGCCGAACGCGTAGTGGTTGAACGAGTTCATGCGCGGCGAATAAAAACCCCCGTCCGGGGTCCACCCGTTCCATCGCTCCCAGATCGAGGTGGCCCCGTTGACCACTTCGAATAGCCAGGAGGGATAGGTGTCCTGCCGCAGCAGCCGGCAGGCAAGCTCGTGGTGACCGGTGTCCGAAAGCGCCGGCATGACGAGCGGTGTTCCGAGGAACCCGGTTGCCAGGTGGGTGCCGGCTTCTTCGACCAGCTCCGCCAGACGCTCGCCCGCCGCCGCACGCTCGTCTCCAGTAACCAGATCGAAGCCGATCGCCAGCGCGTGCGCCGTCTGGGTTTGAACCACCAGAGAGCCGTCGTCGCGCAGAAATCGCCGACGAAATGCCTGACGCACGTCGCGTGCAAAGTGGGCATAGTGTTGCTGGTCCGCCGACCTGCCCAGCACGCCGGCGGTGCGCTCGAACAGGTCCGCCACGTACGCCAGGTAGGCTGTGCCGATCAGCAGCTTGTCGGTGCGCGCGCCAAGGCTCACCCAGTCGCCATAGCGGCCGCCGAATCGGAGTCCGTCCGTCTGGTCGGCCTCCAGGAACACCATGAAGCGCCGCATCGACGCATACATTCGCTCCAGGAGGCCGGCGTCGCCAGAATGCTGGTAGAGGATCCACGGCACGATGACGCCCGCGTCGCTCCAGGCGGTGTTGCCCGCGCCCGCCCAGCCCGAAGGCGCGGGGGCAATGTCCGAGTAGGCGCCAGAGGGCAGCTGCGCGTCGACCATGTCGTCGAGCCATTTGTCGAGCATATTGGTGACGTCGGCGTTGAACAGGGCGGTCGGGGCGAAGATCTGCAAATCGGCCGTCCAGCCGAGTCGCTCGTTGCGCTGCGGGCAGTCGGTGGGAATGCTGATGAAGTTGGCCCACAGGCTGGTGACGATATTGCGCTGCAACTGCTCCACGCGCGGGTCCGAGCAGCTGAACGCGCCGACCAACCGACTCGCCGAGCTGAGAACCTGGGTGGTGAGGTCCGTTGTCGACGGTGCACCGGCCAGGCCCGCCAGTTCGGCGTACCGAAAACCGTGAAACGTGAAGCGGGGCTCGAGTGTCGTGGGACCAGCGTCGGCAAGGATGTACTCGTCGCGTTGTTCGGCGCCTCGCAGGTTTTCCACGTACAGCTCGCCGCTGTCGTCCAGCGCCTCGGCGTGGCGGATGACCACGTGCTGTCCGCGAGTGCCAACCACTTGCAATCGAAGGACGCCCGCGCTGTTGGCGCCAAGGTCCACGATATACCGGTCGCCTCCGGCCGGCTGCACGCTGACGGCCGGCAGGTTGGCGACGCGGCGGACCCCGTCGTCGCGCGAGGCGACCAGTCGCACACCCGGACCGGCGCGGCAGGCGGCCGCCTGCCATTGTCCGTCGTCGAACTCCGCGCTCGTCCAGCCGGTCGGCTCGTTGCGAAAATCCGTGCGCTCGCCGAGCTGAAGATCGTCCAGCCAGGTGCCGCTGCTGCAGGTGCGCCAGCTCGAATCCGATACGAGCATGAGCCGTTCACCTGAGTCCAGCTCCACTTCGAGCTGAGCCAGCAGCGCCGGCCGGTCGCCGTAGCGTCGGCGGCCCCAACCACCGACCGAGCCGGCGTACCAGCCGTCGCCCAGCCGCACGCCGAGCACGTTGTCGCCCGAGCGCAGGAGTGACGTCGCGTCGTACGTCTGATACTGGAGCCGAGCGCGATAGTCGGTCCAGCCCGGCGCCAGGCGCTCCTCGCCCACGCGCGTGGTATTGATGGACGCTTCGTAGAGTCCGAGCGCGGTGATGTACAACCGCGCGCGCCTGGGGGTCGCCGACAGCCTGAAGGTCCGCCGCAGCAATGGCGCGGGCGTGTACGGCTGCATGTCCTCGGGAGCCGAAGCCGTGTCGAGAACCAGGTGGCTGATCCAGCGCGCCGACCAGTCCTCAGGCGCGAGCAAGCCCATTTCGAACTCCGCCCGCTCGCTCGAGTCGCTCGGATTGCCAGCGGCATCCCACGCGCGCACCCGCCACCGGTAACGCCCGCGCGACCCTAGCGGCGAGCCAGCGTACGCGACATATGTCGACGTCTCCGCTGTGCATCGGCCGGAGTCCCACACCACACGCGAGTCACCAGCATCGGTGACCTCAACCTGGTAGGCGGTCTGGGGACCCTCCGACAATTGCCAGGCGAAGCGCGGCTGCCGGATGTCGATGCCGAGCGGCGCGACGCGGCGCTCAACCGTCAGGTTCGAGACGACCGCCATCAGAAGTTGAACTGGTCGATGTTGTCGGCGGTGAAGACTTGCGGGGGACCCAGCACGACCACGCTGTTTTCGCCAATGGTGTAATCGCCAAGGGTCGGGACACTGAACGTCTCACCCGGATTGCCTTTGATATCACCGGAAATCAGCTTGGCGGCGACGTAGTACGCCAGGTAGCCCAGGTTCTCGACATTCCACAAAGCGAATTCCTTGATCGTCCCGTCCTTCACGTACGCCCGCAGCGAGTTGGGCGTGCCCAGCCCCGTCAGTTGAACGGTGCCGGCGCTGCCGGTGTCTTCGAGCACTTTCGCCGCCGCCGCGATGCCCACCGTTGTCGGCGAGACGATCACCTGCAAATTGGGGTGCGACTGGAGCAGCGCCTGGGCCTGTTGCTGGCTGGTCTGATCGTCGTCGTTGCCGTACACCACGTCCACCAGGTTCAACCCGGCGTACTGCGGTTGCATGAGCGTTTGCTTCATCACGTCGATCCAGGCATTCTGATTGGTCGCCGTCGAGGTGGCCGAGAGCACCGCGATGTCGCCAGCGCAGTTCGGCGCCTCGTCGCATGCCATCTGGACCAATCCCTGACCGATGCCTTGCGTGTCGGCCTGGTTGACGAACACGTCGTAGGCGCCCTCCGCTGGACTGGAGTCGTAGCCAACCACCTTGATGCCCGCCTGGCGGGCAGCTTTCAGCGCGGGTGCGATGGCGTCGGGGTCGGCGGCCGAGACGACAATGGCGCCGACGTTCTGAGTGGTCAGGTCCTGAATGAACGGCACCTGGGCAGCGCCGGTGGCTTCCGACGGGCCGACCTGCTTGAACTGGCCGCCCAGCTCGCCGGCGGCGCGCATGCCGCCCTTTGCGGCGACGTCGAAGTACGGATTGTTGACCTGTTTGGGCAGAAACGCCACATTCAATGCCGGCTGCGCGCTTGCGCTCGGCGCCAGACCCACTCCGAGCACGGCTACCAGGGCCAGAGCGATGGAAAGTGAACGTCGCATTATCGCGAACCTCCTCGAATCCGAATGACCACGTGTGGCACGACGACCGAAACGATCAACAACAGACCGACGGCGATGCTCTGCAATTGCGTCGAAACGTCGGCCAGTCGCAGCGCGTTCTGCAGAATGGCCAGGGTGAAGACGGCCAGCACCACGCCTGGCAAGGTGCCGGATCCGCCGAAGATGTCGACACCGCCAAGCAGCACGGCGGTGACCACCGCCAGGGTCAGGCCCTGTCCGGCGTCTGCCCTCGCGCTGGACAATCGCGAGGTGAGAATGATGCCCGCCCCCGCCGCGACGGCGCCGGAGAGTACGAACAGGCACGTCTTGAGGCGCGCCACGCGCACGCCTGAATAACGTGCGGCCGAGGCATTCTTGCCAACGGCGAAGACCTCGCGTCCAGGCCACGTGAGGTGCAGCACGGTTCCAAGCGCCAGCGCGAGCACGACGAAGACGACCAGCGGCCACGGAACTGGAGTCCCGGGCACGTTGCCGAAGCCGAACGCGGTGAACTCACCCGGAAAATTGCTGATCGCGCGCGGTCCGAGGACCACAGACGCCAGTCCACGAAACAGAGCCAGCGTGCCAAGCGTGACCACCAGCGACGGCAGCCCCGCCCGAGTTACCAGCAGGCCGTTCAACAGGCCGCCGGCCGCGCCCATCAGCAGCACCACCGGAATCGCAATCCACAAGGACACACCGGCCGCCCACAGGAATCCAAGGACCGCGCTCGCCAGTCCCAGCATCGACTCGACGGACAGATCGATCTCGCCCGCGATGATGATCAGCGTCATTGGCATCGCCATGATGCCGACCTCCATCGTCGCGACGGTAAGATTGGAGAAGTTCTGGGCGGTGGCAAACACGGGTGAGACGCGCGCGCCGCCAACAATGAGCACCACCAGAACCAGGACCAGCAGCGATTCCCATCGCAACAGTCGACTGACTACCGAGGCGCGCGAAGGCCGCGTCATGGACGCCTCGGCTGTCCGCGGAGACTGGTCGACCTCCACTGGCGTGGTCATGGCTGAGGCGCCTCGGTCGCGGTTATGGCTCGGCGCCGCTCCGCTGAAGCGCGCAACAGTCGCCTGACGATCGCGGCATCCGCCGCCACCGCGACGAGAATCACGAGGCCGTAAATCGCCTGCAGCCAGAACTGCGACAGTCGCGACAGCGTCAATCCGTTGGCCACCAGCCCCAGAAACAGGGCGCCGAGCACCGCGCCGACCACGCTGCCGGAGCCGCCAAAGATGTTGACCCCACCAACGACCGCTGACGCGATGACCAGCAGCACCACGCCATCCGCCGCGCCGGCAGTGATGGTGCCGTATTTGGCCCCCCACAACACTCCAGCGAGACCCGCGAGACATCCGCTCGCCGCGAAGACGGCGAACACCACCAGTCGCGAGCGGATACCCAGCACCGCCGCGCCCTCCGGGTTGCTGCCGATGGCGTACACCTGGCGACCGAAGCGCGTCTGGCGGAGATAGATGCTCACCATCAGCGTCAACACCGCCGCCACCACGACGTACAGCGGGATGCCCAACACGCTCGCGCGCGCCAGCGCGATGTACTCCGCCGGCAAATCGGACAGGCTGATCTGACCACCGCCCGCGATCAGATACGCGAAGCCGCGATAGATGCTCAGCGTCCCGAGTGTGGCGACGATCGAGGGCACGCGGAACAGGGTGATGATGCCGCCGTTGATCATCCCCAGCACCAGTCCCAGGCAAATGCCGAATGCGATCGCGCCAGTCACCCCCAACGTATGCTGCCTGAGCAGCTCCGCAACGGCGTAGGCGACCAGACCGATTGTCGAATCAACCGAGAGGTCCACGTTGCGCGTGATGACCACCAGCGCTTCGCCGATCGCGGCGACCGCGATAATCGCCGCGAGAATGGCCACTTGCGACAGGTTTGCGGCGGACAGGAACTGGGGCGCCTTGAGCCAGACCCCGAAGCTGAGCAGCAGGATCAGCGCGACAAGGCTCCATTCGCGCTGGCGGGCCAGCCTCGCCGCAAGCTCACGCAGACTTTTCATCAACCTGTCGCAAGCCCGTGTTGCCCGGTTGCAGCGAACATGACCCGCTCCTGGGTCGCGGCGTCGCCACTGAGTTCGGCGGTCAGTCGCCCCTCGTGCATGACCAGGATCCGATCGGACATCGCCAGCACCTCTGGGAGGTCGCTGGAGATCAGGAGGATGGCCAGACCCGTTGTCGCCAGCTCCGACACGATGCGGTGTACTTCAACTTTGGCGCCGATGTCGATTCCCCGCGTCGGCTCGTCCAGGATCAACACTCGGGGCCGCGTGGCTAACCAGCGGGCAATGACCACTTTTTGCTGATTGCCGCCCGAAAGCGCGCCAACCAGCTGTTCGACATCCGTCATGCGAACGTCGAGCCGAGTGGCGTACTGGTTGGCCAGCACCCGCTCTTTTGAGCCGCGCACGACAAGGCGCGGGAAAAGGCGCTTCAGAATCGGCAACGTGATGTTCGAGCTGATCGAGAAGCCCAGCACCAGGCCGTCCTGGTGGCGATCTTCCGGTACATAGGCAATGCCGGCATCCAGGGCGGCCGACGGACTGTCGAAGTGGACGACCTCGCCCGCGAGCCGGACCTCACCCGCGTCCGGAGGACTGACGCCGAACAGGACGCGCGCCACCTCCGTGCGGCCGGCGCCCACCAGCCCGGCCAGGCCGACGATTTCGCCTGCTCGAATACTGAAGCTGATGTCGGAGAATTCGTCGTGGCGGCTCAGCCCGCGCACGTCGAGGACGACGTCGCCCAGGTTGGCGGGCGCCTTTGGGAACAGGCGCACGTCGCGTCCGATCATGTGGCGGATCAGGTCGGTTGTCGTCAGCGTATCGATTGGCGCGGTGATCACGTGACGGCCGTCGCGCAGGACGCTGGCTCGATCGCACAGCTCGAACACTTCGGCGAGCCGATGACTGACGAAAAGCACGGCGACCCCCCGGTCGCGCAGGCGCCTCACGATCGCAAACAAGCGCTCCACTTCGTGGACTGACAGCGAGGCGGTCGGTTCATCCATTACGAGGACGCGGGCTTCGATCGACAGCGCTCGCGCGATTTCTACCAGCTGCTGGTCGGCCATTGACAGGCCGCGCACGGGTGCATCCAGCGGCATGGATACGTCGAGGTCGCCGAACAGGAGTGATGCGCTGCGCTGGATGGCGGGCCAATCGATGCCGCCAAACCGGCGCCGGGGCTGGTGTTCGAGGAAGACGTTTTCGGCTACCGACAGGTCGGGAAACAGGCGCGGCTCCTGGTGGATGACGGCGATGCCGAGGGCCCGGGCGTGGGCCGGACCTTCGATGTCCACCGCGGTGCCGCCGACGCGGACCTCGCCGGAGTCCGGGGCGTGGACGCCGGCCAGGATCTTGACGACGGTGCTCTTGCCGGCGCCGTTTTCGCCGACGAGGGCGTGGATCTCGCCTTCCTGGAGCGCGAGCGACACGCCGTCCAGCGCCTGCGTGGCGCCGAAGCGCTTCGAGACGGCGTGCAGCTCCAGCACGCTCGCCGCGCGTACCACTCCGTCAGCCTCGCCTGCTGCGAACAATCGTCACACTGGCGCGCCCGTACCGTGCTCAGGTTCAGCCATGCCATCTATGGTGGAGCCCTTTACGGAGTTGTTCATCAGCCCCCCGGCCGAAACTGCTTCGCCGACCGTCGGTGCGAACAGGTGACACTTGACCAGGCGGTCGTCGACCAGCACATTCGCCGGCTCCGTCGTGCGACAGATGTCCATCACCTTCGGACAGCGACCGGCGAACCGACATCCGCCCGCGTGATAGGCAGCCGTGTCGGCGACCGCCAGTGAGACGTGCTCGGTCTGTTTCGAGGCGCGCGGAACCGGCTCGAGCACCGATGATTTGAGGAGCTGCGTGTAGGGGTGCAGCGGCTCGCCGAGAACTCTGCGTACCGGTCCGAATTCCACGATCCAGCCGCGCAGCATGATGGCCACTCGATCGGAGGCGTAGTAGGCCGTTGCCAGGTCATGCGTGATGTAGATCACGCTTTGACGCTCTTTGAGCTCACGGAACAGATTGACGATGGACATCCGCAGCGATGCGTCGAGCATCGATACGGGCTCGTCGGCGACCAGCAAGGACGGACTGGTGATCAGGGCTCTGGCGATCGAGATGCGCTGCAGCTGCCCGCCCGACAGCTCGTTCGGATAGCGGCCCTGGACTTCACGTAGAGACAAACCCACGTCCGCGAGCGCCCGTTCGATATTTGCGTCCGCACGGAAGTTGCGAGCAGTTTCGCGCAGGTAGCTGTCGACTCGGCGGAGTGGGTTGAACGTCGCAAACGGATCCTGAAAGACCGGTTGGACCTCGCGCCGAAACCAGTCGCGGCGTTCGCGGTCCTTCAGCGTCAGGACGTTGCGCTCTTTGAAGACGAGCTGGCCCGCGGATGGTTCGAGCATGCCCAGGATCATCCGCGCCAGCGTCGTCTTGCCGCTGCCGCTTTCGCCCGCCAACGTCAGGATCTCGTGCTGACCCATCGGCAGCACAAAACTGGCGCGGTCGACCGCCACGAAGCGCGAGCTCGTCAAGCCAGTGCGCGAGAGAAAGACTTTCGTCAGGTTGTCGACCCGCAGCAGCGCCTGTTCAGCCACCCGCATGCTCCGGGGTAAGGAGGAAACACGCCGCGCGTTGACCGCCGCCCACGTCGACAAGCGGTGGGACCGTGGTCCGACACACGTCCATCACGTACGGACAGCGCGGATGGAAGCGGCAGCCTGGCGGCGGATTGTCGAGGGTCGGCGGCCGGCCTGGAATGCTGGTCCGCTCGGCGACGTCGTCGAGCCTGGGCAGAGACTGGATCAGGTACTGCGTGTACGGATGCCGCGGGTGCTGGAACAGCGTAGTGGTGTCGGCCTGCTCGACAATGTGGCCGGCGTACACCACCGCCACACGGTCGGCGAGGTTGGCGTGCACTCCCA
This sequence comes from Chloroflexota bacterium, assembly GCA_019247515.1. Taxonomy (GTDB): domain Bacteria; phylum Chloroflexota; class UBA6077; order UBA6077; family CF-72; genus CF-72. The sequence goes on along the minus strand of JAFAOS010000540.1, from coordinate 27,969 downwards.
TGTCGTGGGTCACCAGCACCAGCGTGCTGCCGGTGCGCTGGCGGATGTCATCGAGCAGTTGGATCACTCCGCGTTGGACGACCACGTCGAGCGCGGTCGTCGGTTCGTCGGCCAGGATCAACTTCGGCGCCAGAATGGTCGCCAGCGCAATGGTGACGCGCTGGCGCATGCCACCGGACAACTGGTGTGGAAACGCTCCGAGGACAGTTTCGGGCAGGCCGAGATCGCGCAGGTACTCCCGCACGTGGTCTTCGGCGCGGTCCGCCCACTGCGGCCGGTGCGCGCTCAGAAAGTCGCGGAACGTATCGCGGACGCGGCGCACCGGATTGAGCACGTGCATCGAGCCCTGCGGAATGTACGAGACGACGCTCCAGCTCAGTGCTCGCCGTTCGGCATCCGAGAGCGCCAGCAAGTCGATGTCCCGACCGTCGACATAGTAGTGCACCGAGCCGCCCAGCACCGTGAGCGGCGGTGTGACCGTCCCCAGCAGCATTTTGACGAGGGTTGTCTTCCCGCAGCCGGATTCACCCGCGATGCCCAGAATTTCGCCCGACCTGATCGTCAGGTTGATGGACTCGAGCGCGTACACCGCGCGGTGAACCCCGTATGCCTCAGTAAGATATGCGGCGCGCAGGTCACGGACTTCGGCGATGGCGCTGGGTGGAGCGGCGACGGTCATCCGGCGCCGCGGACCGCCAGGCTCTTCAATCGCGTACGGGGATCGAGGTACGTCCCCAGGCTGGTGGAGAGCAGGTACAGCGAGACGACCAGCAGCACGGAGCTGACCAGCGGCGCGCCGATCCACCACAGGTGTTTCGCGAGCAGGACCTGGTAATAGTTCGACCAGTAGATCATCGTGCCAATGGTGGGCATCGACAGGTCGCTCAAGCCGAGGATCGACAGTGTGATCTCGATGCCAATCGCGAACAGGAAACCGGACACCGCGTCGGCCATGAGGAACGGAATCAGAAACGGCAGGTGCTCGCGCAGGATGATTTTGAACGTCCCCATCCCCGCGAACGTGGCGGTCTGCGTGAACTCTTCCTCGCGCAGACTCAGCACCTGAGCTCGATAGCGTTTGGAGGGAAACGCCCAATCCAGCAGTCCAATCAGGATTGCCAGCGCGACCAGATTCAACGATCCGCGCACCATGAATGAGATCAAGATCAGCAACGGCAGACGCGGGATGACGATGAAAGTGTCGGTAATCGACGACAGGACCCGATCGACCGCACCGCCGACGTAGCCAGAGAACGAGCCATTCAGAACCGCGATCGTGCGACTGATGAGCACCGCCACTGTCGCCACGAACAGGGAGTTGCGAATCGCAAAGGTGGTCAGCCAGAACACGTCCTGACCGAGAGCCGTTGTCCCCAGGAGGAACTGCAGCGACGGAGGCCGATCGTTGGGCACGACACGGCGCGCGTCGGCGGCGTACGGCGCGACGAGAGACAGCGCCGCCATGCCCAGCAAACACAACAGGAGCACCGCGCCCAGGCGGAACGCGCCGCTGAAGCGGAACAGGTCACGACCGACCGTGAAAAGGAGGAGGTTCTGCCTCTGGCGTTCCGCCAGCACCTCGGTGGACGGCAGTGACTCGACGGCGGGCGTGGAAACGTTGACGTCGCGGATCATCAGCGGTAGCGCACGCGGGGGTCCACCAGCGGATAAAGCAGGTCGATGAACAGCGCGGCCGTGGCGATGCCGACGATCGAAAAGAACGTCACGCCCATGATCATGTTGAAGTCAGACTGGAGGATCGCGGTGTACAGTCGATAGCCAATGCCAGGGTAGGAAAACACGAACTCCGTGATCAGGGCGCCCTCGAACAGCGCGCCCAGCGCCAGCGCCAGATCCGTCACCTGCGGCAGCAGGCTGTTGCGCATGATGTAGGCGAAGACGATCCGGCGGCGGGGCAGGCCCGCGAGCTCCGCGTACGTCACGTGATCGCTCGAGATCACTCCGCTCGCCAGCGAGCGGGCGATGATGAAGCGAAACGCGGTGCCGCCCAGAACCAGCGAGACCGCCGGCAGGAAGCTGTGCCCGATGATGCTGCCAATGTACGCGGGGCTGAGCGACGCCTGGCCCGAAGCGCCACCCACCAGCGGAAACAGCGGGATGTAGTAGGCGAACACCATCACCAGGACCAGGGCCAGGATGAAGTATGGAATGGGATACAGCGTGACGAGCACGCCGCTCAGCACGTGCGACCAGCGCCTGTTCCCGTAGTACGCGGCCAGTGTCCCCAGCACCAGGCCCAGGAACCACGACAAGACGAGCGTGGTGCCGAGCAGGCCAATCGTCCAGGGCAATCCGTCGCGAATGATCTGCGTCACTGGCGTGGGAAATGCTCCCAGCGACGGACCCAGGTCACCCCGCACCAGGCGCGACCAGAAATTGAGGTACTGCTCGAGTGGGGTGCCCTGCAGCCCGTACAGGTCTTTGAGCGCGTTGCGGAAGGACTCCACCGCGCGAGGATCGGTCACGGAGGTGGCGGAGACGCGGTTCAGGGTCTGTTCAACCGGATCGGTCGGCAGCAGGCGTGGAATCAGGAACGTGACGGTGGCGCCCACGAAGATGACCACCGCCCACTGCACCAGTCGCGGCAGCGCGTAGCCGCGAACGAAATTCATGACCGCCGGTCGCCGAACGCCATCAGCGCGGCGTTGGCGTCAACAGCGGGAACATGAAGCGACCACCCTGGAACCAGTACAGCGGCTGAACCGTGGGGTTCTCGGCGGTGGGGAAGCCCATCCAGTACTGCTGGTCCTGCGTGATGAACTTCTTGAAGCTCACGGTGGTAATCGTCAGCATGTTTTCGACCCATAGCTGCATCGCCTGGCGGCCGAGGTCCAGCACCTGCGGATCGTCCGGCGACAGCTTGCCCATCTGGTCGATGATCGGATCGAGCTCCGGCAGCTTGAAGCGCCAGGGGTTGCTGCTGCCATTGCCCTGCACCGACTGACCGATGGGCGTGAAGAAGCGCGAGTGCTCGCTGTTCAGACCCTGCCAGATGTCGGCCGTCGCATTGACCGCGAACTGCGCCCAGGCGGAGGTGGCCACGAAGTCACCCGTGTTCTGGCGTGTTTGCCAGGGCGTGCGCTCCAGAGCGTCGACTTCCACGTCGATCCCGAACGCCTTCCACTGGTCCTGCGCGCCGAGCGCCAGGCGATACGCGTCGTTTTCGTCCTGGGCCACGATGAACGTGATCTTCCACGGCGTGCCATCCGGCAGGAGCCAGTGTCCGTCGCTGGTTTTCGTGAAGCCGTTTTTCGTGAGCAGCTTCGTGGCGGCGTCCGGCGCGTATTTCCAGGAGCCAACGCCGAACCGTTCACGTATCCCGTCGGCGTCAGACGGAACAGAATAGCCCTGCTGCTGGGCCCACGCGGCGATCTTGTTGGGAACATCCGCATCGTACGGCTGGAAGCTTTCGCCGTTCCCAAGGTCGATCGTCAGGCTCTGGAACCACGGCTGCATTGGAACGTGATACAGGCTCATGTGCAGCGGCGATGCGGGAATCGGAATGGGCGTGACCTTCGCCACACCGCCGACGTAGTTGGTCTGCAGTCCGACGACGTCGAGCGCCAGGGCCAGCGCCCAGCGGACGTCCTTGTTGTCGTAGGGCGGCATGGTGTGGTTGAAGCCGAACACGCGCGTGTCCAGCTCGTTCGCGTAGGCCCACGGAAAATCCTGATACCACGAGCGCGCCGTTGGCGTGCCGTCGATGAGCGGCTTGAACGCTTCATAATCCAGGTCGAACAGCACGTCCAGGTCGTGGCGGGCCATGGCGATCACCTTTTGCTGGCCGGCGCCGTAGAAAATGGTCAGCAGATACGTCGGGCCGGGCTTGCCGGTGATCAGGCCGGGCGTCGTATTTTGCCAGTCGTCACGCAGCTTGAACAGCTCCCAGAAGCCGTTCGGGTCGGCATCCTGGACCACGTAGGCGCCGAGCGACACCGGCGGGTAATTCGTGAACGTATTCAGGTCGCTCGCGTTCTGCCACACGTGCTTGGCCATGATGTACACGGCGTTGTAGCGCACGGTGAAATACGTGTGAAAACGCGGGTTCGGCTCGTTGAGATTGAACACGACCGTGTACTTGTCAGGCGCCGAGACGTCTTTGACGTACAGCTTGATCTCGGCCGAGTTGAACAGGCCCGGCGTATTCATCAGCGACTGGACGGTGAAGGCGACGTCGTCGGACGTGAACTCGACGCCGTCGCTCCACATGATGCCCTGCCGCAACGGTACGGTCATCTGGGTCCAGTCCGGACTGTAGGTGGGCTTGTCGGAAGCCAGCGAGTTGATCCACTGGCCGGAGTTCTGGTCCAGGTACCACAGGGAATCGAAGACCAGGCCCTGACGGGTCGGGTTGGGCGGACCGTTGGGGACGAACAGGTTGAAGTTGTTGGCGACGCTGTAGCGGAAGATCTGGTCTGCCACATACACCTGCTCGCGCGGGACGTTTACCGGCAGCTGCGAGCCGCCGCCAATCTGCGCGAGTCGAAGCTGCGGGGGCAGGTCGGCCAGTCCGGTGACCGGCTGGGCAGCCGCGCTGGCCGCGTCCAGCAGCGGAACGACCGCCAGGCCGGTGCCTGCGGCGATGATGCCCCTCAGGAACGCGCGACGAGTAACGAAGCCGGCCATGGCCGAACCCTCCCTGGCAAGTAGGTCGCGACCCGGCTCACGCTATGTCGCGGCCTTTCGGTTGTCAAGCGGCTGTTTGCGATTGCGACGATTTCGAAAGGAGTCGTAATGCGATGCCCCTCACCCCAGCCCTCTCCCAGGGGAGAGGGAGGTCTGTTGGTCAGCGCGGATAGGCGGCGAGCACGCCGCCGTCCACGTTGATGATGTTGCCGGTCGATTTGGCGGCACGCTCGCTCGCCAGGAACAGTACCGCCTCCGCGACGTCTTCGGGCACGACGTTGACCTTCAGCGTGGTGCGCGCGCGGTAGTGCTCCTCGAGCTGGTCTGGACGGATGCCATAGGTCAGCGCGCGCTGTTCGCGCCAGCTCGAATTCCAGATGCTCGAACCCTGCAGCACCGCGTCCGGGTTGACCGTATTCACGCGGATGCCGAGTGCGCCACCTTCCTCGGCCAGGCAGCGCGCCAGGTGGATCTCGAGCGCTTTGGCCGACGAATACGCCGCCGCGTTGCGCCCGCCAACGAGCCCATTCTTGGAGGCAATGAAGATGACGCTGCCGCCCCGCCCCTGCTGCCGCAGGAGCCTGAAGGCTTCGCGCGCAACCAGGAAGTAGCCGGTGCCGAGCACGCCGAGATTGAGGTTCCACTCGTCGAGCGACGTCGCCTCGATTGGGCTGGACGTTGAGATGCCGGCGTTCGAGACCACGATGTCCAATCCGCCATAGGTCAGCACCGTGTCCTGGAACCCGCGCCGAACGGCGGCCTCGTCAGTGACGTCGAGCGCCGTGGCGAAACCCCGCAGCTCGCCATGCGCGCGCGACAGCTCGTCGGCGACCCGCGACGCGCCCTCGGCGTTACGGTCGGCCACGACCACGTGGGCGCCGGCCGCGGCCAGGCGCCGAGCGATGGCCCGCCCGATTCCGGATGCGGCGCCGGTGACCAGCGCGACGCGACCCGCCAGCTCGGGAGGCGAGCCGGCCTGGCGCAGCTTGTACAACTCCATCGGCCAGTACTCGACCTGGTACGCCTCGTGCGCGCTGAGCGCCGCAAAGCCGCCCAGTCCGGCGGTCGCGGACAGAACCGCGATGGCCCGCTCGTACAGCGCACCCGCAATGGCCGCCCGGCTGGCATCCAGACCCGTGGTGATCACGCCCACGCCCGGCACGAGGATGACGCGCGGCGACGGGTCCAGCAGGCCGTCGGCTCGACCCCCACCAGCTGACTCGACATACTCGGCATAGCGGCGTTCGAACATCGCGACGCTCTCTCGGATCGAATCGGCGCTGACGGCCGGAGACAGCACGAGCGGCCAGGGCTTTGTGTGCACCAGATGGTCGGGGCACGCCGGCCCCGCGCCGGCGATCTGGGCCAGGTCTGGCCGGGACGCGAAGTCACACGCGCGCTGGCTGGCGTTGAGGTGCAGCACCATATGCGTTCGCTGGCTGACCGCCCCGCGCAGCGCCGGCAGGATTGCGGGCAGGTCGACTGGCCGTGAAGTGGAGGCCGAGATGGGAAAGACCCGCCGGGCGTCGGCGTGCTCGGCGAGCGCTTCGGCGGCCAGGCCGATTGTGCGGATAGTGCTCGCGTAGCAGGCGTCCGGCGAATCGCCCCAGGTCACGAGCCCGTGTTTGGCCATCAGCACGCAGCCGGCCGCGGGCCGCTCGCGCACCGCGGCGGCGATCTTCTTGCCGAGCGCGAAACCGGGGCGCTCGTAGTCCATCCAGATCGCGTGCTCGCCCCACAGCCGCCACGCCAGCGCGCGACCGTCGGGCACCGCGCACAGGGCGATGATCGCATCCGGATGAGTGTGATCGACGTGCTCGAGTGGCAGCATGCTGTGCAGTGGCGTTTCGATCGAAGCCCGCGGCTGGCCGGGGCGCAACACCGCGTGCGCGTAATACTCGACCAGGTCTTCGTCGCTCATCGCGGCACGCTCCACCAGCGGCAGGACGTCGTCCAACCGCAGCGCCGTGAACTGGTCAGGTCGAATGGTGGCCAGGTCTGAGCCGGAGCCCTTGACCCACAGGACGCGCGTCGGTCGCTCGCGGAAGTCGATCTCGGTCGTCTTGCACGACGTGTTGCCGCCGCCCCAGTTGGCCACGGAGCGGTCGGCGCCGAGCAGGTTCGAGCGGTATGCCAGCACCTCGAGCGCGCTCATCTGGCTGGCGCGCTCGGCGCTCCAGAGGTTGGCAGGCGGCAGGATGGGGAACGTCATTGCCGGCCGGCCGCTACGTTACGACCGTCTTTCGATTGCTGTCAATTCGAAAGGGTGCAGCATTTTTCCTGTTTCGCGCGCTAGACGAGACAGACTTCGACGCCGGCGGCTCTCAGCGTAGCCACCTGCTCGGGATCGGCTGCCTGGTCGGTGATCACCAGCGACAACATCGCCACGGGCGCGAAGGTTGCCAGTCCCACCTGGCCCAGCTTGGTGTGATCGACCAGCGCGACCACCCGTTCGCACACCGCGGCCATGGCCGCCTTCATCTCGATCTCCTGCAGGTTGACATCGGTGAGGCCGTGGCTGACGGTCAATCCAATCGCGCCGAAAAACCCGACCGCCGCGTGCACCCGTCCCAGCAGGTCCGATGCGAGTGCGCCCGTCAGCGAGACGGCCGTTGCCCGCAGCTGACCGCCGGTGAGAATCGTGCTGATGCCCGGCGCGTCTAGCAGCGCGAGCGCCGTTTGAACGCCGTTGGTGATGACGGTCACGTCGTGTCGGCCGGCCTGCGAGCGCAGAGCGCCGGCGAGCTGCAGGGCGGTGGTGCTCGCGTCGAGCACGACCGACTGCCCGTCGAGCACCAGGTCCGCGGCGGCGAGGCCGATGCGCCGCTTCAGCTCGACGTTGCTCACCTCGCGTGTGGCGAAGGCCAGCTCGACCGGGGCGCGCTCGGGGAGCAGCGCGCCGCCGTGGGTGCGGATCAGCAGGCCGCGGCGGGCCAGCGAAGTCAGGTCGCCACGGATGGTGACCTCCGAGACGCCGAATGCATCGCTCAGGTCGGTGACCAGCACCTGACCCCGCGCCTGGGCCAGCCCGAGAATACGCTGGCGGCGCTCGGCGGTGGCCAACACGGCGGCAGTCATGCGCGCCAACCTTACGATTGCTTTTGCTTTCGCGTCAATTTCGAAAGCACGCCGCGCTTGCGTACCATCCATCGTGATCATGCAATTCGGCATTGCGCTCCCACACTTCAGCCGCCTCGCTACTCGTGAAGCCGTCCTTACGCTCGGCCGAGAAGCAGAAGCCCTCGGCTACGAGTCGCTCTGGACGACAGACCACGTCCTCATGGCCGCCGATCAGCCCGAGCCCTACGGGACCATCCTGGAAGCCGCCATGACCCTGGGCTACGTCGCCGCGATTACCGAGCGCATTCGGCTCGGCACGTCGGTCATCGTGCTACCGCAGCGCGAGCCGGTGCTCCTGGCCAAACAGGCGGCGACGCTGGACGTGCTCAGCAACGGCCGACTGATCCTCGGCGTGGGCGCCGGCTGGAACGAGCGGGAGTTCGGCTTTCTGGGCGCCAACTTTCACAATCGGGGCCGCCGACTCGACGAGTACATCCAGGCGTTGCGCACGCTGTGGTCGGAGCCCGATCCGCGGATCGAGGGCCAGTACGTCCACGTTGCCGATGTGAGCTTCCGGCCGCGACCGGTCCAACGCGGCGGGCCGCCGATCTGGCTCGGCGGCGGCAGCCGCGCGGCGCTGCGGCGCGCGGCGACGCTGTGCGACGGTTGGCACGCGACGGGCACCACGGTCGAGGAGTTCGCGGCCGGCATGCAGACGATCCGTGCGTTGGCCAACGAGCGCCAGGTGGTCGGCTCGGTTCGCCTGCCGACGGCGGTTGGCCGCAAACTACCTGAACAACGCACCGCTCGTGGACTTACCCAGGCGCAGTTGTCGGGCTCACGCGAGGAGATCGTCGACCGCATCCAGGCCTACGCCGCGGCTGGCGCCAGTGAGATGGTGCTGTATTTCGGCGCGCACGATCTCGAGACCAACCTGGCCGAGATGCGGCGATTCGCCGAGGAGGTGAGCGCCCGCGTGTAGCTGGACCTAGGCGGCGCGCTGGATCATCTCCAGCGTGACGCCATCCGGGTCGAGGAAATAGACTGCCCAACCTCCCTTGTTCGGTCCTGTCGTCGGGCTCACCGGCTCAGATTTGAAGCGCACACCAGCCGCGGACAGATGCCGGTACGCCTCCCAGAGGTCGTCGACCGTGAAGCCGATGTGGAGGTTGCCCGTGTCGGAGGTCGAGCCGGCCGTTGCGGCGCCCTTTGGCTCGATGTACTCGATCAGATCCAGGTGGAGTCCGGGCACGTCGAGCCCAACGATCTTCAAACGCACGCCCGGAATGCCGACCAGCCGCGGCATATACTCCGCGGTCACCTCGCCGCGTTCGTAGGCGACGTGGAAGCCGAGCACATCCCGATAGAACGCGGCCGAACGTCCGAGATCGCTCACCGTGAGGCCGACGTGGTTTGCCGTGAGAGAGAAGCTTTCAGGCATGGCATTAGTCCCAGCTCAGGTGTAGTCGAGCAGCTCACGGATCGTGGAGACGATCCGAGACTGATCCGGCAGCACGAAATCCTCGAGCGGCGGGCTGAACGGCACCGGGACCGCCGGCATACACAGGCGGCGCACCGGGGCTCGCAGCATCCGGCAGCTCTCCCAGTCCTCCGCCACCACCGTGGCGATCTCGGAGGCCATCGAGCACACGGGCGCGGACTCGTCGACCACGACGAGACGGCCGGTCTTGCGAATCGACTGGCGGATCGTTTCGACGTCGAGCGGTACCAGGGTGCGCGGGTCGATGACTTCGACAGAGGTTCCCTCGCGGGTCAATTCTTCCGCCGCGGCGAGCGCGGGCACCACCATATAGCCCAGTGCCACCACCGTCACATCCGTTCCGGGTCGCTTGACCGACGCGAGGCCAATCGGGACCAGCGTGTCGCCATCCTCCACGTCCTCTTCGAGTGAATCGCTGCGACCGGCCTCGAAGACGACGACGGGATTGTTATCGCGGATCGCGCTCTTCAACAAACCGTGGGCGTCGGCCGGGCTGGACGGCAGCGCGACCTTGAGACCCGCGAGATGCGCGTACAGCGCGTACCCGGTCTGGGAATGCTGGGCGGCGGAACGCGTGCCATTGCCATATCGAGCGCGAAACACGATTGGAAAGTCGCGCTGGCCGCCGAACATGTACCGAATCTTGCACGCCTGATTGACTACCTGGTCGAAGGCCATGAAGGCGAACGTCACCGAGCCCCAGTGGACCACCGGCCGGTAGCCGCAGCCGGCCGAACCGACGGCGATGCCGGTCATGGTCGCCTCGGAAATCGGCATGCGTTTGACGCGCGCCGGCCCGTATTCGGCCAGCAGCGCCGGCGAAGGCGAGGTCGCCATGGTGTAGACGCGGTCGTCGCGGCGCATCTCTTCGGCCAGGGCTGATTCGAGCGCGGCGCCATAACTGAGTCTTGTCATGCGTGAGCTCCTTCTGGGGAAAGCACCCTCAAGCGGCGAAGACGTCGTCGAGCGCTTCCTCGGGAGCGGGGTAGGGACTCGCCTCCGCGAACGCCACGGCCTCCTCCAGGCTATGGTCCACAGACAGCTGAAAATCCGCCATCTGATCGGCGTTCAGGACGCCGCGCTCCCGCAGGTAGTGCTCAAATGCTGGTATCGGATCGCGCGCTTCCCACTCGGCTTTGAGCTCGGCCGGCCGTCGGTCGGGGGGTGGAACCTCGCGCACCGCGTGCACGTGGTGGCGCCACGTCTTGCACTCCAGCAGACTTGGACCGCCGCCGGACCTGGCGCGGCCCACCGCCGCGTACGCCGCCGAATAGACCGCGAGCACGTCGTTGCCATCGACGACCTCACCCCGAATACCGTAGCCGGCGGCGAGGTCCGCGACGTTGCGCGCCGCAAGGCCGCTGGCGACCGGCGTGTCGCCCGCGAACTGGTTGTTCTCGCAGACCCAGATCACCGGCAGCTTGAACAGCGCAGAGATGTTGAGTGATTCGTGAAATGGGCCCTCGCCGGTCGCGCCGTCGCCGAAGAAACCGACCGCGACGGCGTCACTCCCGTCGAGCTGGGCGGCGACGGCCGCTCCGGCCGCGATCGGCAGGCCGGCGCCGACGATGCCGTTGGCGCCAAGCATGCCCACGTCGAAGTCGGCGATGTGCATCGAGCCGCCTTTGCCGCGGCAGTAACCGTCGCTCCGTCCGAAAAGCTCCGCCATCATGCGTTTGATGTCGGCGCCTTTGGCGATGCAGTGGCCGTGGCCGCGGTGGTTGCTGACGATGCGATCGGTGGTCCGCAAGTTGGCACACACGCCGACGGCGATCGCCTCTTCGCCACTATACGGGTGCACCACGCCGTGAATCGAACCCGCCTGGCGGAGTTTCAGCGCCACCTCCTCGAAGTGGCGGATCAACACCATCTGGCGATACATCTGAATGCAGTCGTCGGGCCCAGGCTCGATCCGCGCCGATCGCGTAGCTTCAACCGTCATGACCCCAGGTTATGTCAGCGACTTGTGTTCAGGTCTGTGACTGTTGGTACGCCCTTTCGTATTCGCCTCGGATGGTGTCGCCTCCGTTCGAGCGCCACTCGGAGACCAGGTCGTCGAAGCCGCTGACCGGCGATCTTCCGAACAGGATGTCGTTCATTTTGTCGGTGAAGGTGGTTTTCAGCGTGATGCCTTTGGAGGTGTCCGTCGCCGAGTACAGGCCGGTGACGGCATTCGGCACCGTCTGCGCGAAGTGTTCCTTCTGGGCCTGATAGGTGTACGGGACGAAGTCGGCCGAATTGGAGCTGAACAGGTAATCCGGCGGGCCACCGATATTCTTCCAGGGCACGATCAGGTCATTCAGGCCCTGCTGAGTGGGGAGCGGATTGCCGCTGGGATCGCGGGTGAAATCCGGTCCTTCCACGCCGTATTGCATCAGGAGCGCTTCGCTGGTGCCGACCGGCGCCACCACGTAATTCAGGACGCCAAGCAGCTCTTTGACCCGATCGGCCGAGGCCTTTTTCAGCGCGATGGTGCCGGTGGAACCCAGGCCGATGAACTGCGCGGCGCGGCCCGTGCCATCCTTGTTGAACGGCAGCACCGCGCGGGGCTTGAACTCCGGGTCCGCGGCGTTGGAGCGTTCCCAGGCGGTCTGGTAGGCGACGAGCGACCAGCTTGCGTGCGGCGAAAAGACGAACTTGCCGCCGTAGTACTGCACGCCGGCCGGGCTCCCGGACAGCGACGCCGAATCCGGGTGAAATAACCCGGCATCCCATAACGCACGATGGTAGGCAACCGCGGCCCGGTACTCGGGCGTCTCGTAGTCCTTGGTGAACTTCCCACCAGACTGGGCCCAACCGTTCGGCGCACCGAACACCATCGCCAGCCAGTTGACGAGCGTGTTCGCGCCGAGCGCCCAGCGTGTGCCGGGGTTGTTCAACTGCTTGCAGACGCCCATGAAATCGTCGGGGCTGCTGATGCTGGTGATGCCGGCCTTGTCGAGGTCACCGCCGCGAGCCAGCAGCAATGGCGACTGGCGCACGCCGCCCGCCGCGACGGGCACGGCCATGATCTTGTTGTTGTACATCATGGGCGGCCAGGCGGTGGATGGCAGGTTGGCCAGGTTGGGATAGTCCTTCACCGCGTCACCACTCAGGTACGGCGTCAGGTCCGCGCAGGCGTTGTTGAGGAAGTCGCCGATATTGGGCATCGTCGTGCTGAAGATCGCGACGGCAATAATGTCCGGTAGATCGCCACCGGCCAGCACGGTGTTGAGGCGGGTTGGATAGTCCGCGGTCGAGATGGACGGGATGCGCAGCGTGACCCCGACCTCTTTGTTGACCTGTTGCCATGCGGGGTTGCTCTCGAGCGGTGTGGGCGCGGGGCTGAGCGAGACGGTGAGCGCGTTGACCTCGCCGCCCTTGCCTGGTGGCTGTGGAACGGACTTGATCAGGTTCGACGGATACTTCAGGTAACCCGGCGCGAGCAGCCCATCCGAGCTCCCGGGCAGGTCAGGCGGAGGCAGGTTCGGCAGGGCCGTGTACGCCGGGAGCTGTATCTTGCTACCGCTGGGCGCTGATGTCCCCGCGCTGGACGACGAAACCGAGCTGCCTGGCACGCCCGCCGAGCAGGCCGCCAACACGGGCACGCTGGCAGCGCCCAGCAAGACACCGCTTGCAACCCGCAAAAACGAGCGACGCGTGACGTCTCGAGAGGGCATGGGTGGATGATTCACGCTGCAGGGCAGTTTACCCTCGGCCGAAAACTGGCGTCCCAGCCCAGTTCGCGCCGCGCGCGCTCGGTGGCCAGGTGCTCGCTGGGCTCGGCGATGTTGAAGATACCGTGTGCCGACGACGGCGCGGCCAGCAGAGCCGCGGCCGCGGCGGCGTCGACGTGGACGCCCGGCGAACCGGCCGGAGCGTCGTTACCCGTGCCCGGGCCGTACAGCCGGCCGTAGCGCAGCACGATGCCGACCAGCGGCGGAGACCCCAGCGTTTGCTGTTCCAGCGCGATCACTCCACGCATCGTTGCTCCGGCCGGACCTTCAGCCGGTGCCTGCAGCGCATCCTCTTCCGAGTGAGGCTCCGGCCCTGGCGCATAGACCCAGGCGATGCTCTGCGCGATCAACTTCTCGACGCCGGCGGCGATCGCGGCCTCCACGAGATTGCGGGTGCCTTCAATACGTATGCGCGCGTTGCGCTGGAGTGCCGTCGCGCGATCGCCGGCGAGCAGCGCGAGATCGGTGAGCTGGTGGATGACGATGCGCGGGCGCGCGGTACCAAGGGCGCGTTGCAAGGCAGGTGCGTCGAAAACGTCGACGACCACTGGTTCGGCGCCGAGAGCCGCGAGGCGCGCGGCTTTCTCAGGTGAACGCGTCGTGCCAACGACCGAGTAGCCCGCCTCGACCAGGAGTGGCACCAGTCGCATGCCGATCGCTCCGCTGGCGCCGGCGAGAAAGATCGTGTTGTCGTTCATATGTGAAGCATCTCCTGTACAACGACCAGCATGCCAACGATTGACGCACAGGTCCACGCGTACGAGCGCAACCACCCGGGCCGCCCCTGGGTCGACGTGCTGCGCGGCCCACCGGAAGTCACCGGCGAGCAGATGGTTGCCGCCATGGACGCGGTCGGGGTGGATGGTGCGATCCTGGTCTCGCCGTTCTCGCTGTACCGCTTCGACGCCAGCTACGCGCTCGAGGTGCGCGCGAAGTACGCCGACCGCTTTGCCCTGGTCAAGCCCGTCGATCCTGGCGACCCCGCCGTCGCCGACACGATCGCCGCGTGGGCGGCCACCCCAGGCACAGTGGGCGTCCGCATCATGCTGAACCGTGATCTCTCCGAGGACCCCGCCGATCCCGGCCTCAACCGCGTCCTGGCCACCGCGGCGCGCCACGGCCTGGCGGTCAATCTCCTCGCCTGGGACCGGCTGGAGCAGGCCGGCCAGCTGGCGGCGCGCAACCCGGCTACCCAGGTCGTGATCGATCACCTCGGGTTGCAGCAGCCGTTCGAGCCCCCGGCTCCGGCCCAGCCTTTCGCCGACCTGCCCAGAGTGCTGGCCCTGGCGGCCCAACCGAACATCGCGATCAAGATCAGCGGCGCGTGCACGCTGTCGCACGAGCCGTTCCCGTACCGAGACATCTGGGATCCGCTCGCGCGCATCTTCGACGCGTTCGGGTTGGATCGCTGCCTGTGGGGTACGGACTGGACGCGCGCGGTCGCGCTACTGAGCTACGAGCAAGGCGTCCAGGCGTTCCGCGTCAACGAGCGCCTCTCGACCGGCGACCGCGCTCGGCTGATGGGCGGAACGCTGACGCGAATCTACAAATGGTCCCCAACGGAGCGCTAGCTGCATCATGCTGAATCTCGATCTTCTCCAACAGGCGATCGATCAACTCGAGCAGTTGATCGCGCGAATTCCGCCTGCGCAGGCAAGCCTCCGCACGCCGTGCCCGGAGTGGAATGTGCGGCAACTAGTGAACCACGTCGTATTCGACATGCACGTGTTCGTTGCCGGCATTGACGGCTCGGAACGACCTGCGCCGAACGTCGATCTGATCGACGACGACTGGCTTGCGGCCTACCGCCGCGCGGGCGCAAGCCTGGCCGCCGCCTGGCAGAAACGCGGCACCGAGGGCACGCTCAAAACATCAATTGGCGAGTTTCCACTCACCTGGGCGCTTGGTCAGCATGTTTCGGATCTGGCGGTGCACGCCTGGGACGCGGCCAGAGCCACCAGCCAGCCGATCAGCCGATTGAATGACGCCGTCGGCCGCGAGGCGCTCGACTGGATGCGTGAAAATCTGAAGCCGCAATTCCGCGGACAGGCCTTCGGTCCCGAAGTGCCTGTCCCCGAAACAGCGCCGCTCTATGACCGCCTGGCTGGTTTCTCGGGCCGGCGGGTAGGGTGAGCGCTCCGCGCGTTATGCGACGCCCGCCGCGACGGGCGCTTTGAGGTGCTTGGCGTAGAAGGCGAACACCTTCTGCCAGGCATCCTTCGCCTGTTCGGGGCGGCTCATCGGCCGGTCGGTGGCGAAGAAGCCGTGACCGGCACCGTCATAACGATGGAACTCGTATTCCTTGCCGGCCTTCTTCAAGGCCGCTTCGATCTGGTCGACCTCCTGGGGCGTCGGAAACTGGTCGTCGTTGCCGAAAATGCCAAGGAGCGGGCAACGCATCTGCGGCGTCAAATCGATGGGCACCGCCGGATGGGCGTCGTTTGTCGGCCAGCGTGGACTCGCCGTGACCGCGCCACCCCAACAGTCGACGGCGGCATCGAGCCCCGGCACACGGCACGCGGCGAGGTACGCCAGACGGCCACCCGAACAGAAACCGATACAGCCGACCCGGCCGTTCGAGGTGCCCTGGGCCTTGAGCCATTTGGCGGATGCCTCGATGTCGCCCATTGCCTGATCGTCAGGTTGGCCAATCACCGGTGCGCCCGATTGCAGCCCGCGGTAGGCGGCGGCGCCGGCTTCCTCGGGCGACATCCCGGTTCGAGAGTACAGGTGCGGTGACACGGCCGCGTACCCGTTATGCGCGAATTTGCGGACGACCTCCGTGGTCCACTCGTCCCAACCGGGCAGGTGGTGAATGACCACCACGCCGGGGAAGGGGCCACTGCCCGCCGGCCGCGCGAAATAGGCCTCGAGCTTGTCACCATTGTGGCCATCGAACGTCACCGTCTCAGCGGTCATTCCCGTGTACGCCATTGCGGACCTCCTGATCGTTCTGATGTGTGGTTCGGTTGCCCACGTCGCCCGGTCGCACGATGCAGCGAAAGCCAATGTGCGACATCGAGCTGTCTTCCATTTGCGGCTGACGCGCGGCGGGTCGGTAGCGCAAACAGTAATTGGGGGCGCACAGGTGTGACCCACCTTTGATCACGCGTCGCGGGATGCGAGCCGCGCGTCCGTCTGACAGGTCGTAGCTGTTGTCGGGCGATTGGACGCGCGGATTGAGCGGGGTGCAGCACGGATGGTCGTCGACTCCAGCCGTGTCGTGGCTTGGTGCGAAGTAGTCGCTGGTCCACTCCCACACGTTGCCGGCCATGTCGAACAGGCCGTAACCGTTGGCGGGAAATGAGCTCACCGGCGAGGTGCGCTCGTAGCCATCCACCATGAGGTTTTGCCACGGGAATTCACCCTGCCAGGTGTTGGCCATGACCTGATTATCCGGGTTCGGATCGTTGCCCCAGGTGAAGATGGCTCCGTCGATCCCTCCCCTGGCGGCGAACTCCCACTCGGCTTCGGTGGGAATCGCTTTGCCAGCCCACTCGGCGTAGGCGCACACGTCCTCCCAGGCGACGTGGACGACCGGGTGCTCCGCTCGACCGCCAACGTGGCTGCCCGGCCCCTCGGGATGCCGCCAGTCCGCGCCGGGAATGTACTTCCACCACGGCAGCGTCGGCTGCTTCAGCGCAGCCTTGAGATCAAGGGCCTGCCTGGCCTTTTGAAAAACCAGCGAGCCCGGGACGAGCATCTTCGGGTCGACACCCGGATACGCGGCGGGGTCCAGTGGGCGGGAAGCCACCGTGGCATAGCCAGTGTCCAGAACAAAGGTTCGGAACTCCGCCACGGTCACCGGGCAGGCATCCATCCAGAATCCATCCACGCTCACGCTATGGACCGGGCCTTCCTCGGGATAGCCGTCGAGCTCCGAGCCCATGCTGAAGGTGCCGCCCGGCACCCAGACCATTCCTGGCTTGGGTGGCGCCTCGAGGGGGGCAGTCATGCTGTTCGTAATCCCCAGTGTATCGCGCCCATCGGTGGCGCGGCGCCCACGACCACCTGAGTGCATGATCAAGCGGAGGCCAGCGCCGCCTGATACTCGTTGCGGACGGTGTCACCACCTTTGTTGCGCCAGTCAGCAACGATACTATCCAGGTCGCTGAGCGGCCGGCGGCCCTGCACGATGTCCGTGACACCATCGTTGACCGACTGCTTCAGGCTGGCGTTCAGGTTGGCAAACGAGGGCGAATACAGGCTCAAAGTGGGATCCTGAATGCCAGCGGCCGCCATGGCCAACTCCGTCGGATGCACGGTCTGTGCATACTCGGCTGGGTTGGTCGTGTTGTACTGCACGCCTGGATACTGGGTCAGGTACCGGAACGGGACCGGGTTGTAGACGTAGCTGTTGGACGCCACTGGCACCGGGTCTCCGTCTGGAGTGAGCTGGTAATCCATGCCCGGTAATCCGTAGCTCATCAGCATTTGCTCCTGGGTTCCAAATGGCGCTGCCAGGAAGTTGAGCACGCCGAGCAGCTCTTTGATGCGGTCGGGACTGTTCTTTGTCAGGTAGGTGTTGCCGAAATTGCCGATGCCCAGGAAGAAGACGGGCTTGCTCTTGCCGTCGGCGCTGAACGGGTCGACACCACGAATGCGGATGTTTGGCCCCAGGCGCGCCGATTGGGGCCACAAGACGGTACTGAGCGCCAGCCAGGTGCTGTAGTAGAAGGCGTAGCGACCGGCCGTGAAGTCGCCGTCTGCGCCAAGTACGCCAGCCGAGGCGGAGTTCGGATGGAAGACGCCCGCCTGGACGAGGTCGCGCACGTAGCCGGTGGCGGCTTTGAATTCATCCGTTTCGTAATCCTTGGTCAATTTGCCGGATGATTCCAGACGCCAGTTATTCGGCCCGCCGAAGATCTGCAAGAACATCGAGGGCACAAAGAACGCCATGGTCGACGAGGAGCCAATGCCCCACTGGTTGTCCTGGGGTCGTGTCAGGTCTGCCAGCAAACGCTTGAAATCGTCGGCGCTCCTGGGCAGTGTAGCGCCGACCGCGTCGAGCAGCTCCTGGTGTACGTAGATGCACGAGGCCAGCACCGAGCGGGGAACGGGCACGCCCCAGATGCTCGAGCCGTAGGTCGTACCCGTGCCCTGCCAGTTGTATGTGGGAAAGTTGGCGAGGTTCGGATAGTCCTTGATGGCGTCGCCGGCCAGATAGGAGGTCAGGTCGGCACAGCGTGCCTGGAGGAACTGGAGCAGGCTCGGCACGGGCGACGGTCCGCCCTGAAAGATGAACAGCAGCTCCGGCAGGTCCGAGCCAGCCATGGCCGTGGCCAACTTGGGCGGATAATCCGACGCGGCGACGACGTTGATGTTCAGCGTGGCGCCAAGCTGCTGGTTGACCGCCTGCCAGGCCGGGTTCTGGTCCATGGGCGTCGGGGGGGCATTGACGGTATTGGTCAAGGCGGTGATCTGGCCGCCCCTGCCAGGCGGCGCGGTTACCGACTTCACCGGATTCTTGGGGTAGTGCACGTACACCGGCTGGACGCCCTGGTCGGAGCCGGGCTGATCGGGTGCAGGACCCTGGAAGGACACGTACGTCGGCAACTGCAGCCGGCCGGCCGTGCTGGCCGTGGGGGCTGCGCTGGCGGAGGTGGGTCCGCCAGCGGCGGGCGCGGGTGCACAGGCCTCGAGCAGCAGGTTGAAGCCGAACGGGGAGGTCAGCGCACCCAGCGTGGTCCAACGCAGAGCCGAGCGGCGACTCAGGCGCCGAGGCGTGGATCGCGCGGGGGGCATGCTCAGGCCACCATATTCAGGAGTGCGAGTCGCTGTTCCACGCGGACCGCGTGCAGGGCGCGCTCGAGCGCCCCTGGCACCTGGTCGGGCGATTCGACGCGTTCGCCGAAACCGCCTGCCGCGCGGACGTCGTGTTCGAACGCCAGCGCCGGAGAGAGGTCGGAGAATGGGAACGACCGCGTGCGCGCCGCCCAGCCCTCCGGATACACGTTGCGCGTCGCGGATTCGACCGCCGACCACTTGGCATTGTTCCAGACGATAACGAGCACCGGCAGGTCGTAGCGACGGGCGGCCCAGTGAGCGGCCGAGGGCACCCCAAACACGTACGAGCCATCGCCCACACAGGTGACGACCGTCTTTTCGGGCGCGGCCAGCTTGGCGCCAAGCGCCGCGCCAATGCCCCAGCCGAGGACGCCCGCCTGTGAGACCGTGAAGAACGAGCCGGGCTGTTCGAACACGAACTGGCTGGTATCCAGGCCGATCTCGTTGAGGATGATGGTCTCGCCGTCGCGGACCTGTTCGAGACACCGCGCTACCCAGGCCTTGTCGAGCGGGACCCGCTGCGCGCCCGCCTGCGCGCGGGCAGCGGCGTCGGACCGCACCCGCGCGTGGCGATCCGCCCATTCAGCGGTGCGCGCCCGGACCTGGGCCGGGTCGATCCGCTCGGCGGCCAGTCGCTCGATCAGCAACTCCAGGCTGGCGGCGACATCGCCCGCAAGGTTGATGTTGCTCGGGAAACCGCGCACCGGGTAGCGACTGTAGAGCGGGTCAGCCGCGATGGAAATGATCGTCGCGTCGGGGTGCGGCCGCGCGCGCTTCGGCTGCCAGGGCACGTCTGCCTCGACGACCACGATCACGTCAGCCCTGTCCAGCACGGGCGCGAGGTCGCCGCCCTGGTGCAAGTCGTGGCTCACCGGAAAGTTCATGTGGGTCGGGCCCGTCTCGAAGACCGGCATGCCGAGCAGCTCGCCCAGGCGTATCAGCTGAGCCACCGCCGATGGGTCGCGCCCGGCCGAGCGCGTGATCAGCAGCGGCTGGCGGGCGCCGGCCAGCGCTTTCGCGGCCCGCTCGAGGCTCTCGGGCGCGGCCACCGACTTGCTGGGACCCATACGTGGCTGGTCCGCGTAGGTCAGCTCGCCGACAGGCTCGGCCAGTACTTCGCGCGGGAGGGTCAGATAAACGGGCGCGCACGGCTGGGTCCGAGTAATCGCCAGGCCGCGGTCGACGACGCCCTCCAGATCAGCGCCGTGGCGCAGCTCGTAGTCCCACTTGACCCACTCGCGCACCATGCTGCCCTGGTCGAATGATTCCTGCGCCCAGTGGATGCCGCCGTCGCGCGAGCCGCGGGCGTCGCCTTCGGTCAGCGGCGTACGTCCCGCCGAGAACAGCATCGGCACGCCCGCGCGCGTCGCGTTGATCAACCCGCCCGTGGCGTTGGCGGTGCCGGCGATGGTGTGGACCATGACGACCTGTGGCTCGCCCGTGACCATGGTGAAGCCGTGCGCCATCGCCATCGCCGTGATCTCATGTGGAACGGTCACGGGCACGGGGACAGGCGCCTCCGCGCTCAGCCGTTTGGCGTAGGCGTCGACGATGGGTCCGAAGTCTGTGCCGCCGTTGCCGAAGAAGTAGCGAACGCCGCGCGCGGCGAGGAGCTCCAGGTACAACTCTGCCGTCGATTCGGCACTGGCGCGTCTTTGCATAGAGCGATTGTCCGGCCCGGCGCGCGGCGCGCTCAAGTAGATTCAGTTGGGAACCGCCTCGACGACGCTCTGCGCGACACGTGTCGGCACGACGCGCCTCAGACGAAAACCGGCTGATTCCAGGAGACCGGCGTACTCGGCTTGCGTACGTTCGCGGCCACCAGTGTGGACGATCATCGTCACGTCGCCAAAGACCGCGTCCGTCAGCGGCCCACCGACTGGTGGCAGTACGCGGCAGAAGGGCAAATCGAACACGCTCCCACGCAGCGTGGGATTGGCCTTCAGCACCGTCGCTGCCAGCGCGCCGCTTCCACCGCCCACGTCGACGATGGACCTGAACGCTGAGAAATCGTAGGCGTCCAGCGCCGCGGCGGCGACGGTCAGGGTGCCGGCAAGCATGCCGTCGTTGAAAATGGCGGCCACCTCCGGCTGTGTTGCCAGATAGTCGAACTGCCGCAAGCCATACAGATACTCCTGCGCGGACTGGCCGGTGCGCACGCTGTGCGGAAACCGCATCCAGGTCAGTTTGAACAGATCCGTCCCCCAGAGGCGCACCATTCTGTAGAGCGAGTCCGGGACGTCGCGGCGGAGGGGTTGGCCGAGCGGCGCAAGCGCAAACTGACCATTTGGCTCCTGCCGGACCACTTCGATGCGCGCCAGGGCGCGCAGGACGCGGTGGAGCGTTCACGACTGAAGGGCGGGGATGTTCCAGTAAGCGGCCGGAGCCGAGGTCCACTCCGGCATGCTGAGGCCAGTCGGGTCCCAGACAATCCGGCCAGCGCGCAGCGTCATGTCACATGCAAGCTCGCCCTGACCTTGCAGTCGCGCCCTGCCGCAATCGGCGAACGAGCGCGGCTGATTTACCCAGCGGAGTACCGCTACATCGGCCTCGGCACCGGGCGACAGCGTGCCGAGCTCCGGTCGACGTATCGCGCGCGCGGGTGTGACCGTGGTCCGATAAATCGCCTCCGCGATCGGCATGCCCATCGCGATGCACTTGGAGACGCAATGCAGCGTGTCGAGCGCGGCGCCGTTGAGACTCCTGAGGTGCAGGTCGGTACTGATGCTGTCCGGCGGGAAGCCGGCCGCCAGGGCGGGCACCGCGTTGCGGAACCAGAAGCTTCCCGCGCCGTGGCCGAGGTCGAACAGCACCCCGCGCTCGCGCGCGCGCCAGAGGTGATCGTACACGCCGCCTTCCTCCGTCACGATGGGAAACTGCTGGGCGAAGACATGCGTGTGAATATCGCCGGGGCGCATGTGCTGGAGAATCAGGTCCGCGTACGGCCGCTCGGGAGGTCGCGGCCAGAAATCCACCATAATCGGCAAGTGGGCGCGTTCACCGGCTTCCACCGCGGCGTCGACACTCGCCCAGGGCGGATGCTCCGCGTCCCACGCCAGACGGGTCCAGTAATGCGCCGTCTTGACACCCACCGCGACGTCGGAATTGGCGGCCAGCGTGTCCACCAGTTTCTGGATATCGAACTGACGGGGGTCCTGTTCGGCGTTGCCCATGCCTGCGGCGGCGATGTTGATCCAGGCCAGCAACCGCACCGAAGAGCGTTCGATCCAGTTCGCTCGAAAGTCCGCGAAATCATTTGACCCGGCGGTCCCGGCGTCCACCAGGGTGGTGACACCGACGCGGAAGGCGTGCGCATCGGGCACGAGCGCGGCCGGACCGTCAACTGTGCTGCGCGGATAGACGTGCACGTGCATGTCAATCAGCCCCGGCACGACGTAGCGCCCCTGCATGTCGATGCTCTGGACGGCGCCAGCGTCCAGGTGTGAGGCCACCGCGGAGATGCGCGAGCCACTGATGCCGACGTCCATGACCTCGTCCAGCCGGTTGACGGGGTCGATGACGTGCCCGCCGCGCAGGAGGAGGTCGAAATCCGCCATCGGCGCCAGTATAGGCCCGACCCGCCTCAGGCGGTGCGCTTCGTTTGATGCGCGCGGCGGCTACACTGACCAGCCATGCGGAGACGCCTCCGAACGACGTCGCAGGTGATCGTTGGCGTCGCGCTGGCCCTCGGCTCCATCGCGGCGTCGCCTCCGCACACGCCGACGCCGACTCCCACACCTACGCCACGCATCACGCCGACGCCGATCGTGCGCAGCCCGACGCCCACGAGTGGGGCTCCGACACCAGCTCCAACGCCAGGTCCTCCGGCCAGACCAGTGGTGTTTCCTGATCTGCCGGTCGCCTCGGTGCGCTGGCTGCCTCTCGGAAACTCGCCGCTCGCCGCGCACCCGTGGCGTACTTCCGATACCTTGCAGGCGGCGATCGAGTCGGCGGTAAGCCGGCACCAGGGTTCCATTTCGGTTGTCGCCACGAACCTCGACACCGGTGCGACGGCGAGTGTCAACGCCGACGAACAGCTGTCGTCCGCCAGCCTCTACAAGCTGTTTCTTCTCCAGGCCGCGTACGCGCAGATGTCCACCGGCGCGCTCGGCGCTCAGGACCAGCTCACGCTCGGGCAAACCCTCGCGGACTCGGATCCGTACACGGATCTTGCGGTTGGCACGCGGTCCAGCGTCGGCTGCGCGCTGCAGACCATGATCGAAATCAGCAGCAATTCCGCGGCGGACATGATCGAGGATCGTCTCGGTGATGCTGCCGTCAACGCGTATCTGGTTGGACTTGGACTGCAGAAGAGCTACATCACGCCCGACCACGCGTATACGTCCGCCGCGGATATCGCCCGTCTGTTGAATGGCATGGCGCTCGGGCAGGCAGTCAGCCCGCTGGCGAGCAGTCAGATGCTGTCGATGCTGCTGGCACAACAGGAGAACAATCGCCTACCCGTGCCACTGCCCATCGGGATACCCGTTGCGCACAAAACCGGCGAGCTGACCAATCTCCGCCACGACGCGGGGGTGATCTACGCCCCATCGGGCGCCTACCTGCTGGTTGCGCTCGTCGGCAACGCACCGGACGAAGCGGCCGCGCGCGAAGCGATCGTCGACATCTCGCGGACAGCCTACAGCCAGTTCGGACCCGCCGGCGCGCCCCACTACCTGGGGTTGGCGCCGCGGCTTGCGGAGGACGTGTTCCGCGTTCCAGACGCGCAGGGGCGCCTGCCGGTGCTGCTGGATCGGCGCACGGACACCGTTCTCGTCGGTCCACTCGGCATCGCGCAACAGAATCCAGATGACCAGATCCGGTTGCGTCAGGAGACCGTTGCAGATCTCCACGAATTGCAGGTGGCAGCCGCCGAGGCTGGTTTTCCGTTCTGGGTGCTGAAGGGGTGGCAGCCGCCGAACGACAGCAATATGAGCAAAGTCCTTCGGACCGCCTTTGTGGCCCCGTGCCAGATGGACGTGCCACCTCCGCCGCCGCTCACGCCGACGCCGATTGCGCTCACGCCGACACCTGGCGCGGACGTGGCCGGCGCGAGTCCCACCCCCGCGCCGTCGCCCGCGCGGGTTGCGCCGCAGGCCTGGCTCGGAACCGTGGTCGAGGTGGCGGACGATCCCGCAACGCTGGTGAACGCGGACGACGATCGCGACAGTGAAACGGTACAGTGGCTCGAGGCCAATGCCTGGCAGTACGGATTCGTGCCGGCGCTGCCCGAAACGGATGCTGGCGCCGCACTCGGCCGCGAACCGTGGACCTTTCGCTGGGTCGGCCGGCCGATGGCGGCTGAGCTGCAACCAGTAGTGCAGTTCGCCGAGTACGCGGCCCTCGCCACACGAGCGCTCCAACGCGCGGAAGACGAGCTCGCGTCGCAAGCGCAGGCCGACGATCGCGGAGTGTTGATCGCGGGCATGGCTGAGGAGGCGGCTCGCGGGCCGTAACATCGGCGGCATGACCGGGAACGCAATGGCCAGCGGTGTGTTCGAGCAAC
Organism: Chloroflexota bacterium; assembly: GCA_019247515.1. Classification (GTDB taxonomy): domain Bacteria; phylum Chloroflexota; class UBA6077; order UBA6077; family CF-72; genus CF-72. The sequence continues at coordinate 3,752 of JAFAOS010000540.1, read as the reverse complement.
TCGGCATCAAGCCTGTCGTCAACGCCCGCGGGAACAACACGGTGCTGGGCGGGTCGACGCCTTCAGCCCAGGTGCGGCGGGCGATGCAAGACGTCGAGCGCCACTACGTGGACATGCAGCAACTCCTGGAACGCTCGGGGCAGGCGATCGCCAGGATGCTCGAGTGCCAGGCCGCGTATGTCACGCCCGGGGCGGCCGCGGCGCTTGCCCTGGGGACTGCCGCGTGCATGGCGGGGACCGACCCTGACAAGATTCAGCGCCTGCCCGACACCACCGGCATGCGCAATGCCGTGCTGCTCCAGTCAGCTCACCACTATCACTACCAGCGCGCCGTCACCGTGCCAGGCGCGCGTCTGCGCGAAGTGCCCGCCGACCAGCTCGAATCGGCGCTGGCTGCGAACGACGTGGCGGCGGTGCTGTTCCCCGCGCACCTGGATGGCGAGCCCGGCACCGTGTCGCTCGAGCAGGTCATTCAGCTCGCGCATGCACGCGGTGTTCCGGTCATCGTCGACGCGGCCGGGCGGGTGTATCCACTGGACCTGTTCAAGAGCTACACCCGTCTTGGCGCCGACCTGGTCGCGTTCGGCGCCAAGTACATCGGCGCGCTGAATGCCTCAGGGATTCTGTGTGGACGCGCTGACCTGGTGGGCGCCGCGGCATTGCACGGATTCATCGGTTTCGAGACATTGGCCTGGGAGAAAAGCTGGGGCCGGCCCCTGAAAGTCGATCGACAAACGATTGTCGCCGTGGTCGCGGCGCTCCGCGAATGGTTGGATACCGATCACGACGCGCGCCTGGCTGGCTACGAGCGTCGTTTGAAAGCGATCGCCAGTGAGCTGGACGGCGCGCCGGGCATTACCTCGAGGATCGTCAACGGGGAGGGTCCGGCCCCGCGCGTGCTGCGACTCGAGGTCGATCCTGGTCGGTCGCGGCTGGATGTGTCTGGCATTGTCGAGAGGTTGTGGTCGGGGACGCCGGCCATCGCCGTGAATCGCGAAGGCAATGCGGCGGTGCTCGTGAATCCGGCGGCGCTTCACGAGGAGGATGACGGGATCGTCGCTTCGCGGCTTGGCACCCTGCTGCTCTGAGCACTGAAGGAGCTACGCCATGGCCACCAGGTACGACTTCGACGTGCGGATCTCCAGTGCGGTCGCCGCCGATGGGCAGGCAGCCGACGCGAGTGGTCCGCTCTCGCCCGCGCTGCTGAACCGCATGCAACGCTACTGGCAGGCGGTCAACTACTTGACGGTCGCCCAGATCTATCTGCTCGACAACCCACTCCTGCGGGAACCTTTCCGCCAGCAGCACATCAAACCCCGACTCCTCGGTCACTGGGGCACGTCGCCCGGTCTCAGCTTCATCTACATCCACTTGAATCGGTTGATCAATGAGCGGGACGCGGACGTGATCTACCTGACTGGACCCGGTCACGGCGGCCCGGCGCTGGTCGCGCACGCCTACCTGGAAGGGACCTACTCGGAGATCTATCCACAGGTATCGCAAGACCTGGCTGGCTTGTGGCATCTGTGCCGTCGTTTTTCAACGCCCGGAGGCATTCCCAGCCACGTGAGTGTCCAGACACCGGGGTCCATCCACGAAGGTGGAGAGCTGGGCTACGTGTTGGCGCACGCGTTCGGCGCCGCCTTCGACAACCCGGGCCTCATCGTGGCGGCGGTGGTCGGCGACGGCGAGGCGGAGTCCGGGCCCCTGGCTGGCGCCTGGAAGGGCACGACCTTCCTCAACCCCGCCCGCGACGGCGCCGTCCTGCCCATCCTGCACCTCAACGGCTACAAGATCAGCGGCCCCACCGTGCTCGGTCGCGACGACAACGACGACGTACGCGCGCTGCTGGAGGGCAACGGCTACGAGGTCCACTTTGTCGAAGGTGACGATCCGCCAGGTGTGCATCAGCGCTTCGCCGCAACGCTCGACCTGTGTTACGAGCGCATTCGCGCCATCCAGCAAACGGCTCGGCGTAACGGGGTCTTCGAACGGCCGCGCTGGCCCGCCATCGTCCTGCGGACGCCCAAGGGGTGGACCGGTCCGAAAGTCGTCGGCGGCCTGCCGGTGGAGGGCACGTTCCGCTCTCACCAGGTCCCGCTCCCCAGCGCCCGCACCGATGTCGACCAGTTTTCGCAGCTGGAGAGTTGGCTGCGCAGCTATCAACCAGACGAGCTGTTCGACTCCAACGGCGTGCTCGTCTCTGACGTGGCCGAGCTCAGTCCCAGGGGCGATCGGCGTATGAGCGCCAACCCACACGCCAACGGCGGAAAACTGCTGGTTGACCTGGACCTCCCCAGTTTCCGCGACTACGCGCTCGACGTCCCACAACCTGCTCGCGAATTGCACGAGTCCACACGCCAGCTGGGGCGCATGCTGCGTGACGTCTATGTGCGCAATAAATCGGCGTCGAACTTCCGGCTGTTCTGCCCGGATGAGACCAACTCCAATCGCCTGGGCAACGTCTTCGAGGTCGAGAACCGCTGCTTCGTCGGCCGGACGCTGGACATCGACGATCACCTTTCAGCGGATGGGCGGGTCATGGAGGTGCTCAGCGAGCATCTGTGCGAAGGCTGGCTCGAGGGTTATCTGCTCACCGGACGCCACGGACTGTTCGCGACGTACGAAGCGTTCGCGATGGTCTCCGCCTCGATGACGGTGCAGCACACGAAGTGGCTCCAGGAGGCGCAGAATCTGTCCTGGCGCGCGCCGGTCGCGTCACTGAACATCCTGCTGACCTCCACCTGCTGGCGCAACGACCACAACGGTTTCAGCCATCAGGGGCCTGGACTGATCGACGTGATGTTGTCCAAACGCGGCACGGTGGCGCGCATCTATTTGCCGCCCGACGCCAATTGCCTGCTATCGATCGCCGACCACTGCCTGCGCAGCCGGGATTACGTCAATCTGATCGTGATCGACAAGCAGCCACAACTTCAGTACTTCACCATGGACCAGGCCATTGAGCACTGCACACGCGGCGCGTCGATCATCCGCCGCGCCAGCGTCGAGGATGGCGCCGATCCGGAAGTGGTGCTGGGCGCCGCCGGCGACATCCCCATGCTCGAAACCGTGGCCGCGGCGTGGTGGCTGCGTCAACTCGTCCCCGACCTGCGCGTGCGCGTCGTCAACGTGGTCGACCTGATGCGCTTGTTTCCAACCGCAGCTCACCCGCACGGAATGACGAGTGCGGAATTCGTCGAGCTCTTTACCGAGGAGAAGCCGGTGGTTTTTGCCTTCCACGGTTATCAGCGCGCGATCCACGAAATCGTCCACGGGCACCCGGATGTCGACCGCATCCACGTGCGCGGCTTCAACGAACAGGGCACCACCACGACTCCTTTCCAGATGGTGGTGCTGAACTCGATGAGCCGCTTCCACCTGGCAGCCGAGGCGATCCGACGCGTGCCGCGCCTGGGCGACCGCGCCGCGGCGCTCGTCGCCCAGTGCGAGGCGCGCATCGCGGACTCCGTCACGTACGCGCATGACCATCTCGAAGACGCGCCCGAAATTCGTGACTGGGTGTGGTCGGACTGACGCCATGACTGACAACAACGCCGCGATCCAGGCCAGGCTTCAACAGATCGATTCGAGTATCGACTCGCTGGCGAGCAAGGGCGACTTCGAAGCGCTCGGCGCGCTGCTTGCCGACGACTTCCGCTACAACCACTCCACTGGCCTGTCCCAGAACAAACGTGAGTGGTTGGACGGACTCAAGCCGCTGGTCGGTCGGCGACAACGCATCCCAAGCT
>JAFAOS010000292.1 GCA_019247515.1 Chloroflexota bacterium | reverse complement strand
CTCGGCCAGGGTCTGGCGGAATTGGCTCACGGTGAACGCGTCGAGTTCTCCGACCGGCCGGCAGATGACGTGGCCATCGGCATGGTCGATCTGAATTTCCAGCACGCAGCAGTCCTCCGAAGGGCGGGGGCGCCCGATGCTATCCCGCCTCCGGCCCGGCTCCGGCGGGCTAGTTTCGCCGTGTGCCGAGGGTTCTGATCGTCAGTGACGCACCGTGGGTGCGCGAAGAAGTGCGCTCCGTGATCGTGGCGCCCGACGTCACCGTCGAAGAGATCAGCCGGGGCGCCGAGGTGCGCAAGGCGGTCGAGGAGCAGCCGCCCGACCTCGTGATCCTCGACCTGCAGATCGGGAACATGGGCGGTATGGCCGTGTGCCTCGACCTGCGCCTGGAGGAAGGCGCGGGCCGGCTGCCGCACGTCCCCGTGCTGATGTTGCTCGACCGCCGGGCCGACGTGTTCCTCGCTCGCCGCAGCGACGCCGAAGGCTGGCTGGTCAAGCCGCTCGACCCCATCCGCCTGGGCAAGGCGTTTCGCGCCCTTTTGGCGGGCGGCACCTACCACGACGAGGCGTTCAAGCCACAGCCCGTGTAAAACGCACCTCATGAAACGGCGGATGGTGCTCCTCGGGTTGGTGTGCGTCGTCGCGACGACGCTGTTCGCGTGCGGGGGTGGCTCGAGTAGCGGCGGCGGCAACACCCGCCAAGTGCTCGTCGACTACAACAACCCCGACTTCGCCAACCTGGTGCTGGCGTACTTCCCGAGCTCGGTGGCGGTGCACCCGGGCGACACCGTGCACTTCAAGCAGGCGTGGAACGGCGAGCCTCACAGCGTCACGATGGGGACGCTGGTCGACAAGGGCCTCGACATCGTGAACCCGTTGCTGCAGAAGTACCCGGGCGGCGAGGGCGCACCCCCGGAAGCACAGAACCAGTTCGACGCCGCGTTCAAGGACCTGCCGTTCATGTTCGGCAACGGGGGACCGACGGAGATCAACCAGGCCGCGGCCCAGCCGTGCTACCTCGAGTCGGGCACGCCGCCGAGTGACAAAGACAAGCCGTGCCCCAAGCGCGTGCAACCCGCGTTCACCGGCAAGCAGGCGTACTACAGCAGCGGGTTCATCCCCTATGCCGGCAACAACGGCAACAGCTTCAACGTGAAGTTGGCGCCCGACATCAAGCCCGGCACCTACCGTTACTACTGCAACCTGCACGGCCCGGAGATGCAGGGCAGCATCGTCGTCAAGCCCAAGGGTGCCACCATCCCGAGCCAGAGCGCGGTCGACAAAGCCGCGCTGTCGCAGGCGAAGTCACACGTGAAGCCTGTGGCCGAGGCGCTCGACAAGCTCGCCGCGTCCGGTCCGTTCGACATCAACAAGGCCATCGACATCGCCAAGATCGAGCCGGCGCCCGACGACAAGCTCAAGGCCGCCATCAAGGGCTTCGCTCTGGCCGGCTACGGCGTGCAGGCCGAGCAGTCGGTGCTGGCCAACGAGTTCCTGCCCCGCACGATCCACGCCAAGGTCGGGGAGAAGGTCACGTGGGCGTTCTTCGGCATCCACACCGTCAGCTTCGACGTGCCCCGCTACTTCTCGATCCTGACCATCGGCAAGGACGGCAAGGTGGCCTTCGACCAGCGCGCCAGCGCCACGCGCGGCAAGGGCTTCCCCGACTCCCTGCCCGATGACCACCCCAACCCGTTCGTGGTCGACGGGGGCAACTGGAACGGCACGGGGTTCATCTCCTCCGGCTTCCCGCCCGACACCAACGGACCGACCGACGTGATGGCGTACAGCCTCACGTTCACGAAGGCGGGCACGTACCAGTACGCATGCCTCATCCACCCGAAGATGGTTGGCACGGTGATAGTCAAATGAGCATGCGACCGCGTGCAGCACTGCTCGGTGTCCTGGTCTTCGTAGCCGCCACCGCGTTTGCGTGCTCGGGCGGTGGCGGCAGTAGTGGGCGCCAGGTACTCGTCGACTACAACAACCCCGACTTCGCCAACATCGTGTTGTCGTACTTCCCCGACTCGGTGGCGGTGCACCAGGGCGACACGGTGCACTTCAAGCAGGCGTGGAACGGCGAGCCCCACAGCGTCACGATGGGAACCCTCGTCGACAAGGGCCTCGGCATCGTCAATCCACTGATGCAGAAGTACCCGGGCGGCCAGGGCGCGCCGCCCGAGGTCAACGACCAGTTCAATCAAGCCTTCAAGGACCTGCCGTTCATGTTCGGTGACAACGACCAGGTCATCCAAGCGGCCGCCCAGCCGTGCTACCTCGACTCCGGCACGCTGCCCTCCGACCCCAACAAGCCGTGCCCGAAGCGAACCCAGCCCGTATTCACGGGGAAGCAGGCGTACTACAGCAGTGGGTTCATCCCCTACGCCGGCAACAACGGCAACAGCTTCGACGTGAAGCTCGCCAACGACATCGAACCCGGCACGTACCTCTACTACTGCAACTTCCACGGGCCCGAGATGCAGGGGAAGATCATCGTCGAGCCCAAAGGCAAAGCGATCCCGAGCCAGGGCAAGGTCGACGAAGCAGCTCTGTCGCAGGCGCGGTCGAAGACGGGCGCCTTGAAGAAGAGCCTCGACAAGGCCACCGCCGGCTACAGCCTCGAGAAGGCCATCGGGATCGCCGGCTTTCCGCTCAGCGACAATCAGAGGACCAAGCTCAAGGACGCGTACCTGGCCGGCTTCGGCACCCAGGACAACAATCCCGTGCTCGCCAACGAGTTCCTTCCCCGCACGATCCACGCCAAGGTGGGCGAGAAGGTCACGTGGGCGTTCGTCGGCGCCCATACCGTGAGCTTCGACGTACCCCGGTACTTCCCCATCCTGGCCATAGCCAAGGACGGCACGGTCAAGCTCGACAAGCGGGCCAACTCCGGAGGCGGCACGAAGTTCCCCGACAACTATCCCGAAGGCGCCGGTGACACGCTGATCGTCGACGGAGGAAGTTGGAACGGCACCGGCTTCCGCAACTCCGGCATCAGTCCGGATACGCCCGAGAACGCGGCGGCCGCCTACAGCCTCACGTTCACCAAAGCGGGCACGTACCAATATGCGTGTCTCATACATCCGAAGATGGTCGGAACGGTGGTGGTCAAGTGATGCGATCCCGGGCGCTGTTGGCCGGCGTGCTCGTCCTCATTGGCACGGTGGCGTTCGCCTGCGCGCCAGGCAGCGGCGGGAGTGGTCGCCAGGTGCTGGTCGACTACAACAACCCCGACTTCGCCGCCATCGCCCTCGCCTACTTCCCCAATACCGTCACGGTGCACCCAGGCGACATCGTGCACTTCAGGCAGGCGTGGAATGGCGAGCCCCACAGCGTCACCATGGGCACCCTCGTCGACGACGGGCTGAACACCATCAACCCATTGCTCCCGCAGTTCCAGCAGAACGGTCCCCCGTCACAAGAGGCACAAGACGCGTTCAAGAAGGCGTTCGAGCACCTGCCCGACATGCTCGGCGACAACCAGAGTGTGATCCAGCCGGCCGCGCAGCCCTGCTACATCGACAAGGGCGGCGTTCCGCCGTCGGATCCCAAGAAGCCGTGCCCCAAGCGCGTGCAACCGGATTTCAACGGCACCCAGGCGTACTACAGCAGCGGCTATATCCCCTACGCCGGCAACAACGGCAACAGCTTCGACGTGAAGCTGTCGAAGTCGATCAAGCCCGGCACCTACCACTACTACTGCAGCGTCCACGGACCCCAGATGCAGGGCCGCATCATCGTGAAGTCGGCGGGTGCCGCCATCCCCAGCCAGGGTGCCGTCGATCGCGCCGCCCTCTCGCAGGCGAACGCGCTCACCGAATCAGTCCGCAAGGCACTCAAGCAGGTCAATGCGCTGCCGAAGTTCGACCTGCTGAAGGTCGTCAACGACATCTCGAAGTTCCAGCCCCCGCCCACTGAGAACCAGATCGCCAAGCTCAAGGACGGGTACTTCGCCGGGTTCACGACCAACGACCCCAACTCCGTCCTGGCCAACGAGTTCGTCCCCCGCACGATCCACGCCAAGGTCGGGCAGAAGGTGACCTGGGCGATGATCGGCGAGCACACCGTGAGCTTCAACGTTCCGCGCTACGTCCCGGTCCTGACGATCAAGAAGGACGGCACCATCGCCTTCAACCCCGTCGTCAACTCCGGGTCCGGGCCCAAGTTCCCCAAGGACATCCCCGAGGGCGCGGGCGACACCTACATCCTCGACGGAGGCACCTGGAACGGGTCCGGGTTCCACTCCTCGGGCCTCGATATGCTCCAGGGCGACAATTCCGAGGTCACCGGGTACAGCCTCACGTTCAGCCAGCCCGGCACCTACCAATACGCCTGCCTGATCCACCCCAAGATGGTCGGCACGGTGGTGGTCAAGTAACCGTCACGTACACTCTTCCTCCGCAACACGGGAAGTAGCGCAGCTTGGTTAGCGCGCAGCGTTCGGGACGCTGAGGTCGCGGGTTCGAATCCCGCC
>JAFAOS010000086.1 GCA_019247515.1 Chloroflexota bacterium | reverse complement strand
GTCTGGTTGCTCGCTCATTTGCCCTAACCTCACTTCTAGTGCGTAACAGCATCATAAGTGTGTAGGGGTGTGCTTACAAAAGGCACCTTTAGGTGCGTGTCTGGGACGGGCCCGCGAGGTAAGGAGTAAGACGAATGAGACGCACCTTGAGGCCAGGAGGAACAGGTGGGTGCGGGTAGCCAATGCGTGATCTTGTCGAACAAACGCTATAGGGAGCGCGGCCCTGCGCACGTGGAGTGGATCTGGAGGGCCGGCCCGACGACGTTGAGCGGATCTGGCCCTCGGCTTTTCAGCATGTAAATATGCTGAACCCAGCCGCGTTCCACGACTACCTGCATAGCCTCAATACGACACGCCGCGAGCACATGCTTGAGCTGTAGCGCGATTGGAGCATCGATCGGTGGCGGCGCGCGCTTCAACACGTCCGAGCACATTCGGCCAGCCGCATCAGAAGAAACGCTTGCTGGTTACGCCGGCTGATAGACGAATTTGTCCAGGGCGATCGCAGCGGAACCGACCGCACCGGCGTCCACGCCGAACGCGGACGCAACGATCCGCGGGCCCGCTTCGCTCACGACGAATGCGCGCGCAAGCGCCGCCTCGCGCACCCGGTCCACGTACCACGTGCCAAGTCGCAGGACCATCCCGCTGACCGCTACCAGCGTGGGGTCCAACATCGTGATCACATCGCCCACCACTTTGCCGACCTGCCGTGCCGACTGGTGCAGGAGGGCGAGCGCGTGAGCGTCACCGCCTTCGGCGGCGCCGAGCAGATCTGAGAAGGTACCGTACTCCTCCCCGTCTTGCGCGGCGAGCGCCACCAACGCGTCCCCAGAGGCCACCGCGTCCAGGCAGCCGCGCCGACCACACCGGCACCGCCGGCCGTGAGCATCAACCGGCACGTGGCCGATCTGCCCGCTCGCACTGTCGGCACCTTGTTGCAACCGGCCGCCGAAGACGAACGCCGCTGCAATCGCGGTCGAGACGTTCACCAGCGCGAGGTCCGCGTATGGTAAACGCGAGGCGGAGCCGAACAACAGCTCCGCCACCGCGATGGCCTGCACCGGACTGGCCACCGTTACGCGTGGACCAAACACCGCTTCGAAGGCCGCGCGGACGGGCACGTTCGACCAGCCGAAAAATGGTGACAGGTGCAGCCGGCCACGCTCCGGATCCACAACCCCGGGCACCGAAACCCCGACGCCGACAATTCGCTCCGCCGGAATGCCAACACGAGCCAGTTGGTCCTCTGCCGTGAGAGCCAAAAATGAGAGCGTCGGCTCAGGTGCGCCCGACGGAGGTCGAAAACGCTGGGTGGCGACAAGCCCGCCCTTCAGGTCGAGGATCGTCACGGCACTGTTTTCGGCGGCGACCAGCACGCCAACGGCATAACCCGCATCGGCGACGAGGTCCAGCTGCGCACGGCGACGACCCATACTGGACCGACTCGGCGTGCGGACGCCAGTCTCGCGCACCAGCCCCAGGTCGGTGAGTTCCTGGCAAATCTCGGTCATGGCCGGGCGGCTGAGGCCTGTGCGGTCGGCCAGCTCGGCGCGCGAGAGCGGCGCCGCCTGCAGCAGAGTGCGACGGACGAGCGGATGGCGCATGGAGAGAGATCTCGGGGTATTGACAAGTCTGGGCCGGCGGGCGAAACTTGTGCAACCATTAATTCGGTAGCCGAACTAATTGACCCAATAATGGGGGCAAGCAACCATGGCCGCTTCTGACCGCGTCGATCGCCGCGCATTCCTGCGCCTTGTGCCGCTCGGCGGGGTCGGCCTCGGCACGTGCCTGCTCGGCGCGTGTCAGCCCGCCCCCACGGCTCCGTCGCCGACCAGCGCACCGGCCGGCTCCCAGTCGACCAGCCCCTCTGGCGAAAGCAGGGCCTCGAACTCTGCCGTGCAGCCGACCGCTGCAGCACCAACCGCCGCGGGCTATCCCGTCAGCCTTCTCGACACCTTCTCCCCCAAGCCCGATCTCCCCAGCACCGGCACCTGGATCGACAGCGCCTACCTGAATTACCCGCCGAACCCGCCCAAATCCTCGACGGAAGCGCCAGGCCGCGGCGGGTCCATGACCTATTTCACTCAGGCCGTCTACCCTCCCGCCACGCCCCTGGAGAACAATCCATCATGGCAGGAGGCGAATCGTCAGCTCAACACCGAGGTCCATATGAACTTTGCGACCCCGGCCGACTACAGCGCCAAACTCGCCGCCCTCATGGCCGGCAACGACCTCCCCGATATGTTCGCGTTGTGGCAGGGGCTCGGCACCGCCCAGCGCCTGTCGGAGTTCCTTCAGTCCCAGGCGGCGGACCTGACGCCGTTTCTCACGGGCGACGCGATAAGGAACTATCCAAACCTCGCCCTCATCCCCCAGTACTCCTGGCGCAATTCGGGCGCGGTGATCAACGGCCACGTGTATCTGCTGCCCATCCAGCAATACCGCGTCGGTCCGATCATGTTCAACAACAGCGCGATTTGGGACAGAGAGATCGGACCGAACTACGCGCCGCAGGGCGCAGATGATTTCAAGCGCATCCTCCAGCAGCTGACGCGACCGCGTGAGAACAGATGGGCAATCGGCGGACCACCTCAGCAGGTGACCGGCATCCAGTTCGGGTTCGGCCCCATCGCACAGCTCTTTGGCGCTCCTAATGGCTGGCAGTTGACGGGTGACGGCAAGCTGCTTCGCGATCGCGAAACCGAAGCCTACAAGTCCGCGGTGGGCTATGTGCGCGACCTGTGGGCGGCGGGCGTCTACGATCCGGACCAGCCGACGTACAACGTCGTGATCGCCCGCAACAATTACCTCGCCAGCAAACTGGTGGTGGTCCAGGAGAGCTTCGGCGGTGGCTGGACAGACCTCTGGCTGCGCGGCAGGTCCCAGAACCCGCCGGCAACGTTCAATTTCATGGTGCCGTTTCCGGCGCAGGCCGGCGTGAAGCCGACGCATTTCATGACAGCGGGTTTCCTCCTGGCCAACGGCTTCAAGAAGGCAAACACGGACCATATCGACGAGCTCCTGCGTATCTGCAACTGGCTCGCCGCGCCGTTTGGGACGCAGGAGGACCTGCTGGTCCAGTACGGATTGCAGGGCACCGATTACAACTTCGATAGCGCTGGCAATCCGGTGCCAACCCAGGTTGGGCCGTCGAACAGCCTGTACGTGGGCTGGCAGTTCATGTCGCGGCATCCGTGGGTGCTGTACTACCCGGGCCTGCCGGACTTCGGTCGCGTCAACCAGCAAGCCCAGCAGTCGCTGCTTCCACTCGGCGCGGAGGACCCGACGTGGGGCACCTTCTCGCAGACGTATCTCGCGAAGGGTCGCAGCATGGAGACCGCGTTCGGCGACGGCATCAACGACATCATCAGTGGCCGGCGGCCAATGTCGGACTACGATCAATTGGTGATCGACTGGCGGACTGGCGGCGGTGACGCCATCCGCAAGGAATACCTCGACCAGCTCACCAGTAGCCACTGACGCCATGCCATCCGAGCTTCTCCGCCCCTACCGCGTCCTGGACCTGACCAATGAGTTTGGTGAGCTAGCGGGACGCATTCTGGCCGACCTGGGCGCCGACGTAATCAAAATCGAGCCCCCCGATGGCGATCCGTCGCGCTGGCGTCCGCCGTTCTACGCTGATCGAGCGGACCGCGAGTGCAGCCTGCCCTGGTGGGCTTCCAACCTGAACAAGCGCAGCGTCGTGCTGGATCTCGAAGCTACGGGACAGTCCACCTTTCGTCGGCTGGTCGAGACCGCGGACTTCGTGCTCGAGTCCTTTCAGCCGGGCTACCTTGACCGACTTGGACTCGGCTACGAAGCGCTCGCGGAGATCAATCCGCGCATCATTGTCACCTCCATTACTCCCTTCGGTCAGACCGGTCCGTACCGACAGTTGCCTGCCACCGATTTGACCCTCCAGGCGCTCGGTGGGTTCCTGTACGTGAACGGTGACGCCGATCGACCCCCGGTCCGGATCAGCGCCGACCTGGCCTACCGGCATGGCGGCGGGCAGGGGGCGGCTGGAGCGCTGATTGCGCACATCGAACGCCAACGCACAGGCCGTGGGCAGCACGTGGACGTCAGCATCCAGGACTATATTCCGTGGACGCCACTCAACGTGACGTTCGCAGCGCAGGTGCAGCACGCCAATACGATGCGTCAGGCGGTGGGGTTCCGGGCGCATACGACGGGCGTGAAATTCCGCTTCACGTGGCCGTGCAAGGACGGGCGGGTTGCGTTCCGGCCTTTGGTGACGGGTGGTGGCAAAGCGCAGTACGACGCGCTGGTGGCCTGGATGACGGCCGAGGGCTTCGGCGATCCGATCCTCACGGCCAAGGACTGGGCTGGAGCGGACAACCGTGCCATCACCGATGCGGAGTATGACCAGATAGCCGCCGCGATCGAACGCTTCTTGCTCACCCGCACGCTTGACGAGCTCTACCAGAAGGCGGTGGAGCTGCGTTTCCGTCTGGCGCCGGCCGCGACGGCGAAGGACATCGTTGAAAGCCGCCAGATCCAGGCGCGCGGCCTGCTGGTGTCCGTACGGCACGCGGAGCTGGAGCGCACATTTCTGTATCCAGGCCCATTCGCCCACTTCTCGGCCACGCCAATTGGGAACACGTTCGGCCGCCCGCCGTTGTTGGGCGAGCACACGGAGGAAGTGCTACGCGAGATTGAAACTGGCGACGGTCGCGCGCGAAGCGCTGACGCGGCGGTGCTGCAGTCCGCGCTGACCGCCAGGCTACATCGAGGTGTCTTCGATGGTCTGAAGGTGGTCGATTTCACGTGGGCCGCGGCAGGCCCGATCACGACCCGACACCTGGGCGACTACGGCGCCACTGTGGTGAAAATTGAGTCCAGCAAACATCCGGACTCCCTCCGCGTCGGCCCGCCCTTCGTCGACGGCAAGCCCGGCATCAACCGCTCCGGCTTCTTCGCCCAGTTCAACCCGAACAAGCTCAGCGTAACCATCGACATGACCAACCCCGCAGGCCGCCACCTTGCTCGCCGGTTGATACTCGATTGGGCCGACGTGGTGGTCGACAGCTTCACCCCGCGCGTGATGCCCGGCTGGCGTCTGGCCTACAACGACCTGAGCCAAACGCGGCCGGACCTCATCATGCTCAGCACCTGCATGCAGGGCCAGACCGGCCCCTACCGTGACTACGCCGGATTCGGCGACCAGGGCGCCGCACTCTCAGGCTTCTTCATGCTGAACGGTTGGCCCGACCGCGATCCGGCCACCCCCAATGGCGCCTATACCGACATGGCCACCCCCCACTTCGGCGCCGCGGCGCTGCTGGCGGCCCTGGACTATCGCACCCGCACCGGCCAGGGACAGCACATCGACCTGTCGCAGATCGAGTGCGGCGTCCATTTCCTGTCACCCGAGGTGCTCGACTACACCGTCCGCGGTCACGTCCCGGAGCGCATGGCCAATCGCTCGCTGCGGGCCGCCCCGCACGGCGTGTTTCCCGTGCAAGGTGACGATTGCTGGATCGCTATCGCCTGCGAAACGGACGTCCAGTGGGCAACGCTCGTCCGTGTCATGGGCTCACCGGCGTGGGCAACCAGCGCTAGCTTTGCCACACTCCAGGGTCGTTTTGCCAACCAGGAGAACCTCGAACTCCGCGTCGCTGAGTGGACGGCCCCGCAGGACGGTCACCTCCTCCAGCAACAGCTGCTCAACGCCGGAGTGCCAGCTGGCGTGGTCCTCATGGCGCTCGAGGTGTTCGATGATCCCCAACTCGTCTCACGCGACCACTTCGTGCCGCTGGATCATCCCGAGATGGGGGTGTGGAAGTACGACGAGCTCGGCTTCAAGTTGCCCGATTCACCCTCGGACCTGTACGCGGCGGCGCCGCTGCTCGGCCAGCACACGGAGCTGGTGCTCAAGCACTTTCTGGGTTGCTCCGACGCGGAGTACCAGAGCCTCCAGGACTTGGGCGCGCTCCAGTAGACGGTCATGGCGGACGACTATCGCGCGCTCATGGCAGACCTCGCGGCCGAGCACGCCGACCTGGACGCGGTGGTCGCGCCGCTGTCCGAGACGGAGTGGTCCACCATGACACCGGCCGAGGGCTGGACCGTGCGCGATTCGATCCTGCACCTGGCGCTTACCGACGAGGTCGCCGCGCTGGCCGCCGCCGATCCCGTTGCGTTTGAGAGGTACCGCGAGCAACGCCGCGACCGCGCGGACACATTCGAAAGTCAACGCAACCTCGCCACTGCTCAACTGCTGGACCTCTGGCGCGCCAATCGCGCCCGATTGCTGCAAGCGCTACGCTCGGTCAATTCGCGGAGTCGGATCACGTGGTTCGGCCCGCCGATGAGCGCCATGTCACATGCGACGGCACGACTGATGGAGACATGGGCGCACGGCCAGGACGTGGTTGACGCGCTCGGATTGCAGCGCCCACCGACACTCCGCCTCCGCCACATCGTCCACTTGGGCGTACGCACCCGCGCCTACAGCTACCTTCAGCAGGGCCTGACCGCGCCAACGACAGATGTCCACGTGGCGCTCAGCGCGCCCGACGGTGGCGCCTGGACCTGGGGTGATCTCCCCGCGCCGGACCACATCACCGGCCCCGCGTTGGACTTTTGCCTGGTCGTGGTCCAGCGCCGCCATCTGGACGACACGGACATCCAGACCGAAGGCCCTCACGCACGCGAGTGGCTGCTGATCGCTCAGGCGTTCGCCGGCAGAGCCGGCGCGGGCCGCCAGCCGGGGCAGTTCAAAGCCGCTCGCATCCCATCTTGACACCATGCGGCACCAGAAGTGGGTGACGAGATCCTCGTAGGACGTATCCACGTGTATAGGAGTGCGGACGTGTCCGACTGGTTCATCATGAACCAGACCGGCCACCGCAGCCTGGCCATGATTCGCGGGTACATCCGCGAGGGTGAGCTCTTCCGCGACGACAATGCGGCTCGGGCGCCGGCCTGTAGCCGGCCAGTGCCCAGTCCTCGGAGACGTGCTGTCGATCGTCTCGGGTGATTTCCCGGCAGTGCTGGGCAGCAAGTCAGTCAGAGTCGCAAAGCCGAGCCTCCAGAATTGCGATCCGCGCGCCAGTGGCGATTGCACGGTCCAGTACGAACCCCGCGTCAGCAACCATCGCCGCGTATTCCGAGCGTGTGCGCTGTCGACCCCGTTTTAGTGCCAGCATGTGAATGTCGATCGTCTTCGCCCAGTCCGGCCCTCAGCCGTCGGCCATCATCTGCTCAAGTAGTAGAAGTCTGGCATGCGAGGGCGCTACTCGCCGAACCGATTGGAGAATCGCGAGCGCCTGATTGTCCGGC
>JAFAOS010000200.1 GCA_019247515.1 Chloroflexota bacterium | reverse complement strand
CGCCCGGTGACGCCGTACTACCCCGACATCTCCGCCAATGCCATTCAACCGGCGTTCGGCCAGGCCATGGCGAGGCAGATCACACCCGACCAGGCGATCAAACAGATGGGCGACAAGATGCGCCAGATCCTCAAGAGCGGCTAGTGGAAGCCCCACACGAGGAAACGTGAATGGCAACAACGACAGGGCGACTGACGGGGCGCCTGGCGCTTACTGGCCTGCTGGGCGTCAGGGGCCGACGCGGCGCTCAGGAGCGCGCCGACGCGCGGCTCGGGCTCCTGCTGGCCGCGCCGGCGATCCTGACCATCCTCATGATCGCGGTCATCCCGCTGGTCCAGACCATCGGCGACAGTCTGTTCCAGATCAGCCTGAAATTTGAAAACGCGCCGCGCCCCTTCGTCGGGCTGGACAATTACCGTTCAGCGTTAGGCGACGAGAGCTGGTTCAACGCACTGCGCGTCACAACCGTGGTGACGGTCATGTCGGTGGCGGTCGAGCTGGTGCTCGGCATGCTCATTGCGCTGTTGATCAATCGCTCGTTCCGCGGTCGCGGTATCGTGCGCGCCTCGGTGCTGGTGCCATGGGCGTTGACGACGGTCGTCGCCGCCAAGATGTGGGCCTGGATCTACGACGGGCGCTACGGCGTCATCAACGACCTGCTGACGCGGCTGGGCGTCATCGACCAACCCATCATCTTCCTTGTCAAGCCGGAGCTAACGATCTGGGCGATGATCGCGGCTGAGATCTGGAAGACAACCCCGTTTATGGCCCTGCTGCTCCTGGCCGGCCTGCAGCTGATTCCGCATGAGCTTTACGAGGCCGCCGCGCTCGACGGAGCGAGCCGCTGGCAGGGGTTCTGGCGCGTCACCCTGCCGATGCTCAAACCCACCATCCTGGTTGCGCTGTTGTTCCGCACCATCGACGCGGTGCGCATGTTCGACCTGCCGCGCGTCCTCACCAACGGCGGCCCCGGCCGGTCGACCGAAACCGTGGTGCTCTACACCTACAATACGTTCTTCACGTCGCTGAATTTTGGCTACGGCTCGACGCTGGCGGTGATGACGTTCCTCATCGTCGTGTTCGTCAGCTTCATTTACATCAAGGTGCTTGGCGCGCCCACCCAGGGAGCCCAGCGATGACCGCGTCCGCGAACACCGTCTCCGCCGGAGCGCTGCCGACGGGTGCGGCCTCTCGCCGCGCGCGGACGGCGGTGTACTCCGGATTCGCCTTCTACGCTTTTGTCCTCGCATTTATCGTCTTCTGCCTCGCGCCTTTCGTGTGGACGTTGCTCACCTCGCTCAAGGGACCCTCGACGATTTTCGAGGTTCCGATTCGATACGTCCCCACGCCGCCGGACCTCGTTAACTATTTCCAGATTTTCGCTCTCGATCGATTCCGGTGGGCGTTGCTCAACAGCACCATCGTCGCGTCGTCGGCGACCGCGATTTCGCTCGTGATCGGTTCGCTGTGCGCCTACGCCATTGCGCGACTCCACTTCCCCTTCAAGAACCTCCTGCTCGCCCTGGTTCTGGCGATCGCCATGTTTCCGGGGATCGCGATCATCGGACCCCTGTTCCGACAATTCAACGCCTGGGGTCTGACGAACAACTATCTCGCCTTGATCCTGCCGAATGTAACCTTCACGCTGCCCATCTGCATCTGGGTGCTCACCGCGTTCTTCAGCGACCTGCCGGCCGAGTTGGAGGAGTCGGCGCGTGTCGATGGCTGCACGCGAATACAGGCGTTCTACAAGATCACCGTTCCGCTCGCCGCACCGGGCGTCTTTACCGCCGCCATCCTGCTGTTCATCCAGGCCTGGAACGAGTTTCTGTTCGCGCGCACCTTCATGAGCCAGCCGGAGAGATTGACGGCGACGGTTGCGATCGCGCAGTTCGAGGGCGCCGACGTCGCCGCGCAGTACCCCTGGGGACAGATCACGGCGGCCTCGATCGTGATCACCCTGCCGCTGGTGGTGCTCGTTCTTCTATTTCAGCGCCGGATCATTTCCGGCCTGACCGCGGGCGCGGTCAAGGGCTGAGGCGAGCCGCCGCGCACGTGTACCAGACGTATTCCTCGACGTGGGAGGACGGTCAGGTGTTGGGCGAGCCGCGGACGCCGTAGCGCAGGCCGTCGATCACCAGGTCGAGCATGCGGCCGACGTCGGCGCGCCAGTCCGGTCCGTCGGGCAGGTACCAGATGCCGTTGATGACGCGCACGACGTCCGTGGCGGCCACGTCGGAGCGCAGGCTGCCCGACGCGGCGCCAGCCTCGAGCAGCAAACGCAGCGCGGCGAGAATGCGTTGGCGGGTTTCGGCGAACAGCGGCGAATTGGACGCGGCGGCCGAGCGCAGCGCGTCGCCCATGGCTCGCTTGGTGGCGATGTAGTCGGCGAAGCGCTCGGTCCATGCTCTGAGGGCCTGGTCGGCTGGCAGGGCGGCGAGCAGGTCGGCGGCGGCGGCGCACAGCGCGTCCACCTCGCTGCGATAGGCGGCGCACACGAGCGCTTCACGGCTCGGGAAGTGGCGGTACAGCGTGCCGATGCCGACGTCGGCGCGAGTGGCGATCGTTTCCAGCGGCACGTCCTCGCCGTGTTCGGCGAAGGCGGCGTTGGCGGCGGCCAGGAGCTTGTCGCGGTTGCGCTGCGCGTCGGCGCGCAGGGGTCGGTCGGGTGCGTGGGCGGTCATTGTTGCAAAAGCGGAGGCTCCTCCAGTTATACTGTGCCTGGAATCGGAGGAGGCTCCGTTTCGAAGTATAGCGCACGCGAGGAGTTCAACCCAGTGATCGACAGCCACACGCGACAACGACCCGACGCCCGCCAACCTGCCGCTCTCAACCCGGCCGCGCCCGAGCCATCGCACATCCACATCCCCCGCCCGAGCCGCCTCGCTCCGTCGCCAGGCGCTCGCCCGCCCGAGGTCGACGCCACGCGGGTTCAACTCGCGTGCGTCGAAGACGCGGCCGCCTGACCAACCGCCTCGCACCCGTCGCACACGGGTATGATGCATCGCCAACTCGTCCTCGCATGAATCATCCACGAACCGACGGGAGGAACACGCATCATGGTGCTTGATCGGAGCGATGTGCGCTCGACGATGGCCAGCTACGGCGCGAGCACGCGGCCGACGCCGACCGACTTCGTCGGCTGCGAATACGTGCGGTTCTACGACACGCGGCCCCAGGAAACGACGCCCGGGTCGCGGACCTGGTATTGCCGCGGTCAGAACTTCGTCCTGGCGTACACCCAGGTGGATTCGGGTGTGGAGTTCGCGCGCGCCGGCCAACCTGACGAGTACACCGTCTTCGTCCCCGACCGCGACGGCCCATCCCTCGAAATCACCGCCGGCGGCCAGACGGTGAACGTCGCTCCGTACTCGATCGCGTTCGTGCCACCCGGTGACAGTCGCATCAAGGTAACGGGCGCCGGCCAGGTGGTGCGACTGTTCAGTGTGCAGGCCGAGGACCTGGTGGCGAAATGCTCGAATGCCGCGTCTTACGCGCAGCCCCATCCGAATGTCGCTCCCCTTGGCGCCTGGCCGGATCCCGTGGGTGGCTTCAAACTCCGCGTGTACAGCCTGGATGTCCCGAAGGACGCGACTCGCTTTGGGACCATCTTCCGCTCGTCCAACATCATGGTCAACTACGGCGACGGAAGCATGGGTCCGCGCGATACGCGACGCATGTCGCCCCACAGCCACGACGATTTCGAGCAGTGCTCGCTGGTGCTCCAGGGTGAATACGTCCACCACATCCGCCTGCCCTGGACCGCCAATCTCGAGAAGTGGATCGACGACGATCACACGCGCATCGGCTCGCCATCGGTCGCGATCATTCCACCGCCCAGCATCCACACCTCGCAGGCGGTCGGCAGCGGCCGCAATCAGTTGATCGACATCTTCAGTCCACCGCGGTTCGATCTCTCCGAAAAAGAAGGTTGGGTGTTGAACGCGGCCGACTATCCGATGCCTCAGCGACAGGCTGGCGCGTGAGCGTTCAACACGACGATCTGATCAAAGACACGGTCGACCTGCACTACCATTCGGGGCCGTCGCCGTTTCCACGTCGACTGGACCCGGTGGAATCGGCGAAGCACTATGACGAGCACGGCTTCAAAGCCGTGGTCTACAAGTCGCACCACCACAACACGGTGATGGACATCCTGTCGATCAAAGCGTCGGCGCTCGACAAGTTGCGCGTGCGCGTCTTCGGCGGCATCGCGCTCAACGGGCTCGTCGGCGGCTTGAATCCGCGAGCGGTGGAGATGTGCCTGCGTATGGGCGGCAAGGTCGTGTGGTTTCCCACGATCTCGTCGCCGGCGCACCTGGAGTATCACAGCCACGGCGGCAGTTTTCCGCAGGCCACGATGCATCTTATGGAGGAAGCGCCGAACCCGGTCTTCGGCGAGGACGGCAAGCTCAAGCCGGCGGTGTACGACATCATCCAGCTCATCAAGGAGGAGGACGCGATACTCGCGGCCGGCCACATGTCGCCACCGGAGATCTTCGCCGTGTTCAGGGCGGCCCGCGAAGCGGGCGTCGAGAAGCTGCTGGTCTTGCATCCGGAGTTCGTGGTCAACCTGAGCGAAGCGCAGGGACGCGAGCTGGCAGACAACATGGGCGCGTTCATCGAGCACGAGGTCAGCATGTACTACCGCGAGCGGCCGGAGTACCCGATCGGCAGGCTCGTGAACTGGATCAAAGTTGTGGGCCCTGAGCACACCACACTCGGCTCCGACACGGGTCAGGCCACCTCGCCGTTGCCATCGGAGGTTTTCGGAAAGGTAGCCCAGCAGCTTGTCGACAACGGCATCGCCGAACGCGACCTGCGGCGCATGCTCAGCGACAATCCTGGCAGCCTGCTCAATCTCTAAAAGGACGTTCTGTTTCTCTTTCCAAGAGAAGATTTTGTCGATTTCGGCTCGTCTCGAATGTATAGAGGGTATGAGCGAACTACGCACGTTGTTGAGCGGACTGGTCGTCGGCGAGTCGCCGCGCTGGCATGCGGACAGGCTGTGGTTGTCGAACTGGGGCGCGCAGGAGATCATCGCGGTCGATCCCGACGGCAACGCCTCGGTCATGGCGAAAGTGCCGACCACCGTTCCATTCTCGATCGACTGGTTGCCGGACGGTCGCCTGCTGGTTGTTTCAGGCCCAGAAGCCCGACTGCTGCGCCAGGAGCCCGACGGGACCCTGGTGACCCACGCCGACCTGAGCGCGCTTGCAGCGGGGTGGAACGAGATCGTCGTGGACGGTCGCGGCGACATCTACGTCAACGGCAGCGATTACAAGTTTGCGCCCGGTCAGCCGTTTACTCCAGGTGTCGTTGCGCTGGTGACGCCAGACGGCGGCGTGCGCCAGGTCGCCGACGATATCCACTTCCCCAACGGCATGGTGGTCACGCCGGATAACACGACCCTGATCGTCACCGAGTCCTTCAAAGGGCGCCTCACCGCGTTTGACATCGCCCCAGACGGGACGCTGGCGAACCGACGCGTGTGGGCCGACCTTGGTCAGGGCGGCGATGGCATGTGCCTCGACGCCGAGGGCGCCATCTGGACGCCCGCCTTCCGCGATGGGCGGCCCGGCTGCCAGCGCGTCCGCGAAGGCGGCGAAGTGCTCCAGCGCATCGAGCTCGACGAGTTCTGCTTCGCATGCATGCTCGGCGGCGCCGACGGCGCGACGCTGTTCATGCTCGTGGCGGAGTGGCGCGGGCTGGAGCGCATGGGCGAGCTTTTCGCCTCCCACACGGGCAGGCTCCTGGCGACCAGGGCGCCAGCCCCGCACGAGGGCAAGCCTTGAGATCGGTCACCTCGCGTGCTCCTCCAGAATGTCACCTGGAGCCGACAACCGCGCAGTTCCTACGGCAGGACGGTCACCTTTACGGCCCGAGTGCTTTTATCGGCGGCTGCCGCGAAGGCCGCTGGTAATTCGGCAAGTGGAAATTGATGCGTCTGGAGCAGTGTAAGCTCGCGCTGGTAACGTGGCACGCGCCGTGCGGCGGCCGCGAACTCGTGGCCATTGTCGCCGATGCCGTACACCCTGGAGCCGGTCAGAATGACTTCTTTCATGAGCAGCGCTCGCGTGTCGAGCTGTGATGGCCCGGAGAACAGCCCCAGCACCACGACGCGTCCACTCGGCCGCACCGCTTGAAGCGCCTGCTCGATCGTCCTGGCCTGTCCACCGACGCTTTCGAAGACGACGTCCGGCTGCAAGTCGGCCGCGAAGGCTTCCGCATCCGCCTCGGACACCGGTTCCAAGCCCAGCTCGCCGGCGATCCGCGACTGATGCGGGTGTCGCGTGACGATCGCGACTCGGCCGCCTGAGTCGCGGGCAACCAGGCCCAGCAGCAGGCCGATCGTGCCCGCGCCAAGAACCAGCACGCGGCTGTCCAGCTTGAGCTGAGC
>JAFAOS010000413.1 GCA_019247515.1 Chloroflexota bacterium | reverse complement strand
TTCATCGAGAACTTCAGCCCGGGCACGATCGAACGCCTCGGTTTCAGCTATGAGGACGTACGACGCGTCAACCCGCGCATCATTTACGCCCAGATCAAGGGGTTCTCAGTCGGCAGCCCGTACGAAGACTATCTGGCGTTCGACATGATCGCGCAGGCTGTCGGCGGCGCAATGAGCACCACCGGCGAGAGCGACGGGCGACCGCTCAAGCCTGGGCCGACCATCGGCGACACCGGCACCGGACTGCACACGGCCATCGGTATTCTCGGCGCCCTGTACCAGCGGCAGTTCACCGGACGCGGGCAGCGCATCGAAGTCGCCATGCAGGACGCGGTCATCAACTTCTGCCGCATCGCCTACTCGTCGCAGCTGATGTGGGACAAGCCCGCGCCGCGCGTCGGCAATCGAGGTGTGCTGGGCACCAACGCGCCCAGCGAAGCGTACGCGTGCAAGGGCGGCGGCCCGAACGACTACTGCTACATCTACACCACGCGCGCGGCGAATCACCACTGGGAGCGGCTGCTGCACATCATCGAGCGCGACGACCTGATGGACGACCCACGCTTCAAGGACAACACCGATCGCTGGAAGCACCGCGACGCGGTCGACGCGATCATCGCGCCGTGGGTCGCCCAGCGAACCAAGCGCGAGGTGATGGAGATCCTCGGCACGGCCGGCGTGCCCGCGGGCGCGGTCTACGACACCGACGAGCTCATCAACGACCCATTCCTGCAGGAGCGCGGCATGTTCCCGACCATCAACCACCCCGTACGCGGCGAGCTCAGGATGCCAGGCTGGCCAGTCAAGATGTCCGATTCGTGCGTCCCGGTCGAATCCGCGCCGCTCCTGGGACAGGACAACCTGCATGTCTACGGCAACCTGCTCGGCTATTCGCAGTCTGAGCTCGACGCGCTCAAAGCACAGGAGGTGATCTGACCCGTGGCCCTCGTCAACGGCTCGCAGATTCTTGCCCGCTCTCTGCGCCGACTGCGGGTCGACACTTTCTTCTACATCATGGGCGGTCCGATGATGGCGGCCGAGACCGCGTCGGTCGAGGAAGGCCTGCGCGCGATCGACGTGCGCCACGAGCAGGCGGCGGCCATGATGGCGCACGCGTACGGGCGGGTGAGAAACACGCTCGGCGTGTGCATGGCTGCCTCCGGACCCGGCGCCACGAACCTGATCACGGGCGTGGCCAACGCCTGGGCGGACTGCGCGCCGCTGCTGGCCATCGGCGGCTCGGCGCCGCTGAGCCAGCGCGGCAAGGGCGCCTTCCAGGAGATGGACCAGGTGTCCGCGTTCAAGCCGATCACCAAGTGGGCCGAGCAGGTCACCGACCCGCGACGCGTGCCCGAGTTCGTGGCAACTGCCGCGCGCCACGCGCTGGGCGGTCGTCCCGGTCCCGTCTACCTCGACATGCCGGGCGACGTCCTGTACCGCCAGGTCGAGGAGGACGACGTGGTGTACCCGGATGGCAGCGCGGACAGCTTTCGCGTGCGTCCGCGCGGCGATCCGGCGTTGATCGACGACGCGTGTCGGCTCCTGGCCCAGGCCGAGCGGCCACTGATCCTGACCGGCAGCGGCATTCTCTGGTCGGGGGCCGAAGCCGAGCTGCAGCAGCTTGTCGAGCTGGCCGGCATCCCCTTCTACACGACGCCGCAGGGTCGCGGCGTGGTCCCCGACGACCACGCGCTGTCCTTCCTGACGGCGCGGTCGACCGCCTTTCGCGAGGCAGACCTCCTGCTGCTCATCGGCACGCGCATCAACTACGTCATCGGCCACTTGTCGCCACCGCGCTTCAACGCGGCCGCGCGACTGGTCCAGGTTGACATCGATCCGGGCGAGATCGGCCACAACCACCCCGCGGACGTCGGCATCGTCGGCGACGCGCGCGCCGTGCTGAAGCAGCTGCTCGAAGCCTTCCCCAGCCGCGCTGACGCCAGGCGCTTCTCGGCGTGGCGGCAGCACCTCACCGAGGTGGAGGAGTCCAAGCGCGCCGACGCCGAGAAGGCGATGAGCACCGACCAGCGGCCGATTCACCCCCTGCGGCTATGCAAGGAAGTGCGCGACTTCCTCGACCGCGACGCGATCCTGGTCGTCGACGGCCAGGAGATCCTGAACTACGGCCGCCAGTCGATTCCGACGTTCGTGCCGCGCCATCGGCTGAACTCCGGCGTGTTTGGGACGATGGGTGTTGGGCTGCCGTTTGGTGTCGGCGCCAAAGTGGCCAAGCCCGACAGCCAGGTGCTGGTGCTGCACGGGGACGGCTCGTTTGGGCTCAACGCCATGGAGCTGGATACGTGCTCACGGTTCAACATCCCGGTTGTCACCGTCGTGAGTCTGAACGGAGGTTGGACGGCCGATCCGAACCGCGAAAAGACCGGTCGCGAATTGGGGTACACCAAGTTTCACAAGATGGCCGAGGCGCTCGGGTGCCACGGCGAATACGTGGAGGACCCTGCCGCGATCCGCCCCGCCCTGGAGCGGGCGTTCAAAGCCGATGCGCCCGCGCTCGTGAACGTGCTGACCGACTGGCGTGCGCGGGCGACGACGGCGGCGTTCTCGCAGTACTCGACGTGAGACACGTCGATTTCGACAGCGGTCGTTCGACGTCTAGCCATGAGACTGGTCGTAACTGAGTTCGTCACGTTAGACGGCGTCATGGAAGATCCGGGCGGAGCGGAAAAGACGCCTGGCGGCGGCTGGGCTTTTCGCTTCGAACGCGGACCTGACGGCGACAAGTTCAAGCTCGACGAATTGATGGCCGCCGACGCGCAGCTCCTGGGCCGCGTCACCTATACGGGGTTCGCTGCCGCCTGGCCGAACATCACCGACGAGCAGGGCTTCGCCGCCCGAATGAACTCGATGCGCAAATATGTCGTTTCGAAGACGCTCCAGTCGGCTGACTGGAACAACTCGGAGATCCTGCGCGGCAACCTCCTGGACGAGGTCCGCAAGCTCAAGGCTCAGCCGGGCGGCGACATCCTGGTGGCGGGCAGCGCGCAACTGGTCCACACCCTGGCCGAAAACAACCTCGTCGACGAGTACCGACTGATGCTCTATCCCGTCGTTCTCGGCAGCGGCAAGAAGCTGTTTCCCGACGGCCTGCCGACGACCGGGTTCAAGATCGTCGAGGCGCGGCAAACGGCCGCCGTGTTGACCATGCGGCTGCAGCCCGTCCAGGGCTAGGGTTTCGTCGCGACCAGCAGCCAGGCGGGACGTCGACGCGGGATGCCCAGGCGCTTGGCCCACGAGGAGCCGAGCGCCTCTACATCTTTCTCAGTCGCCTGCCGCCAGGTCGCAGTGCACAAGCCGACCTCACCCAACGTGATCGCAAATCGCCCCAGACCACCCGGGCCATCAATACCGAGGTGATCGCGCTCGGTGACCGACACCAGAACGCGCACCGAACCGCCACGTCAAAGCGCACCGGCCACCGCCAGGGCGAACTCGCGTTCTCCTTCGAGCAAGCGTCGCAACAGCGAGCCCCACGGCAGCGTGATCGTCAGCAGATCGACGCGGCCGCACAACGCGTGCAGGGCGTCGGTCGCATCCGCCACCAGAAACAGCGCGTTGTCAGCGCCGCGCTTTCGCGTCGCACGCCGAGATGCGTCGACGAGTCCCGCGGCGTTGGTATCAACTCCGATGACCAGCGTTCGTGGCGAGGATTTCGCCAAGCGCAGAACGGCCGAGCCATCACCTGTCCCCAGGTCCACGACCGTCCGCTGATACCGGCTGGCGACCTAGCCGACGTCGATTTCGCTCAGCCGCCGGCCTGCTACCTGGCGCATCATGCGCGTGATCATAATGCCTGTCGTTTTACGGACGTGCTCATTCGTCGGTGGGGTGTAGGAGGTACAGAGCGTGAAATACATGCTGATGTTCTGCAAGTCCGAGGACGACGATCGGCGTTTCGAAGCCATGACCGATGCCCAGCGCGCCCAGCTTTTTCAGCAGGTCGCCGACTGGCAGGCGGAGTTCAGGTCCAGCTTTGTCGACCAGGGCTACCGGCTCGGTCCCGCCCAGACGGCCACCACGGTGCGCCACAAGGACGGCCAGGTGATCATCACCGACGGACCGTTCGTCGAAGGCGGTGAGGTCGTCGGCGGCTACAGCATCGTCGACGTTCCCGACCTCGACCGCGCGCTGCGCATCGCGAGGGCCTTTCCCGCGTGTCCAACTGTCGAGATTCGGCCCCTTCTGCCCTAGAAGCCCTCGCCGACGTTTATCGCGACGAGGCGGCGCAGCTCACGGCCACCCTGGTGCGGACCCTCGGCGATTTCGAGCTCGCCGAGGAGCTCGTCCACGACGCGGTGGTGGTCGCCATGGAGCGCTGGCCAACGGAGGGTATCCCGCGGCGTCCGGGCGCCTGGCTGCTCACCGTGGCCCGCCGCCGCGGGCTGGACGTCGTGCGCCGCGACGCGCGTTACCGCGCCAAGCTGGCGCTGCTCGAGGGACCGATCCGCCACGAGCCTGACGATCGCCTGCGACTGATCTTCACCTGCTGCCACCCGGCACTTGCGCGAGAAGCCCAGGTCGCCCTGACGCTGCGCACGATCTGCGGCTTCAGCATTCAGGAGATTGCCCGCGCGTTTCTGACGTCCGAGGCAGCCATCGCCCAGCGCCTGGTGCGCGCACGCCGCAAGATCAGTGAGGCGAGAATCCCATACCGGTTGCCTGAGCCCGACGAAGTCGACGAGCGACTCGACGAAGCGCTGGCTGTCCTGTACCTGGTCTTCAACGAAGGCTACCTCACGAGTGCCGGCGAGCAGCCCCAGCGGCGTGACCTGAGCGCCGACGCCGAGTGGCTGGCGTCGCTGCTGAGCAAGCTCCTGCCCGAGGAGCCGGAAGTTCTGGGGCTGCTCGCGCTGATCCGTCTGCACCGCGCGCGGTCGGAGGCGCGCTTCGACGATCGTGGCCGTCTGGTGCTGTTGCGCGACCAGGATCGATCGCGCTGGGATCACGCCGCAATCTCCGCCGCGGGTCAACTCCTGCTGCGGGCGGGACGTCTCCACCGGCCGGGGCCGTACCAGGTCCAGGCCGCCATCGTGGCGTGCCACGCCGAAGCGCCCGACTGGAAGTCGACCGATTGGCCGCAGATCCTGGCGTTGTACGACGCGCTCAGCACCCTGGCGCCCTCGCCGGTCGTCAGCCTCAATCGCGCGATCGCCATGCGCTATGTCTATGGTCCGGCGGCGGCGCTGGCCGAGGTCGACCGGCTTGCCCCCGAGTTGAGCCGCTACCGGCTGGCGCACGCCACGCGGGCGGAGCTGCTGCGCGACCTGGGCCGTCCGCTCGAGGCGCGCCTGGCCGACGAGCAGGCGCTGGCGCTGACGTCGAACCCCGCCGAACGCTCGCTGCTCGAGCAGCGCCTGGGCTGATTATGTCGACTGCGGGAGCTTGAATGCGCCCGATTTCGGGCGCGAGGCGGACGGCGGCGGCACCATCGGACCGATGTCGCCGTCCGGTGCTTCGTCGAGATCGATGATCACCGGCGCGTGATCGCTCGGCAGCGTGCCCTTCCGCGCCTGGCGGTCGACCCACGCGGCCTTCACGCGCTCCGCTACAGGCGCGCTGGCCAGCACCAGGTCGATGCGCATGCCGAGGTCCTTGTGAAACATGCCGGCGCGGTAATCCCAGTAGGTGAAGACGCGCGCCGTTGGCCAGTGCTCGCGCACCACGTCGCGCAGCCCGACCGACTTCAGCGTGGCCAGCGCGTCGCGCTCGGGGGCGGTCACGTGCGTCTGACCGACGTACGCTTGCGGGTCGAACACATCGTCGTCGGTCGGGGCGATGTTCATGTCGCCGCACACGACGACCGATTCCGGCCCGTCGGCAAGCACGTCGCGCAGCGCCGCGAACCAGGCCAGCTTGTAGTAGTAGTGATCGGAATCGGGCACCCGGCCGTTGGGCGCATACACGGACGTGACGCGCACCCCGTCGCAGGTCGCCGATACCGCGCGCGCTTCGGGGTTCGGGAATCCGGGCGCATTCGCCACTCCGCGGACCACGTCCTGCAAGCCGACGCGCGACAGGATTGCCACGCCATTCCACTGCGCCTCGCCGTACAGCGCGACCTGATAGCCGCGCGCTGAAAGCTGCTTATCCAACAGCGCGCTGAACGCGTCGTCGGCGAGCTTGGTCTCTTGCAGGCACACCACGTCCGGCCGACGCTCGTCGAGCCAGGGCAGCAGACGCGGCACGCGCTGCTTGATCGAGTTGACGTTCCAGGTCGCGATCCGCACGCATACCAGGGTAGTGCCCGTAGGATGGCAGCAATGCCTGAGACGACCGAGATTGTCACGACACACGACGGCGGCCGCATGCCAGTCTTCGCCGTCAGACCAGCCTCCGGCCGGGGCCCCGGCCTGGTCATGCTCCAGGAGATCTTTGGCGTGACGGACTACATCAAGAGCCGCGCGCGCGATCTCGCTTCACTGGGGTATGTCGTGCTGGCGCCGCAGCTGTACTGGCGCCTCGGGCCGGACGTGAAGCTGCCCGAGAACACACAGGCAGGGCTGCAGGAGGCGTTCGGCTACATGCAGCGGCTCGACGAGGCCCAGGCCATCGACGACGCTGTCGCCACCCTCGAGCACCTGCGCGCGCAATCCGAAACGGCCGGCAAAGTGGGTGTGTTCGGCTTCTGTCTCGGCGGACGCCTGGCATACGGCGTCGCGGTCGCGGCTGAGCCAGACGTGGTGGTCTCGTACTACGGGTCGGGCATCGGCAATCTGCTGGACGCCGCGCCTCGCGTCACCGCGCCAGTGGTTTTTCATTTCGGCGAGGCCGACCAGTTTCTGCCGGTCGACGAAGCACATCGGATCGAGGCGGCCTTCAGCGGCCACCCCGGGACAGAAGTCCATATGCACTCGGGCGCGGGTCATGCCTTCGACAACCCGTCGCCCATGTGGCACCACAAAGCCGCCTCCGAAGAAGCCTGGCCACAAACGACGGCGTTTCTTCAACACCATCTGCCGCCTGCTGGCTGAGATCACGGACGCCGACGTCGCCTTCCGCGATCGGCCCAAATAGCGGTCAACCTGGCGTGTATCTTTGACACTGGATACGTATGCGCCTGATTGCTGACGTGCCAGTTGGCCGCAAGCTGCTCGCCGGCTTCGGGCTCGTGCTGCTCTTGCTGCTGGGTCTCAGCGGCGTGGCCTACTGGACCACGCGCGGCAACGACGAGGCGAGCGCATCGGTCGCGCATACGCTGCAGGTCATCGCCCTGGCCGAAGAGACCGAGGGCGACCTGGTGGACATGGAGACCGGCTATCGAGGCTTTCTCCTGACAGGGCAGGAACAGTTCCTCGACCCGTACACCGCCGGCCTGGCGTCCTATCCCGACCGCTTGCGCCAGCTCGAAGAGCTCACCGCCGACAACCCGCCCCAGGTCGCGCGCTGGCAGAACATCGCCGACCTGACCCAGCAATGGACCCAGCAGATCACCGAGCCGCGCATCGCGCTCCGCCGCCAGGTGCCAGCCGGGGCGCTGCCGTCAGCCGAGCTCGTCGACCTGGTCGGGGCCGGCGGCGGACGCGACCAGTTCACGGCCATTCGCCAGGTCTTCGACCAGGCGATCGCCGCCGAGCAGGGGTTGCTGGCCACCCGGCTCGACGACGCGCAGGCGGCCAATCAGCGGCTCTTCGCCACACTCCTGGTCGGGACGGCTTTTGCGCTGCTGGTCGGCGTTTCCGCCGCGCTGCTGTTGACCCGAGACATTACCGAGGCGGTCGAGCGCGTCGCGGCGGCCGCGATGGCGGTGGCCGGCGGCGATCTGAAACGCCGCATCCGACTCGATCGGCACGACGAGGTGGGCCAGGCCGCGGATGCGATCGACGAAATGGCCGACCGCCTGCAGGCCACGATCATCGACCTGGAAAACTCTTCGGCAGAGCTGCTGCGCAAACAGGTCGAACTCGAGCGTTCGAACCGCGAGCTGCAGGATTTTGCTTCCGTCGCATCCCACGACCTGCAGGAGCCACTCCGCAAAGTGCGGGCATTCGGCGATCGACTCTCGGCGAAGTACGGCTCCGAGCTGACCGACCAGGGACGCGACTACCTGGCGCGCATGCAGGACGCCGCCGCGCGCATGCAGGCGCTCATCAACGACCTGCTCACGTTCTCGCGGGTGACGACCCGCGCACAGCCGTTCGTCGCGGTCGACCTCAACGACCTGGTGCGCCAGGTCGCCTCGGACCTCGAGGTGCGTATTCAGCAGAGCGACGCGACGCTCGAAATCGAGCCTCTCCCCACGCTCGACGCCGATCCGCTCCAGATGCGGCAGTTGTTCCAGAACCTGCTGTCGAACGCGCTCAAGTTTCAACGTCCGGATGTGGCGCCCGTGGTGCGCGTCTACTCGGATGCGGCGGAGGACGCGGATGGCGTGCGAGTATGTGTGCAGGACAACGGCATCGGCTTCGACGAAAAGTACCTGGATCGGATTTTCACTATTTTTCAGCGGCTGCACGGCCGAATCGAATATGAGGGCACCGGTGTCGGACTGGCGGTGTGCCGTAAGATCGTCGAACGCCACGGTGGAACGATTACCGCTCACAGCACCCCCGGCGAAGGAGCGACGTTCATCGTGAGCTTGCCACGTTCACAACCCGAGCCCCTGGAGGTCGCGCGGTCGCTGCCCGAGCACGAGCTCGAGGAAGTGGCATGACCGAGTCGCCGCGCCCGATCGTCATCGTCCTGGCCGACGACGACCCGGATGATTGTGTGCTGGCCCGCGAAGCCCTCGAAGAAAGTCGACTCGCGAATGAGTTGCACATCGTCGGCGACGGCGAAGAGCTCCTCGCGTATCTGCGCCACGAGGGGGCGTACGCCGAGCCAGGCTCGTCGCCGCGGCCGGGCCTCATCCTGCTGGACCTGAACATGCCCCGCAAAGACGGGCGCGAAGCGCTGCGGGAGATCAAAGCCGATCCATCGCTGCGGTCGATCCCCATCGTCGTGCTGACCACGTCCAGAGCCGAGGAAGACATCTACCGCACCTATGACCTGGGTGTGAGCTCGTTTATCTCGAAACCGGTGACCTTCGAAGGTCTGGTCCACGTCATGAAAGTGCTGGGTCGGTACTGGTTCGAGATCGTCGAGCTACCCAGTTCGCCCGCCGAGGCCAAGTAAGTGGCCTCAAGCGCCCCGCACGTGGGCGACTCCGCCGGGCTCGAGCTCAAATCGCACACGCCCGTTCGGGTCCTGCTCGTCGACGACGACGAAGACGACTGGGTGCTGGTGCGGGATGCGCTGCACGAATCCGCGCCGTGCCGCTACCTGCTCGACTGGTCCGCGACCTGGGAAGACGGCCTGGCCGCGATCGCGCGCGGCGACCGCGACGTCTACTTGGTCGATTATCGGCTCGGCGAGCGGAGCGGCATCGATCTGATTCGCGAGGCAATCCAGACAGGTCTTCGAGCGCCATTCATCTTGTTGACCGGTGTGGGCGACCAGGACGTCGACCAGACTGCCGCCCGCGTGGGCGCCGCAGATTACCTGGTCAAAGGGCGGTTGGACGGGGAGCTGCTGGACCGCTCGATCCGCTATGCGCTCGAGCGGCGCCGCGGCGAGGAGCGGGCGGTCGCGGTGGCTCGCGCGGAAGTGGCCCAGGCCGATGCAGAGCACGCTCGCGCGCAACTGCAGCAGCTGATCGCCACCATCGCCCACGACCTGCTGCAGCCGCTCGCGGCAATTCGGGGCCGGGCGCAATTGCTGCAGCGTCAATCGACGCGGCCGGATTCGACCGAGCGCCTGGTCGAGGGTCTCGAGCGCATCGTGCAGACAGCCACGGGCATGGCCGATCAGCTGGACGAGCTGGTGGCCGCCAGCCGCGCCGAGATGACGCTGGTCCTCGAACGCTCGCCGACCGACCTCAGCGCACTCGTCCGTCAGGCGGTCTCGGGAGCAGAGCAGACCACGGATAAGCACGTGTTTCGGTGCGAGCTACCCGAGTCCGATGCGACCGGCAACTGGGATGCGGGCCGACTCAGCCGCGTGCTGAACAACCTCCTGTCGAACGCGGTGAAGTACAGCCCGGAGGGTGGCGAGGTCGTCGTGCGCGTGAGCGCGGCGCCAGGCTGCGCGACGCTGATGGTCGAGGATCACGGACTGGGCATTCCGGCAGCCGACCTGCCGCGCGTCTTCGAGCCATTCCATCGCGGCCGCAATGCCGAGCGGTCGATCGCCGGCGCTGGCATCGGCCTGGCGTCGGTGCGGCAGATCGTCGAGGCGCACGGCGGAAGCGTGGAGGTTGACTCCCAGGTTGGCGCCGGCAGCACGTTCACGGTGCGCCTGCCGCGGTGAGCGCGTCTTCGGCTGGCCTCGAGCGCTTGCACGCCGGCATGGCGGCGCACGTCGAGCGCCAAGAGCTGCCGGGCCTGGTGACGCTGGTGGCGCAGGGGGAAGACGTACATGTGGACGCCATCGGCGGCAAGTCTTTTGACTCCGCCGAGCCGATGCGCCGCGAGACGCTGTTTCGCATCGCGTCGATGACCAAGCCGATCCTCGCGGTCGCCACGCTGATGTTGATCGAGGACGGCAAACTCGCGCTGGAGGATCGGATCGACCGCTGGCTGCCCGAGATGGGCAACCCGCGCGTGCTGCGGCGTATCGACGGACCGCTGGACGAGACCGTCCCGGCCCGACGGCCGCTGACCGTCGATGACCTCCTGACCTTCCGCATGGGCAACGGCATCCTGACCGAGCCGAGCTACGAGCCGCCGTATCCGATCGTCACGGCCGCCAGAGACCTGCAACTGGTGCTGAGCCACCCTGACCCGCGCACGCCGCACGCGCCCGACGAATGGATGAAGCGCTTCGGCAGCCTGCCGCTCATGGATCAGCCGGGCGAACGCTGGCGTTACAACGTGGGCTCGCTGCTGCTCGGCGTGCTCGTCGCGCGGGTGTCTGGCCAGGCGCTGGGTGACTTCTTCGCCACGCGCATCTTCGAACCCTTGGGCATGCAGACCACCGGTTTCCATTTGCCGCTGGCCGCGACGCGCGATCTGCCGGCCTACTACATGACCGACTTCAAAACAGGCCGGCTCGAACGACGCGCTGAGTCCACGGCCGAGGAGTGGTCGCGACCGCCGGCGTTTCCGTCCGGCGCCGGCGGACTGGTCTCGACGGCCGACGACTATCTCGCGTTCGGCCGCTTCCTGCTGAACGGAGGCGAGTACCGGGGCCGGCGGCTGCTGTCAGCGAAGTCAGTCGAGGTGATGACCACCAATCACCTGACCGCGGAGCAGATGGGGACGGCGGGCGCGATCCTCGGCGGGCAGGGCTGGGGCTTGGGGCTGGCGGTAGTGACCGAGCCGGACGACGCGTGGCCGATTCCCGGGCGGTATGGCTGGGCGGGCGGGTACGGCACCACGTGGTTCAACGATCCGCACCTTGGCGTGACCGCGCTGCTGCTGAGCCAGACGAGCGACGTGATGTGGAACGGCACCCTCGCCGAGTTCGACGCGCTGGTCGGCGGCTGCTTCGTCTGAGAGCTTCGCCAGGCTGCCGCGCTATTGCATGAGGGCGCGTCCGGCCGACGTCGACGACCGCGAGCTCGGCGCGCAGGTGTCGCGGGAGTGGAAGCTGGACCTGGTCGACATCCGCTACGTCGCCGTCGGCGGCGGCAGCCACCACTGGCAAGCTCGCGACGCGAGCGGCCGAGACTACTGGCTGAACGTCGACGATCTCGATTGCAAACCCTTTCTCGCGTCTACCCCCGAAAGCACCTTCGAAGCGCTGCAGCGAGCGCTGGCCACCGCGGTCGCCCTTCGAGATGCTGGCCTGGAGTTCGTGGTCGCCCCATTGCCAAGTGGCACGGGTGCCTGCGTGTCCCGCTTCGGCACGCACTACGCGGTGAGCGCGTATCCATGCCTCACGGGGACGAGCCGCGGCTTCGACGAGACGCTGCCGCTCGCCGAGCGCACGGAGTTGGAGCAGTTGCTGGCGCGGCTTCACGCGGCGACGCCGTCAGTGCGCGACCTCGCGCCGCCATGGCGCCTGCAGATTGCTCTGCGCGACGAGCTCGAAGACGCGCTCGTCGGTCCCAGCTCGCGCTGGACGGGTGGTCCGCTGTTGGAATCAGCCCGGGCGCTGATCGCTCCTCACACGCGCGACGTCCAGAGCGCGCTGGTTCAGTTCGACCGGCTCTCGCAAGCCGTCGCCGAAACGACCGCCGCGGGCGACCTGGTGGTCACCCACGGCGAGCCGCACCCGGCGAACCTGCTGATCGTCGGTGGTCGGCTGCATCTGATCGACTGGGACACGGTTGCCCTGGCGCCGCCCGAACGCGATCTGTGGCTGGTGCGCGGCTTTGGCGGCAAGGCGAATCGCGCGGCGCTGGACCTGTACCGCCTGCGCTGGCAACTGCTCGACCTCGCCAGCTTCGTGGACACGCTCCGCGCACGCCACGTGGACAACGCCGACACGCGCCACGCGCTGCGGGCGATCGACCTCACGCTGTCAACGATGGGCAGGCAGCTCGGGTGGGCCGATGGTTGAGGCCGCTGGTCCGAACTGCGCGACATAGCCGGCGTTCAACGTCTGCCAGCCGTCTCGCGGCGCGGCCGAGCCGTCGAGCTGGCGCTCCAGGGCGTCCAGGCACACGTGCCAACCGGCCGCGTCGCGGGCGGCCTTGCCCTGCTCGTCGAAGGTGTCCAGCAGCGTCAGCACGCTGCCGTCACCGTCGGCGGCGATTTCGAGTCGGATGGTGTCGGTCCCCCAGCGGAACTCGATGAGGCTGGGAGGCTCGTAGGCGAGGATCTGACCGGAGAAATCTCCGTATTCCGAGACAAAGCGCAGTGGCGCGCCGACGCGGAAGTCGCCCTCGATGCGCTGCGGAAACCAGGTGTCGCGCTGGTCGGCTTCGACGATGGCGCGCCAGACGGTCTCTGGCGAGTGCTTGAGTCGACGGGTGAATCGCAGGCGCCAGCGCTGGTCGATGGATTCGAGAGTGCCGTTCACGGGTGTTCTCCTCTGGTGTTCGGGTGTGGCGGATCGATCGAGTCGAGGTGGTGCTCGAGGCGGTCGAGGCTGGCGGACCACAGGGCGCGGTAGGGGGCGAGCCAGGCGTCGATGTCACGGAGTGGCTGGAGCTGGAGTCGGTAGAGACGGCGCTGGGCGTCGACGCGCATGGTGACCAGGCCGGCGTCGCGCAAGACGCGGAGGTGCTTGGAGACGGCGGGCTGGCTGACGGCGAGGTGGTGGACGAGGGAAGAGACGGGGCGTTCGCCGTCGCGCAGCAGATCGAGGATGCGGCGGCGGTTGGGTTCGGCGAGGACGTCGAAGGCGGCGCTGGCGGCGGCGGGCAGCACAGCCTGAGTATATCTAGATGCTCATATAACCACCAAGATATGTAGCCGGCAACTCGCGCCGTGTCCATGAGTAGGGGGAGACCCCTACGACCCCCGCGAGGGGGTGCGAATCCCACGACCCGAACGACAGCCACGACCCGAACGACAGCCACGACTCGGACGACGCCTGTGACCACCTACGACACCTACGATCTCCGCGACCCGGACGACCCGACGACCTCCACGACCCTGGCGACCCGACGACCTCCACGACCCGGACGACCCGACGACCTCCACGACCCTGGCGACCCGCCGACCCCCACGACCC
>JAFAOS010000396.1 GCA_019247515.1 Chloroflexota bacterium | reverse complement strand
CGGTTACAACGACGTGGTGTTCGCTATCGCGTACTGGTTTCACGACCGTGACTGGTGCGGCCGAAACTGAGGCGTGGCTGGGCACGCTCGGCAAAGTTCTGCGTCACTCAGCGGCGGACTCTCTCAGGCACGTTACCCGTGGCTCTTCCTCGCCTGCTTCCTGCCCACGCGCCGACCGAACTCGAATCCCCAGCCGAAGTGCCCATCACGGACCCGTCCGCGTTGGCGACCAGGCGGCCCTTGCGATGATCGAGGAGGACCAGGCGATTGCCCCACGGATCCTGGACGACCGCGCAGCGGCCGATTGCGATTTCGAAGGGCGGCACCAGCACTGCGCCACCTGCCTCTACGAAGCGCTGTGCCGCCGAGTCAGCGGAGGCGACGGACAGATTCGCCTCAAGTTCACTTCGCTCCGTCTGGACCACAAGTTCGGCGCGCGAGTCCGCCAACTGCAAGCCAGCCGCGGTGCGAGTGCGCCACAGGAGTGGTTGGCCGAGTGCGTCGCGATAGAAGGCCAAGCCGTTCTCCAGGTCGGGCACAGGTATCTGTAAGCAGTCGATGTCGCCGACGAGGGGCTTCAGGTCCGCCCCTACAGCGGGTTCGACCAGAGCCTGACGCAGCGAGGCGACAATGTGCAAAACATCCGTGATTGGTTGCAGGTTACGTTGCTCGCTGTTTGCCTGGTGCAGCAGGTCGAAGCTGCCCGGACCTCGCCGCTCGGCCGGCGTATCTTCAAAACGCGGAATCAGATGGAAGTGGACATGTGCCGTTCTGCGCCTCCGCGAACAGCACCACGTAGACCTTGCTCGGCGCTAATACGCGCTGCATCGCCTGTGTCACGCGTTGCGTGATCACGCCGAACGCCGCCGCTTCTTCGGCCGTCAGTTCCGCGAATAGCTCCACGTGGCGCAGTGGCTTGAGAATCAGCCAGCCCGCCAGCGGCACCGGTTCCAGGATGTCCTCCAGCCGCCAATGCGCGGTCTCGAAGATCACGCCACCTGGCGCTGAAGTGACGCCGCTATTTGCGCGGCACGCAATACAGTCAACGGCCGGAGCAGCCGGCAGCGAGGAAGAGGCCATATGCGATCAACGAGCAGAGACTTTCCATGTAGCAACGCAGGAGGGTGGCGTTGCCTCTTGACCCAACGATCGACGTGACCGGGTCAACAGGGACGGAGTACTCAGGAGCTTGCGTCTGACCAACGCCATTTCTTCACGCTGCTCGAACCCATACTCAGCCAGACTCCGCAGCCTTCCGACTAAACCGCGCGGTGGATTATTCTGGAACGTCCGGAGGTTCCAACTGATCCGGCCGAATTTCCCGAGGTGCGGCTGGAGTTGAGGCGCCGCTTGCTCGCGCGCAACTCGCGTTGTTTGAACGCTTCCATTGAAGCAGATGCACGTCTAGCGGTTGCCTGAATTAAACTCGACCATGCGGTGCCTACCCGGGAGTCCTACGCGTCGCCTCTGTTCAGCCGGTACGTAAGGCAGAACACGATTGGGAGGTTGCTGTCGATGCTGTCGATGAAGCACGGTCCAGTGGAGCCGAAGACGATGCTCGATTCGTATGATCTCGACCCGCACAGCATGCGCGGAATCGAGTCGACCCAATGCGGCGACGAGTCGGGGTCGTAGGACGCGGCGCGGCAACCGAGCCGAACGCCGCGTTCGCAAGCGCAGCCCAGCAACGAGGCAGATGCCTCGTTCGTGTTGGCCGCTTGGCGGTAGAGGGTTCATGCAAGTCAGTCCTTTCATTCGGGTGATCTGTTGGGCCTGCGGTGTATGCGCGCCGCTGAGCCTTTTGGTTGGGTCGAAGGTTAGCCGCGTAACGCCTGCCAGGCGCGCAGCTGTTCAATAGCCGCGCGTGCGGCGGGGCTGAGAGTCTCGTCGCCCGCCAGCAGATCGTTGAGCACGGCCGCCAGCAGACCGCGCGTTGTGCCGCTATCGCTCATCAGCCGCTGATCGATCGGGTGCCAGCTTCTGGTGCCGCGAGCGCTTCAGAAACAAGTAGTGATTCCTTGGCGCGCAGGGCACCGACGTCCGCTGTGCAACAGCTGCGGGGGCGTACTCCCACACGCGGGGTGCTGGGCCGCCGATCCGAACCGACCGAAGCACGATGCGCATGCTCCGGCTGATGAGCCCGATGGTCGGCTACTCGGTGCCCCTAACCTGGGCTTATCCAGGACCTGGCCGCAGACGCGGCACAGCTCAGGGCCGTCTGCGTCGCTCCGGGCGAGCTAGGGCCCCCACCGGCGCAGCGGGTACA
The DNA here is from genome assembly GCA_019247515.1 of Chloroflexota bacterium. Taxonomy (GTDB): domain Bacteria; phylum Chloroflexota; class UBA6077; order UBA6077; family CF-72; genus CF-72. The sequence goes on along the minus strand of JAFAOS010000396.1, from coordinate 4,375 downwards.
TCTCTGGTCGATCGGCCCGTGGCGAAGTGGCGGGGCTCATGGCTGCGGGGGCACGCGAGTTGGATCGCGCCGCCAGAGCACCAGGCGCGTGAAGACGTCACGGCAGCTGGCGCAGATCCGCCACATGCGATAGCCCGTCACTGATTGGGCCCACTGGTCTGTGCTCTTGTCTGGCTGGAACCTGATCGTGGCCGGCGGGCTGATGTAGTTCAGCTGCTCACGCTGGCCCCAGTCGCAGCTGACCTGGACATCGGTGTGTTCGTTGCCATGCGGCAGCTCGAGTCGTTCGGTCATGGCAGCCGCACGCAGTCGAGGCTCGAGCTGTATTGCATGCGATAGCACCGCACACCTTGCAAGTCGACGTACTGCAGGCGAGTGTCGCCGCCGACCTGCGTCCAGCCGTTGACCACCGCGCCCGCGGTATTCATACGCGAGGGCGGCGCGGGGGCATCAAACAGGAGCCACAACCAGGCGCTCAGCCCGAGCGCGATCACTAACGTGATCAGCCCGGGCGCGACGTACACAAACCGCGGCAGCATGTGCTTCACGCCGCTGCATGCTAACGCCTACGCGGTGGTGTCCTGCTTGCGCTCCTGTTCGCGACGCCCATCGTTGCGGCCGTCTTTGCGGCGTGAACGGCGGCCACCTGGCCTGCCCTTGGGCGGGTGGTGGTGGTTGGCGCAGTGGTCGATCCGTGCCGCCGCTGCGAACGACCGGCACTAAAACTGCGTTCAGTCCCACCGGGCCCGATCGTCTCCGTGGCGGCCACGCTCCGGGTCACCTGAGCGATCTGCTCTGCCCCGACGACGACAAGCTCGAGTGCGAGAGCGCCGACGCCCCGACGCCCGCCGACAGCCTGGTCGACGCCGAATTCGCCAAGTGGCGCGATTGGCATGGGCCGCGCCGACGGCGCGCTGCGCGGCAAGGAAGCCGCGCTGCTCATTTCTCAAGCGCCGGCTGCACCAGAAGCTGGCACCGAATGATCGGCTGCCCAGCGACCGCATCGCCACGCGAGTTGCTCGCGGCGGTGCTCGACGACGTCCTGGCGGGACGAAACCAGCGCGCAGCCACGCGGCGCGCTCAGTGCTCGACGAGCTGCGCGCCGGGCAGGCGCTGCGGGACTAACCTCGACTCCAACGAAAAGGCCCCAAAAGCGCTCTGTACGCCGCGGCCAACAGATCACCTGCGTAAAAGGAACTGACCTGCAATGAACAGCGTAGCTGATCCCCGCCGCGCCGCCGAGGCCGGCTCATGAACTACTCGCCGCCGAACCCGATTGATCGCTTGCGCGACGAGCTCTCGAAGGCCCGCCATTGCATCCTGAATCTGATGCCAGAGGCTTACCAGGGCATGCTGCGGAGCTACTACCACTGCGAGACGCGAGAGGACCGCATGCGCTGGAAGAACGCGGTAGCGGACGAGATTGTGGCAGAGGTCGAGGCCATCCCACAGCAGCAGGTGCCTGCACGCGGCCCCTGGTCTCAAGACCGCGCGAACTGCCCGCTGCGTGGACGCGGCTCGTCCTCCGAGTACACGTCCGGCTTCACATTGCCGGAAGGGCTCCGCCGCCACCTTGCCGGGTGGGGCGACTCGCAGTACTGCCCCGTCGTGGAGGAGATCACGCAGCTGGCGCATGCGTATTGGCACGACACATTTGCCGAGGCCGATGCTGCGGAGGACCGTGCGAAAGCGGCCGCGCTTGCCGCGCGGCGTGCCTCAGAAACGTTGTATCGCACCGCTCCTGGCGGCGATCCCGAATTACTCGATGGCCCGTATAGCTACCGCGCCACGCGCACCCCGGACGGGCTCCAGTGGGCCGAAGAGCGGCTCCGGGGTCTCGGCTTTTCCATCGAGTGCAGCGACCGCATCTGGACGGCCACCTATCAGGACGGCGAGCACATCGTGTACGCCGATCATCGTCAACCGGGGCAGCTCGCCTTTTACGTGTATCCACTCCCTGCATCCACGGCCAGGCGACGCAAGCCTCGGCTGCTCGGCCAGTTCACAATTTTCGATACCTGGAAACACGACCTCCCCGCCAAGTTCCAAGATCGCCTGGCGCCCGCGACGCAGATAGCGCGCCGATGATCCGAGCCATTCTCCCAGCAATCTTGTGCGACCAACCCAGACCCACCGACAAGGCCCGGCGGCGCCGTACACGCTGGAGGCCGGACAGATCACCTCACTAAAGGAACTGATCTGCAATGAATTCCGTAACTCTCCCCCGGCTCCCCGAGGCTGTCCAGCCCGAGCACGTCTCTCTGGACATGCACCTCGAATGCCCGGCTGAGCCAGACGAGAACGCCTACGCCATTCCGCTCTGGGCCGACGTGATCGTCCAGGTCTGGCCTGACCACGACGCCGACAAGCTGTCATCGGAAGAGCCGATCAAGGTGAACGTAGGTATGGTCCACGCCACGCTGTTCAAGGTCGGCCAGGCGGAGGAGATCAACGGCAGGGATGGGCTGTATGTGCTCGAGGAGGAAAGCGAGGAGTCAGCCGAATATATGCAACTCTTCAATGCCGAAGGCGTTCGTGCCGACGTCTACGAAATGTGCGAACTGTCGACGTTCGCGCCGGACGTGCTCCTCGTCAATATGATTCAGATCGAGCCGGAGTTTCGATGTCGCGACCTCGGTCTACATGCCATGCGCGCTCTGGTCAGCGTCTTCGCCAACGGTTCGACACTGATCGCCTGTACGCCCTTCCCGCCCAATCAACATCAGAAGAGCGAGTCGGTGGGCCACGGGTCGGTTCTCGAGCCGCTTTACGATCGCACGAAGGATCCGCGGACGGACGCCGAGATTGCGGCGGGTCAGCGCAAGCTGCGCGCACACTGGTCGCGCTTCGGCCTTAGGCGGTTCCGTCGCACAGATATCTACATCATGGGTGGCGCCCAGGTCGGCAGGGTCACGGCGAGGGCGAAGCTCGTGCGCAAGAAGGTGGTCGAGGCGCCCGATCCCTGAATCAGTCCCCTGCGCCCAATGCGCGAAGCACAAGGGCCTTACGGGTGGCTCGATAACCGCGGGCTGGCGATCGCTGCGCCCTGATGGCTCGCGCCAGGTTCGCCACTCCATCCGATTACGCGTCAACGGCAAACTCGACGCTCAGGTCAACGATGGCATCACTCACGCCGAGGCCGTGCATTTGCTAAAGGAGATGCGGAAGAACGGCAGCACTGGTGGCACCTCGTCGGGGTGGCCAAGCTGAGAATCGCGCGAGTCCTTGCCTAGGGAACCCTTCGCCAGATGCTACGAGACTTCAAAAAAATCTGATGGTCCTCTAGACCACCAGAGTGAAACCACCCGCCTTCCCTGAGCGGTGACCGAGGCAAGCGCGTACCGCAAGCTCAAATAGAGCGAAAACGGCAAAGTTGGATGGTTCAGCCGATCAGTCGCGAGGCGGTGATCGTCGCGGTGTGTAACACCATCCGCGAGATGGAAGCTGGTTCATCGACGGCGCCAGGGATCTGTTCGTTCGGAGGTAGGGTGCGGACGCAAAGGCAGCGGAGCCGTTTAGCACTCTCTCAACATGTGGGATCTATAGTCCTGCGCTCGTCAGACAAAGTCAGGCACTCATGAAATATCGGACACGCGACGGCAAAGAGTTGACCTACCCGCGCTGGTTCTGGCCGGTGGTCCTGGTGTGGGCCATCGCACTGATTTCCGCGCTGGCCTTGGCGATATCGGTGTCGCCGCACTTTGGTTTTTATCAGTCTGGACCGCCGCTCCTCGGCGTCATCGCTGACTGGCTATTGGTCGTCAGTCTGGTTGCGTTCATCGCGCTGGTTGTTGTGAGTAGATTGGTCGCTGACGCTCCGTGGGCTGAGGATTTGTTCGAAGGGATTGTGGCCATCTGTTTCGCTATGACGGTGGTCGGCGTGCCGGCCCTCATCATGGTTGGAATGCTTGGCTACACGATGGCGTTCTATTGGCTCCCGATAGGGGTTGCCACGTTCGGATGGCCGACGTTGCTGCTCGGCACCGCTGTGACTTTGCCCGCCGTGTTCCTCATTGGAGCGCTGATCGTGCGGGACAATCGGCGTCAGAACGAACGAACGAAGCAATACTGGGCCAACGAGCTAGCGAAGGAAGACCCGGATGAGGCTTTGCCATTCTGAGGGGGAGCCATGCGCGGCGAGCCTCTCGGTGCGCGTGTGGTGAGCGACATTGTTGGACTACGACGGGCGGGGTACCGTCCGGCTACTCGACTACAAGCTAAATGCAGCCGTCGTCGTTGGTCTTGCCGAAGTCGAAATAACGCCCCGGTGCGTGGTTGGACCAGACACAACTCGGTGAGCGCGGTTGGGGACCAGAAGAGCCGACAGGTGGAGGCGGCAGCCACCGGCGGCGCGGTTTGTCCCCGCAAGCCGTGT
>JAFAOS010000102.1 GCA_019247515.1 Chloroflexota bacterium | reverse complement strand
TCGAAGACCAGCACCTCGGCCGTAATCTGTTCGAGCGTGAGCTCACGTCCCGCCTGCCAGGCTGCCGCGGCGCCTTCGGGCCGCAGTTGAGCGCGTGCGGGGGCCAACCAGCGTTCCTGGTGCTCCCTGGCCGCCAGACTCAGCGGGCTGTCAATCGCTTCCCGCAGGGCCTCGGCGGCGGCGGCGATGCGCAGCGCTTGCACTGCCTGGTCACTTGCCGCCGCGACCATCGCAAAACGGTCGAGGACGAATGCCATGGCCGGTCGGTCGCCCAGGTCACGCTGGAGATTGAGGCTCTCCCGGAGCAACCGATGCGCCGCCAGCGGCTCGCCCATGCCCGCCACGATCTCGGCCAGCTTGGCCAATGACAGCGCCAGGCCGTGCGAGTCGCCAAGGCTACGTTTGATCGCCACGCTGTCCTGAAAATACCGCCGCGCGGAGTCCAGGTCGCCCTGCTCCCGGGCCACGATGCCCAGGTTGTGCAGGGCGACGTCCGGTCGATAGCGTAGTCGTGACTGCTGCAGCTCCAGCGAGCGCTCATACAGTGCTCTGGCGCGCGTCAGGTCGCCACCCTCGTGGGCCAGATTGGCCAGGCTGTTGGTCGACTCGGCAATCCCCACGTTGTCGCCGATTGCCTCCTGAATCGTCAGCGCCTCCGCGAAGTACGTCTCTGCCTCGTCGAGCTGACCCTGCTGCACGGCAACCGCGCCCAGACTGGAAAGCGCGCTGAGCAGGCCTGCGGGATCGCCGAGGGCCCGACGGATGGTGAGACTGCTCTGGAAGAGCCCTCGAGCCGCGGCATAGTCAGTCTGCTGCAACGCCAGCGAGCCAATGACGCGCAGTGCCTCAGCCTGCGCCTGTGCTGGCGCCGTGTCCGCCAGGCGCATCAGCGCAGTGAGCTGGCGCCGTCCTTCCGCCACATGGCCCCGAACGATCCAGAACCATGCCAGCAGGCTCGCGGCGCCCAGACCCAGCTCGGGCGTCTGGGATTCTTCACACCAGGTGAGCGCCGCGCGCAAGTTTTCGTGCTCCGCGTCGAGCGTTTGCAGCCACATCGACTGATGTGGGAGCTGCATCTCGGCGACCGGCACGTCGGCTCCGCCCAGGTAGTACTGAGCATGCCGCCGCCGCAGGACGTCCAGCTCACCAGCCTCGATCAGCCGGTCGCGCGAATACTCGCGCACGGTCTCCAGCATTTCGAAGCGCGGCTCGGCCTGCGCGCTGCCGGTCATCGCCCGCCGAAGCAGACTCTTGTCGACCAGCGATTCCACGCCGAGCAGCGCATCCAGTCCAAGCTCGCCGCCGGGATCGCACACCTCGACAACCGCGGCGAGCGGGAAGCCGCCGACGAAGACGCCCAGTCGTCGAAACAACGCCTTCTCCGCGGGCGAGAGCAGCTCATAACTCCAGTCGAGGGCGGCTCGCAGCGTGCGTTGACGGGCAGGCTGGTCGGGACCCGCCACACTCAGCAGATCCAGTCGCCGGCCCAATCGACTCAACAGCGCACTCGGTGGGAGCACGCGCGTGCGCGCTGCCGCGAGCTCGATCGCCAGGGGCAGGCCATCCAGACGTTCGCAAACCTGGGTGATCGTCGCGGCATTCGACGGGTTCAGGTTGAAGCTCGGGTCGACCGCCTGTGCCCGCTGCACGAAGAGCTGCACGGCGGCGCTTTCTGCCAGCGGTGGGACGGGGATCACCTGCTCCCAGCGCAAACGGAGCGCCGAGCGACTGGTTACCAGGAGCTTCAAGCCAGGACTCGACTGCAACAGCTCCGACAACTGGGCCGCGGCGGGCAGCAGTTGTTCGAAATTGTCCAGGACGAGCAGCGTCTGCCGCGCGGCGAGGTGCAGCTTCAGGACGTCCAGCAACGCGCGCCCGCGCTCCTCACGAACTTCGAGAGTGTGCGCCACGGCGGTCGGCGTCAGGCTCGGGTCCTGGATGGGCGCGAGATCGACGAAGTAGACCCCGTCGGCAAACGCGTCATCGACCTGGCTGGCGACTTCCAGGGCCAGACGGGTTTTGCCTGTCCCCGCGACGCCCGTCAGCGTCAACAGCCGCGCGTCGGCTTGCCTCAGACGACCGCGAACGAGCGCAATCTCCCCGCCCCGCCCGATGAGTGGACCGGGTTGGGCAGGCAAACGACCCACCGGGCGACGCGGCGGTGGGTCGCAATAAGCCGGACCGCTCGTGGCGCGGGTCAGGTTCCCTCAGTTACCTCGACAATTTCGTCTGCCGCCAGACCATGCGCGTGGCGGTGGACCTGCGCGACCGCCTCCGCGTTCGGCGCCTCCGAGAGGCAGAAGACTTTACCCGTCCGCTCGTCGTACCAGTACCGAACGAAGCGGACGCCAAATTGAGCCTGGACTGCCAGATCCTGTTGGTGCGCGGCGTGGACGGCATCCGGCGTTAACCCCTCAATTCGCCGATGGATGTCGATGAACAGCGGCACGCGGGCCAATATACAGCATCGCTGTTGACTGGCCCGCGCCGAATCGTTTGTCAGCCCCAGCGCGGTTGTTCGTCGAGGCCGATGCCCAGCGTCGTCTTGCCGACGATCTCGTGCGTCAGCGTGGTATTGGCAGGATGAAAGCCGCCGCAGCGTACGTCACGGTAAAGTCGCTCGAGCTCGTTGGCCTTGAACATGCCCACGCCGCCTGAGGCAGTCATCGCCAGGTCGACCACCCGCTTGGCGCCTTCGACGCAGTTGTACTTGGCGGCAACGATCTTCATCGGCCAGGCGGCGCCGTGGTCGACGCCGTTCGACCAGTCCTCGGCCACGGACTGCAGTTGTGGACCCATCGCCTCGATCTGGAGCTGCATCTCCGAGAACAGATGCTGGATCTCCGGGTGGTAAGCCATCGGCCGACTCAACCCGAGCGACGTCTTCTTGCGTGCTGAGGTGATGGCCAGGTCGCGAGCGCGCTCGGCGATTGCGTAATAGACGCTGCCGAAATTCAGCAGCGCCCAGGCAAAGACGGCGCCAACGAACGGATCGATGGCGCCCGCGGGAACGATGCGCGCGATGTACTGGCCTGGAACGAAGACTCCGTCGAGGACGGTGTCGTCGCTGCGCGTCGGGCGCATGCCGAGGGTGTCCCATGTCTCGCGTACGGCGTAGCCGGGGGTTCCGCGCTGCACGAACGCGTGCACGATGCGAGGTCCACTCGGGTCGGAGACGTCCATCGCGTGGACGCCCAGGCGAGTCCACACCGGCGTGAGACTGCCGAACATCTTGTGGCCCGAAATGCGGTAGCCGCCGTCGACCGGCTCGGCTTTGGCGGTCGAAAGCAACACTGGCAGGTCGTTACCCGTCTCGGCGTGGCCGGCGGCAAACACTTCGCCGGCCGCCGCCTCGGTGAGCATCCACTCCAGCGACGGGTCGCCCATGCGCCGAAGGTCGGCCGCGACGCCGGTCCAGTAGATGTGCATGTTGACGGCGAGCGCGGTCGCCGGGGCGAAGTAGGCCAGGCGGCGCTGTTCGGCGATGACCTGCGCGAGGGTCATCCCCGCCCCACCAAGCTCCTGGGGAACGGCGATGGTCAGGTAGCCGGCGCGCCTGAGCTCTTCGAAGTCTTCGTCGAAGAAGCGGTTCTCGCGATCGTAGATCGGCGCGCGCTCGCGAAAGCGACTCAGCATCTCATCGTTGAGGCGGGTTGCGGCCTGGGTCGTGGTCGAAACGGTCATCGTGTTCCATCACTCCCGAAAAAGGATGCGGCCAGACTAATTTGCGATCGGGCCAGGCACAGCGTGCGAGCTACTCATCGCGCTACTCAATGGCGGTACTCAATTCGCGGAACCTCGGCCTGAAGTACATTTCCGCAGTGCAGCGTGTCGGCTCAGGTGTCGACGTCCACGCCTTTGCCGAGGGCATCCCGCTGTGGTTGGGTGGCATCCACATCCCGCACACCCACGGGCTGGCGGGCCATTCGGACGGCGACGCCGCGATCCACGCCATAATCGACGCGCTGCTGGGCGCCGCGGGTCGCGGCGACATCGGCGAGTGGTTCCCCTCCACCGAGGACCGCTGGCGGGGCGTGCGCAGCACTGAGATGCTGCGACACGTGTGGACCGCGCTGCAGCGAGACGGCTGGCGCATCGAAAACGTCGACCTGACGCTGGTCGCCGATCGACCGAGGTTGGCGGCGTACCGCTACCAGATGCGCCAGTCGCTGGCCGAAACCCTCGGCGTAGCGCTCACCCAGGTCTCCGTAAAGGCCACCACGACTGACGGCTTGGGCGCCCTGGGCCGCGCCGAAGGCCTGCTGGCGATGGCGAGCGCCCTGCTGTGGCGCGCCGACGACTAGTGCTGGCCAGCGTGGATAATACGTTCGCTATGTCCGTCCGTATCTACTCCACGCTGACCGGTCGCGAGGACGAGGTCGTCCCGTTGCACCCGGATGGGGTGCTGCGGATGTACGTGTGTGGCATGACTCCCAAGTACCACCCGCACGTTGGCCACGGCCGCGTGTTCGTGGCCATGGACGTCATCCGCCGCTACCTCGAATATCGCGGGTTCAGGTTGAAGTTCGTCCAGAACTTCACCGACGTGGACGACAAGATCATCGAACGCGCCGCGCGCGAAAGCCGAGCCGCCGACAAAACCGCCCAGGCGTACATCGACTCCTACTTCGAGGTGATGGATCGCCTGAATATCCGCCGCGCTGACGAGTACCCGCGTGTGACCGAGTACATGGAGCGCATCATCGAGTTCACCGCTGGTCTGGTCGAAATCGATCGCGCCTACGCGTCCGAACTCGGCGACGTGTGGTTCGACGTCGCCTCCGACCCCGGGTACGGCAAGCTCAGCCACCGCGACCTGAACAGCCAGCTCGTCGCCGCCCGCAAGGAGCTGGAGCCCGGCAAACGCGATCCGCGCGACTTTGCGCTGTGGAAGCGGGCCAGAGAAGGCGAGCCGAGCTGGCCCAGTCCGTGGGGTCGCGGCCGCCCCGGCTGGCACATCGAGTGCTCGGCGATGGTGCGCGAAACGCTTGGCGACCAGATCGACATTCACGGCGGCGGCGCCGACCTGATCTTCCCGCATCACGAGAACGAGATCGCTCAGAGCGAGTCGCTCACCCACAAGTCGCCTTTCGCTCGCCACTGGACGCATGCCGGCCTGCTCACGCTGGCCGGTGGCGACAAGATGGCCCACTCGGCCGAGAACTTCACCACGCTGGCCAGCATCCTGGACAGGTATGACCCGCTGGCCGTGCGCTATTTCCTCCTGGCGACCCACTATCGGTCAGCGCTCACCTTCGCGCTCGAAGAATCCAGCAGTGGCCGCGTGAGCGTGCGCGGCATCGAGGACGCCCGCGCGGCGATCGCCCGTCTGCGGCGGGCGTTCGGCGACGAGCCCGACCCCGGCAAGGGTGAGCTCGATCAACCCAGCGTGGACGCGTTCACCGCCGCGATGGACGCCGACTTCAACACGCCGGACGCACTGGCGGTCATCTTCGACCTGGCGCGCCAGATCAACATCCAGCGCGATGCGAGGTCGGGACGCGTCGCCCGACCAGTGACTGAGGACATCGACCGGCTCAGGCGCACGCTTGTGTATCTGCTGGACATCCTGGGTCTGGACATCCGCACCGAAGCACCGACGGGTCAGCGTGCCATCGATCCCTACGTGGACCTGCTGCTGGATGTTCGGCGCAAGCTGCGCGACCTGAAAGAGTGGACCCTGGCGGACGAAATCCGCACCCGCCTGGCCGATCTGGGTGTGACCGTCGAAGACCGCCCCGGGGGCGAGTCCACCTGGCGCCTCGACAGCTGAATCGAGGCGCCAGGAGCGCTTACATCAGTTCCGCGACCAGTTTGCGCGCGTTGTCCGCGTCGACGCCGAGGGCCCGCGTCGCGACTGGGCCTTGCTCCAGTACCGGCTCGAGCTGATCGAGGGCCGGCAGGTCTTCGCGCTTCCAGAACAGGCCGATCGGAATCTCCTCGCCCCATTCGAACCCGCGATCGATCGCACGGTGGAAATCGGTCGGATCGTGGCCCTCGTCCTCCAGCTTGCGCGTGCGCTGCTTGAAGAACTCGTGCGTATTGTCGCGATTGAACGTGACGCACGGACTGAAGCAGTCGATCAGCGCGAAGCCGCGATGCTGCATGCCGCCTTTGATCAGGTCGGTGAGGTGTCGCACCTGGCCCGTATACCCGCGCGCAACGTACGTCGCGCCCGCGGAGATCGCCAGCGGAATCGGGTTGATCGGATTGTCGACGTTGCCGGTGGGCGTGCTCTTGGTCTTCATGCCCTTGACGCTCGTCGGCGAAACCTGGCCCGTCGTCAACCCGTAAATCTGGTTGTCCATGACGATGTACGTCACGTCCAGGTTGCGACGCATGGCGTGCAGCAGGTGGTTGCCGCCGATGCCGTAGCCGTCGCCATCACCGCCGGTCACGATGATTTTGAGATTGGGGTTGGCCAGTTGCGCGCCGCTCGCGACGGCCAGCGCGCGACCGTGCAGCGTGTGCATGCCATAGGTGTTGATGTAGCCAGGCAGGTTCGACGAGCAGCCAATCCCGCTGATGGTCAGCACCTCGTGGGGATACAGCCCCAGCTCGACGATGGCCTGCTTCAGCGAGTGAAGTACGCCAAAGTCGCCACAGCCGGGGCACCAGTCCGGGTCCGCATGACCCTTCATGTCCTTGACCGTCAGCGCCGGTCGCTCGCGTTCGATTTGAAGAACCATTGTGCGGGTGTCCCTCTAGACCAGGATCTCGTGCCGCGGCACGTAACGTGTGGTTTCTTTGGCCAGGATTTTGTTCACGCCGTCCACAATGTGGTGCGGCATGAAGGGCTCGCCATCGTACTTGCGGATGTGCGCGTCCGCGACGAAGCTCGTTTCGGAGCGCAGGTAGCGGGCGAACTGCCCACTGTAGTTGTTCTCGACGATGATCACGCGGCGCGCTTTGCCGAGCTGCTCCATGATCGCGTCGACGTGGAGCGGGACCAGCCACTTGATCTGCAGGTTGTTGGCAACCACGCCCTGGGCGGCGAGCTGCTCGATCGCTTCGCGGATGACGCCCTCGGTCGATCCCCAGCCAACCAGCGTGACGTCCGCTTCGGGTGAGCCGAACAGCTTCGGCGGCTCGATGCGGGGCAGGACCCCATCCATCTTGCGCATCCGCTTTTCGTGCATCGCCTGGCGCTTGTGCGGATTGGTGTACTCGTCGCTGATCAGGCCGCCCTCATCGTCGTGCTCGTCGGTGGCGACCACGTGGACGTAGCCCTCGGCGCCCGGGAATGCGCGCGGCGATACGCCACTGTCGGTGAACGCGTAGCGCTTGTAGGTGCTGATGCCGTCGGCAGCGTGCCCGTTGCCATTGCCGTTGGCGTGCCCATTCGAGCCATTGACGCCCACGACCTCGCCGCGGTCGATCGGTACGTCGAAGCTCAGGTCGGCCGGGTCGATGCTCGATCGTCCCTCCGAGATCAGCAGGTCCGACATGATGATGCCCGGACACTGGAAACGCTCGGCCAGGTTGAAGAGCTCGGGCACCGTCTTGAAGCAGTCCAGGATGGTGGTCGGCGCGACGACCAGCCGCGGATAGTCGCCCTGGCCTGCGCCAAGAACCTGCCACAGGTCGCCCTGCTCGGTCTTCGTCGGCACACCCGTGGCCGGGCCGGCGCGCTGGACGTCGATGCACACGACGGGAATCTCCATCATCGAGGCGGCGCCCAGCGCTTCGGTCATCAACGCAAAACCGCCACCCGAGGTGGCGCACATCGCGCGCGCGCCGGTATGCGCCGCGCCGATCGCCATGTTGATCACGCCCAGCTCGTCTTCGACCTGACGGACCATAATCCCGAGCTGCTGTCCGTGCCTTGCCATCCAGTGCAGGACACCGGTCGACGGGCTCATCGGGTAGGCGCAGTAGAAGCGCACGCCGGCGGCGGCGCCGCCCATGGCCAGGGCCGAGTTCCCGTCGACGAACGCCAGGGGTTTGTCGAGTTGGGGCAGCGGTGTCGGGAAGCGCTGGAAGGTGCGCACCGCGTGTTCATAGCCGGCGCGCGCGACGCCGACGTTTTCGTCAATGGCCGCCTGGCCCTTGCGTTGGAACTGCAGCGTCAGAATGTCTTCGAGGACGTCGAAGTCGACGCCGATCAACTGGAGGATCGCTGCCAGCGCAATGGTGTTCTGGACGAGGTCGCCTTTGACCGAGGGTGCCAGCTCCTTGACGGAAAACGGACACAGCTGCACGCCAGCGGCGCTCGGCCCGGGCTGGATCTTGTCGGCGTTGTACAGCACGACCGAGCCCTGGCCCATGAGGTGCAGGTGGCGGTCCATCGTGTCCTGGTTGAGGGTGACCAGCATGTCCAGGCGATCGCCGGTGCTCAGGACCGGCTGATCGGAGGTGCGCAGCGTGAGCAGAATGTGGCCGCCGCGAACGATGGACTGATAGGCGCTGTACGTTTTGAGATTGAGGCCGCGGCGGACGAAGATGCGCGCCAGGATGTCGCCGGGTGTGGCGATACCCTGGCCCGCGGCGCCGCCGATGCCAATTGCCAAGTCTATTCCCATTCTTCACTTCCCATAAGCGCTGTTTATGGCTGCGATCTAAGGCAGTCATAAGATACAGGGTTGGCCGCCGCGACGGCCACGATCTGTGTGCTCATTCAGCCCCGAACCGGCGATCTGTTCCTCGTTATAGCTCGCGCACGCCTTTTTTGAATTGTTGTGCACACCATCGTGCTCTGAACAAGTTGTCAGCTAGAACTTTCGCGACTGTGGAATATCTGTATGGCCGCAATTCGGTGCTCGAGGCGCTGCGGGCGGGGCGGCGGCCGGTGCGCCGCGTGCTCGTCGCGCGCGGGGCACAAGCGATCGGGGAGCTGGTCGCCGAGGCGCACGTCCACCGCGTACCCGTCGAAGCCGTCGAGCGTCACCGGCTGGACAGTTTTGGCGGCTCGCACCACCAGGGCGTCGTCGCCGAGGCGGAGCCCTTCCCATATGCCCATTTGGAGCAGGCGCTGCGGACCTCGGATGCGCCACTGGTCCTCGCGCTCGACAGCCTCCAGGACCCGCAGAATTTCGGGACCCTGCTGCGTACCGCGCAGGCAACCGGCGTCGATGCCGTGCTGATCCCGGAGCACCGCGCGGTCAGCGTCACACCCGCCGTCTCGAATGCCTCGGCGGGCGCGGTCGAGCATCTTCAAGTCGTGCGCGTCACCAACCTGACGCGCAGCCTCCAGCAACTGAAAAGCAACGCGGTGTGGACGTTCGGACTGGCCGTCGATGCCGAGCAACCCTACTGGTCGGCCGACCTGAGCGGAGCGGTGGCCATTGTCGTCGGCTCCGAAGGCAGCGGGCTGGGCCGCCTGGTGCGCGAGACCTGCGACATCCTGCTGAACATCCCGATGGCCGCCGGCAGCGTGCAGTCCCTGAACGCCTCGGTCGCCGGCTCGTTGGTCCTGTACGAAGCCTTCCGTCAGCGCGGCGCTACCCTGACCCAGAAATGAAGATCACGAACATCGAGTGCTTCCCCGTGTTCAACGGGGCGCGGAACAACCTGTTCGTGACCGTTGACACGGACGAAGGCATCGATGGTGTCGGCGAATCCGGACTCAGCGGTCGCGAGCTGGCCGTGATGGGCGCCATCGAGCACTTCAAGCCGCTGTTGATCGGTTGCGACGCCAGCCGCATCGAGCACATCTGGCAGACCCTGTTCCGTGGCGGCTTCTTCCCCGCCAACCGCGTGATCGGCAGCGCGATTTCGGCCATCGACATCGCGCTCTGGGACATCCAGGGCAAGGCGCTCGGCGTGCCGATCTACCGGCTGTTTGGCGGCCTGGTTCGCGACAAGGTGGTGTGCTATCCGCACGCCCAGGCTCCCGACGACCGGGAGGACGTCGCCGCGCTGGTCGAGAATTGCCAGCGGCATGTAGCCGAAGGCTGGAAGTTCCTGCGCTGGCACCTGCCGCCGCAGCCTGGCCACGTGCTCGAACCCCGCCCGGCGGTGCGCATGGCGCTGCAGCAGCTACGCGCGGTGCGCGAAGGAGTGGGTGACGACGTCGAGCTGTGCCTGGACGTCCACACCCGGCTGGACCTGCCGGACGCGGTGCGGCTGTGTCGCGAGAGCGAGTGCTTCCGGCCGTTTTTCATGGAGGACCCGCTACGGGCGGAGAACCCCCACCTGTACCGTCGCTTGCGCGAGCAAACCGCGGTGCCGATCGCCGCCGGCGAGCAGTGGGCGGGCAAGTGGGAGTTCCGCGAGGTGATCGAGGAGGACCTGATCGACTATTGCCGCGTGGACCTGTGTATCGCCGGCGGTCTGACCGAAGCCCGCAAGATCGCGGGCTGGTGCGAGACACACGCCATCAAGCTGGTGACCCACAATCCGCTGGGCCCCGTCTCGTCGGCGGCGTGCCTGCAGCTCAACCTGTCGACCAGCAACGTCGCCGTGCAGGAGCAACCCCGCCGCCCGGGCACGACGATGACCGACGTCGTCCCGGAGCAGATCACGTGGGAGAATGGATATTTGTTGCCTCCGACGCGGCCGGGCCTGGGCATCACCTTCGATCGCGACGCCGCGCGGAGCCATCCATTCCAGATGGTGGAACCCCAACATCTCCACCGTCAGGACGGGTCCTTCACCAACTGGTGATGTCACCGGAACACCCCCTGGGACCCCTCTGGGGAACAGGCGCCGACCGGGCGGAGGGGGAGGGATTCGAACCCTCGAGGGACTTCAACAGCCCCAACCCGCTTAGCAGGCGGGCGCACTAGGCCTCTATGCGACCCCCCCAAGCCTGGGAACAATGACCAGCATCGGAGTATAGCCCATCCAGGTCGTTACTCCCGTCCTCCACATCGAGTACTCGGCGTACGGGCCCGAAGCGAGCCAGCACCCCGTCGTGCTCCTGCACGGCTTTCCCTACGACCCGCACGCCTTCGACGCGGCCATCGACCCCCTCGTCGCGCAGGGACTCCGCGTCTACGTCCCGTACCTCCGCGGCTACGGCCCGACGCGGTTCCGAACGGCGGAAACGCCACGCTCCGGCCAACAGGTGGCGCTGGCCAGAGACGCGCTCGACTTCATGGACGCCCTCGACATCCACACCGCCACCCTGGCCGGCTATGACTGGGGCGGCCGCGCCGCCTGCATCGTCGCCGCGCTGTGGCCCGAGCGCGTCCACGGGCTCGTGACCGTCGGCGGCCGCTTGTTGTGGCGGTTGTGGTCGCCGACCTGGCAGTTCAGCGAGGAGACCTACGCCCGCAGCGCCGCGTCGTTCGACAATCCAGACTTTGTCGACGTGGTCATCCAGTCCTACCGGCACCGCTACGGCTACGCCCCGGGCGATCCCGGGCTCGAGCCGATCGAAGCCCAGCTTGCCCAGCAGCCACCCATCGACGTGCCCACCATCGCCCTGTACGGCATGGACGACGGCGTTAGTCCATTTCGGCCCGCCGACCGCCCGGACGCCCACTTCACCGGACCCTACGAGCGCCGCGACGTGCCTGGGGTTGGCCACAACCTGCCCCAGGAGAGCCCCAAGAGCCTGGTGAGCGCCATCGGCGACCTGATCTACCATGACCGCAGCGAACCCCGCGGGAGGTAGACGCATGAAGGCCGCCGTCTTTCATGGCGCGCATCAGCCGCTGACCATCGAGCAGGTTGACATCGACAAGCCCATCGACCACGAGGTTGTCGTGCGGGTCGTGGCCAGTGGGGTGTGTCACAGTGACCTGCACTACGTCGACGGTTTCTACGACTTCCCCTCGCCCGCCATCCTGGGCCACGAGGCCGCGGGGATCGTCGAAGAGGTCGGCCCGCAGGTGGACGAGTTCAAACCGGGCGACCACGTGATCGCCTGCCTCTCCGTGTTCTGCGGTCGGTGTGAGTACTGTCTGACCGGCCGCACCAATCTGTGCTCGACGCGACCGATCCGCGCGAAGGACGCCCCTCCGCGCCTGTCCTGGAATGGCCAGGCCGTCAACCAGTTCGCGAATCTCTCGGGCTACGCCGAGCGGATGCTGGTCCACACCAACGCCCTCGTCAAGATCCGTGATGACATGCCGCTCGACAAGGCGGCGCTCATCGGCTGCGGCGTCACGACTGGCGTCGGCGCGGTGCTCAACACCGCTCGCATCCAGCCCGGATCGACGGTCGCGGTTTTCGGCATGGGCGGCGTGGGGCTGTCCGCGATTCAGGGCGCGCGCATCGCCGGGGCGCGCATGATCATTGGTGTCGACGTCCACGATCACAAGCTCGAGACCGCCTATGAGCTGGGCGCCACGCATACGATCAACGCCTCACGCTCCGATCCCGTCAAGGAGATTCAGCAGCTGACCGACGGTGGTGTCGACTACTCATTCGAAGCCATCGGCTTGAAGCGCGCCGCCGAGCAATGCTTCGAGTGCCTGCGCGCCGGCGCGACGGCGACGATCATCGGCATGATTCCCGTCGGT
>JAFAOS010000437.1 GCA_019247515.1 Chloroflexota bacterium | reverse complement strand
TTCGACAGGTTTGTCATTGACCTGCCCAACAGTCTGCTTCTCTCCAGAGAAGAATTGCCGGCACTGCGAAAGCTGACGGCCACAAACGTGAGCTAGCACCCTCTGACGAACGCAGGTTCAGACATTCACCTACGGAGGAGCCCTTCGACAGGTTTTCACCAACGTGCTAACGCAAGTCGGAATTGGTGACCACGCCCATCAGTCCAACAAACGCCGCGTAGCGGCTCGCGGCGGATTCGATCGCTTTTTCTTGCGCCCGCGTTGGCGCAAGCGACCAGCGCACGCGAATTTCGAGCGCATTCTGCCGCGGAGTCGCGCTCCAGCGACCCGTCACCTGGCCGTCGACGAGCAGGACGTGCCGAAATGGGACGTCCATGCGTGGGTCGCCGGTCGAATTCGCCACGCGATCGTAGTACAGGTCACGCTCGCGGTAGGCAACGGTGTATTCGTCATAATTGGGCAACAGAAAGGCTGGCTTTTCAGCAGCCTCAGGTGGTGTTGCCACCGAGAACCAGTACGTATGTCCGTCCACCGTTTGCTGTTGAAGGCGATACGCGTTCGCCTCCAGTCCTCGATTGATCTCGCCGATCGTCAGTCCGGACCACCACGCGCAATCGCGCGCCAGCGCAGGACCATGACTATTGAAGTAGCGCCAGGTCAGCTCCACCACCGCCGCGTCGCGGTCCAGCGCGGGCGCGGACGCGGCGCGCTCGTCCAGTAGGGCATAGGTCTGTTGTCGTGCGCGCCGCGGACCGCTGCACACCACCGACTCCAGCTCCGCCTGCAGCAGGATGTTGGCCAGCCTGGGCCCGTCCGGCGCCGCTATGCCAGCTTCGCGCAGCAGGGCGCCAATCTCGCCGCGCGTCAGGCTCTTGCCCCCGCGCAACGCCTGGCCAAGCACCCCGAACGAGGCGGCGAATGTGGCCTCGTCCAGTCCGAGGCCGCGGGTGAAGGCGGCGCCAGCTGCGCGAATCCGCGGACCGGTGAGCTTCAGCATCCAGCGGATGTCCGCCGGTGCGACAAAGTGCCACGTCGGCCGCAGCACATGCGTGCGCAGGATCCTGCCCGCGTCGAAGGCGGCTTCGATCGCTGCTGATTGGGGGTCACGTAGGCGGAGCCCCAGTGCCCAGCAAGCGGCGGGGTAGTCCTGGGCCTGCACCGCCCCGAGGTGGGCCACCACCTCAGCCGGGTCGTCGACGGGACAGCTCAGTCGCTGATTGGCCAGCCGCAAGCGCAGGACGTCGCCCGCCTCGAGGCGGATCACGCACCGACGGGCACGCGCGCGGTTTGTGGACTCGCTCCTGCCAGGTCGAAGGGCAGCTTGTACAGGTTCACCGCGTTGGCAACCGTCACCGCGAAGCGATCGGCCTCATCCTCGGCCGACGTGGAGAACAGCGAATCCAGGATCGGCTGCGACTCGGGGAAGATCGAATCGCCGTGTGGATAGTCGCTGCCCCACATCAGGTTGCGCACGCCAATGAAGTCGCGCGTGCGGATGCCGATGGGGTCGTCTTCGAACGTCGCGGTGAACTGGCGGTGCCAGTACTCGCTGGGCTTGCGGGGCAACGTGAAGCCAGCGATTTTGCCGCCGTGCCGCGTCCACGTGTGGTCGGTGCGGCGCAGGAAATTGCCGATCCAGCCGGTTTCGAATTCGGTTGGCACGAACTGCAGGTTCGGGAAGCGCTCGCTCACGCCACCGCAGATCAGGTGCATCAGCGTCACTTCCATGCCAACGTACGCCAGCGGTGAGTTGGCGCCCGGCACGCTGGGCAGGCCGTGGTTCGGCGAGGCCTGGGCGAAGATGTGCATCGTCAGCGGCATCTGGGCCTCTTCGGCGGCCGCCCAGAACGGATCGTAAAAGGGATCCGAGAAGGGTCTTTCGGGGGGCGCGGTACAGGGCATGGCCAGCCCGACGAAGCCCATCTCCTTGACTCGGCGCATCTCGTCGATGGCCAGGTCGAGGTCACGTAGCTGGACCGCGCCGAGGCCGAACAATCGCCCTGCAGCGGGTTTCATGTAGGCGTACAGCCAGTCGTTGTAGGCCTGGAAGGTGGCGTGGACGACGTTGGTGTCTTCGATCTGGTACACGTCGAACAGGACGCTCGGATAGATGACCTCGGCGTCGACTCCGTCGCGGTCCTGGTCCTTCAGGCGCTCGGCGATGTCGTAGACGCCGGGGCGGGCGATGGCGTAGCCGCGGCGGGTCTGGGCGCGGGTCTCGTCTGAGGCGAGGTCCATGCCCGCGATCAGGAAGCCGCCAATCGGCAAACCGAGGGTGCCGTTGCCGCGATCGAGCTGGTCGCCCATGTCGGTGTGGACGATCTTTGGCGCGGTGCTGCCGAGGCGCCTGGCGAGCGGGGCGAACATCTCGGGGGGTTCGACGACGTGCGAATCGGAGGAGATACACAGTCTGCGCGCAGCGGCCATTGGGGTTGTCACCTCACCTCGAGGCCATTGTTGCACCTAGCCGAGCGGCGCGGGGCGCAGCTTCGGGACGGGACTCTCGCGCAGATGGCGGAACGGCTGCGGCATCACGCCCACTGGCACGTCGATCAGCACCGGCTCGGCCGCTGGGCCGAGCGTTTCGCGCAGCAGGCCCTCGAGCTCCCCCGGCGTGGTGGCGCGCGCGCCGCGGACGCCGAAGCTCTCGGCCATGTCCACGAAGTCGGGATTGAGCAATTCGCTGCCGAAAATGCGTCCGTCGAACTGCTGAACCTGCGCCCGCCGCACGTTGCCATATGCCTGATCGTTGAACACAACCGTCACCAGTCCGATCCCGAACTTGCGGGCGGTGGACAGCTCGGACAGCCCCCAGCCAAAGCCACCATCGCCGCTGATCGACAGGACCGGCGTGTCAGGGTTGGCCACGCGGGCGCCCAGCGCGGTGGGAAATCCGTAGCCGAGGGTGCCCTGGTAGCCGGGCGAAATGTAGCTGCGCGGGTGATACACAGGAAACGCCGCCTGCGACATGTACCCGACCTGGGTGAACTCGTTGACCAGAATGCCATCCTCGGGCAAGGCCGCGCGCAGCGCGCGCACCCACGAGTACTGCGGCTCGATCTGCGCCTGGATATCTTCTGCCCAGCGACGGACGTCGTCGAGGTCCAGCCACACACGGCGGCCGGAGCCGTCTGACCGACCGGTGCCGGCAAGCTCGTCGCACAACGCGGAGAGGCCGAGCGCGGCGTCGCCCAGAATCGCCACGTCGGGATGGCGCGGGTCCGCCAGGTCGCCAGGCTCGACATTCAACAAGACGCAGCGTGCGCCAGGCGCCAGCGCAAGCTGATCCTGGCCAGTGAGGAAGCGACTCCCCACGCCCAGCACCAGGTCGGCCTCGCTCAGTGGCGCCCGACCTGCCAGCCAGGTCAGAGCCAGCGGGTGGCGATCGTCCAGCGCCCCACGGCCATTCGGACTCATGACCACCGGGCACTGCAAGAGCTCGGCGAGCCGTCGCAGCGGCTGGCTGGCATTGCCTGCCACGGCGCCGCCGCCGGCGTAGATGACGGGCCGCTCGGCGCTTGCCAGGAGCCGCGCGCCGCGCACGACCGCGGCCGGGTCGGGCGCCAGCGGTTCGTCGTGCGCCACTGGCTCGAGCAGGCTCACCTCGGCTGTGGCCTGCAGGACGTCCGGCGGAATCTCCAGGCCGACGGGTCGCGGCCGGCCGCTGCGCAGCTGATGGACCGCCTCGTGTACCAGCGGAGCCACCTGCCGCGGGCTCTCGGCGCGGGCCGACCATTTCGTCAAGGTGCCCAGGATGCGCGACTGATCCGGGATCTCGTGGAGCAGGCCCAGGCCGCGACCGATGGCGTCAGACGGGATCTGACCCGAGATGCACAGGACGCGAGACGAGCAGGCGTAGGCGGTCGAGACGCCCGCCAGCGCGTTCAGCAGGCCCGGACCAGGCACGACCATGCACGTGCCGATGCGCCCGGTCGAACGCGAGTAGCCGTCCGCCATGTAGGACGTCGCCTGTTCGTGGCGGGTGTTCCAGTAGGCGATCGGGCTGGTCGCGGGCAGGCGCGCCAGGCCGTCGACGGCGTAGTCGAGCTGGACGCCGGGGACACCGAAAATATCGCGGATGCCCTCGCGCGCCAGTTGGCGGGCAAGGGCATCCCCGCCGGTCATCGTATCAGCGGGCACGCGGCTCGGGGTTGTCGCGCGGCCTACGCGACAGCCGCGAGGAGGCCGTTTTCGACGGTGCGCACCTCGATCTTGGCGATGTGCTTGCCCGTCATCGGCGTGTATTCGGCGCGCTCGGGTGACTCCTCGTACACCTTCAGCTTGTCTTCGCTTTCGAACGTGCGCACCCAGATGAACTCGTTCTGCTGGCGGTTGACCCAGGCGCCGACGACGCGGACGCCGAACTTGGCGCTGGTGGGCACGATCTTCTCGTTGAAGAGCTGGATCCAGGAGTCGAGCATGCCGCGGTTGATGGTGTAGATGCGGACCTGAGTGACCATGCGCATCGCAGTCTATGCCACCCGGGCCACGACGCCGTACGCTGAACCAGTCGTGCCAACCGTTGCTTTCAGCGCTGTCGAGCTGCGCGCCCGCTCAGGACGCAAGTGGCACCGCTACGCGGATGACGTCCTGCCCGCGTGGATCGCCGAAATGGACTTCGGCGTCGCCGAGCCCGTCGAGCGTGCCATGCGCCGCCTCACCGACGAAGCGTCTTACGGGTACGAAGGATCGACGCTGTATCCCGCCCTGGCCGAAGCGTTCGCGACGCACATGCAGGAGCGCTTCGGATGGCAGCCGAGCACGGAACACGTCGTGCCGGTCGCCGATCTGGTGCAGGCGCTGTTCACGCTGGTCAGCGCCTTCACCCAGCGCGGCCAGGGCGTCATGCTGCACACCCCCATCTATCCACCGTTTCTCGACGCGGTGCGGCAGACCGGCCGGGGCGTGGTGGAGCATCGCCTCTCTGACGATGGCAGGCGTTTTGCCCTTGATGGGGCATCCGTCCGAGACGTCCTGAACCAGGATGTTCCGTTGCTGCTGCTGTGTAACCCGCACAATCCGACCGGGCGCGTGTTCGAACGCGACGAACTGGAGGCCATCGCGGCCGCGGCAATCGAGCACGACGCGATCGTGGTGGCGGATGAAGTGCACGCGGACCTCACGTACACGGGCCACCGGCACATTCCGCTTGCGTCGCTGGGTCCCGAGATAGCCGCGCGGACGGTGACTATCACGTCGGCGACCAAGGCCTACAACTTCCCTGGCCTGCGGTGCGGGCTGATGTCCTTCGGCTCGTCGGACTTGCGCGAGCGGTTTCGCGCCGCGATTCCGGACCGCATGCTCGGCATCGTGACCCGTTTCGGCATCGAGGCCACCATCACGGCCTGGCGTGACTGCGGTGGCTGGTTCGACGAGGTGATGGCTCAACTGCACGCCAATCGTGAGCGTGTGGCACGCTTCTTTGCCAGCGAGCTTCGGACGATTGGATTTCACGCGCCCGAGGCGACGTACCTTGCGTGGCTGGACTGTTCAGGGCTGCAACTGCCGGGCGGGCCGTATGAGTTCTTCCTGGAGCAAGCCCGCGTCGCGCTGAACGACGGCGCGGACTTTGGCCCACCTGGTCGGGGACATGTACGACTGAACTTCGCCACCTCGGCGCCCATTCTGGACGAGATCCTGGAGCGAATGGCCAGGGCCGTCCACCACCTTTAGGTTGATGAACCTGTCGAAGGGCTCCACCGCAGGTGGAATCGGTGAACCTGCGTTCGTCAGAGGGCGCTAGCTCACGTTTGTGGCCGCCAGCTTTCGAAGTGCCGCAATTCTTCTCTACAGAGAAGCAGACTGTTGGGCAGGTTGATGAAAACTTTTGGAAGGGCTCCACCGTAGGTGGAATCATTGAACCTGCGTTCCTCAGAGGGCGCTAGCTCACGTTTGTGGCCGCCACCTTTCGCGGTGCCGACACATCTTCTCTGTAGTCGGAGTAGACTTCGTCAGCAACCCGTTGGCATGTCCACGAAAGAGCTCTCGAAGGGCCACCGTAGGTGGAATCACTGAACTTGCGTTCGTCACAGGGCGGAGCTCACCTTTTGTGGCCGCAACCTGTTAGTGGGGGTACCACTTGAGCGTGTCTACGTGCTCCTGCGCGTAGCGCGCCAGTCGGGTGGCCAGGTGCTCCTGTAACTGGATCGACAATCCGCCGTCCACCACCAGCGCCTGCCCGGTGATGAATGAGGCTTCGTCAGAGCAGAGAAATGCAATCGCGTTGGCGATGTCTTTCGGCGTGCCGGTGCGTCGCAACGGATACTGTTCTTCAAAATACCGCAGCGTCTCCGGATGCTCGCCCCAGCGCGTTTCCATCCGCTCGGTGACGATATGGCCCGGGCAGATGGCGTTGACGCGAATGTTGTCCGGCCCATACTCCACCGCCAGCTGGCGGGTCAGCCCAATGACACCCGCTTTCAGCGTCTCGTACACCAGTTGTCCCGGCTCGGCGAGCAAGCCGTGCACCGACGACATGTTGACGATGGCGCCTCCGCCAGCCGCGCGCAGGTGCGGCACCGCGAAGCGGGCAGCACGAAACATGGCCTTGAGCCCGACGTTCATGCCCTGGTCCCACTCTTCCTCGCTGATCCGCACCGCGTCCCCGCGGCCAGCGCGGTCGAGCGCGAACGCGTTGTTGACCACGATGTCCAGCCTGCCCCACAGGCTGACCGCGCGCTCGATGGCTGCCTGGACGCCGGCCTCGGTCGAAACGTCGCTGCGCAGGCACTCGGCAGTGCCACCGGCGCCACGAATCGTTTCGACGTTGCGCAGTCCGCCGTCGGGCACGATGTCGACGACCAGCACTCGGGCCCCGTCCTCCGCAAGCTGGCGCGCCGTTGCGCCACCAATGCCCATGGCGCCGCCGGTCACGACGGCGACGCGATCGCTAAAACGCGGCATGGTCTAACTGAACAGGATGCACACGGGTGCACCCACCTGGGTCACGTCGCCGGTCGGCGTCAATTCGCCCGAGCGCGAATCGACGTCGAACTGCACAATCGTGTCGCTGTCCTGGTTAGCGACGTACAGGCGCGTTCCAGAAGGATGGATGGCGAAATGGCGCGGGGTGTTGCCACCGGTCGAGACGTGACCGGTGGGGCTGACACGTCCGGTGGCGGAATCGATGGCGAAGCCGGCGATCGAATGGTGTCCGCGGTTCGACACGTACACGAACCGGCCCGCGGGATCGACGGCAACCTCGGCGGTGGAGAAGCTCGAGTCGTCGCCACCAGCATCCTCGGGCAGCGTGGAGACGACCTGGACCTCGTGCAGCGCGCCAGTGGCGGCATCGTAGGTGCAGGTCGAGAGCGTCATGTCAGCTTCGCCGTTGACGTACGCGTAGCTTCCATCGCGGCCGAACGCCAGGTGCCGAGGAGCGGCGCCGGCGTGGATGCGGCCGAACGGTGGATCGTTGGGAACCAGCTCGCCGGAGTCCAGGTCCAGTTGATACACCACCACCTTGTCGATGCCTTTGTCGGTCAGCAACACGCGCTGACCGGGTGGATCGAAGGTGACGTGGTGCGCGTGCGGACCCTGCTGGGTTGGTCCAGGCCCGGAGCCCGAATGTTGGCGGAAGTGGCTGGCGGGCGCAATGCGGCCCTCGGCGTCCACTGGAAAGACCGTCACGCTGCCATTCAAATGATTGGCGACCAGCAGGAAGCGGCCGGTGGGATCCGGTGCGAGGTGACATGGCTCGCCGCCACCGGTGGGTTGACGGCTGAGCTGGCTCAGGGCGCCCGACGTGGGGTCGATGGCATACGAGACCACCGCACCCGTATCATCGGTCAGCCCCTCGCTGGTGGCGAACAGGAAGCGATGCGAGGGATCAAAGACCAGAAACGACGGGTCCACGTCCTCGATGCTGGAGCGCTCGGTCAGTCGACCGCTGGGCCGGTCGTAGCTGAAGACGTGGATGCCTTCAGAGCGGCCCGAGCGCGTGTAGGTCCCGACGAAGGCGAGGTCTGGAGGCGCGCCCCCACCGGCGCGCGATGGATCCAGTGGCATATCGCAGCGGTCAGGGTAGCGCTCCCGCCAGGCGCGCGGGGCGGCGCGGGTCAGCGGGGGCCGGTTTGAACCAGTTGGGCGGTCACGACGAGGCGCTCGGCGTAGCTGCGTTCGATGGGATTGAACTGGCCCGTACAGGTGTAGAGGGTGACGCGCGGCTGGGTCGTGTCGTCGAGGAACGAGTTGTCGTCCTGATCGACGGGGAACGTGTCCGTGACCACCCAGTCCAGACGATAGGCCGGCGTGTAGACGTAGACCGCGTCGCCGCGCTGTAGCTCGTCGAGGCGGCGAAACACCTCGCCGGCGTTGATCGTCGCCACGTGGCCGTTGAAAATGCAGTTGCCCAGGTCGCCCGGATTGTGCGAGTCGGCATGATGGCCGACGTCGAACCACGGCACGTCATAGAAGCCGTCGACGATGCCGACGTCGGTGACCTGCGAATCAACGCCGATGCTCGGGATGCGCATCCACTCGGCGGCACCAAAGCCAGGGTCAGACAACGCGTTCGAGTCGTTCGACCGCGCCAGAACCGAGCCTCGCAGGCCGCTCCCGACGGCCAGGAGCATGCTGCCTGCGGCGGCACGCAGAAGCTGGCGGCGAGAGTGGAAGCTCAAGGAGTGTTGCCGGCGCCGCGTGTCGGGATCGGCAGACGGTTGGCCAGCACCTCGGTTGGCGGCGCGCCCGCCTGCACCTGCACCGAATGCTGCCATTCCACCAGGCGGCTGTAGCCGAACATTGAGACGCTCAGCAGGAGCAGGGCGGCGCCCAGGACCATGAGGCCTGTGCCGCGCCTGTCCAGCATTGCCAGAGTCTCGCTCGCTACGCCCTCGGGGCGACCCCGCGTCGGCGCAGGTACCCGCTGCCCAGCAGGAAGATGCCCAGCACGGCGAGCGCCGCCGGCACCATGACGGGGTCCAGACCGCCGGCGCGGGCTGCCTGCGCACTCGCGACCGTCAGCGTGCCGACCATCCCCCGTTCACGATGGCCGGGTACCGGACAGTAGAAGGTATAGGTGCCAGGCGCCAGCGTGATCGTGGCCGAAGCCGACTGGCCGGCGTTCAGGTCCTCGGCAAAGATCGACCCATCCCGACCCTCGATGGCGATGTTGTGTGGAAACTGCCCTTCGTTTGAAAGATTGAACGTAACCGACGTCGAGGCCACGTTGACCGTCGACGGGTTGAACGCGAACTCGATCGCGTCCATGGTGACGGTCGACTGGGCCTGCGCCAGGCCGACGAAGGCCAGCGAGACCAGGGCGGCGAGTACCGAGACAACTCCCAGACGCATGAACACTATTCGCGTCCTCCACGCTCAAAGACCGACCAGCCCCACCAGGCTGGTCTGGTGTGTATACGGTTCGCGGTCGGTGGCTGGATTGTCAAGCCTCGCCAGGCCGGGAGAACGGCTCCCCGATGCGCGCCACCGGCTCGTGCAATCTCTTCAATTGCTCGATTACACTTTGCCAAAACTTGTCCCGCGGTGTTGAGGAGAGGGCACGGCGGCCGCTCTGCTTTCCCTGTTACAAGCGATCGACTCTTGGTAGGAGGATGCATGCGTCGTACGGCTGCGTCCACGCGCACTCAGGTCATCGTGAGCTCACTCTGTGCTGGAATCCTCGGGCTTGCCCCCGGCTTCGCCCTGGCCCAAGCCACTCCAACCAGCGCTGCCCCCGGCGCCGACATGGTCGCTCGTTGCGACCTGCCCGTGCTGGACCTCTTCAATCCGTCGCCAGGTGACCTGGTTCTGCCCGGCTCCTACATGATCTCCGGCCTGGCAATCGATCCGATGGCGTCAGATGGCAGCGGCATCGACGAGGTCGCGATTTATCTCGGCCCGCGCGACCAGGGCGGCGTCGAGCTGGGCAGTGTCGCACCCTCCGGCGGCCAACGTCAGCAAGATTTCTCGTTGTCCGTGGATTTGCCGACGGCCGCCCCCGGTACCGAGCAACAACTGGTGGCGTATGCCCACTCCATGTTGACTGACAAAGTCACCGAAATCAGTTTGCCGATCGTCATGGGCGGAGACAATGACGCGCATCCGCCGCTGACCGACCCATTCCTGAACACCATCAACACCAATCCCGGGGTTCTGCCGCCAGGCTGCGGCGGGTCCGCCGCGGCTTCCGTTCCGAATGCCCCTGCCGGCGCCAGTGCAACCTCCAACGCCAGCGTCGCACCGTTTGGAACCGTCATGGGCAGTGTCTCCACCTGCCAGGATGGAGCCGAGCAACCGGCGAGCCTGGTGACAGTCGAGGTGGACGGAACGACCGCCAGCGCCGAAACAGGTGAAGACGGTAGCTTCCTGTTGACCTCGGTACCGGCGCCCGGTGTGTACACCCTGTCCGTTTCGGACGGGGGCAACACGGCAACGCGCATGGATGTGCCGGTGGCTCCGGGTGAAACCATCGACATTGGAACGCTCGAGCTGGGCACGGGCGCGCTGGGCTGCGGCGACGAGGATCAGGGACCCTAACCGTTAGCCGACTCCGCGGCCCCGACCTCGGCTTCGCGTGTGTGCTGCTCGGCTGCGGGTGGACCACTGCGGCCGTGCTGATCGGCGTGAGGGCGGTGACCGCGCGGGGCCGCTCGCCCCTGGAGCTTGTGTCGCTCGCCTGTCTGGTCGGGACCATCGGCTGCGCCCTGCTCGCGTTTGCCCTGTTCCCGCGCTTTGTCCACGCGCTGCGCGGCCTGGGGTGGCTCACCGTCGTGGCAGCCAGCCTCCTGTCGGTCGGGGTAGTGTGGTCGACATGGCAGCTGCCGCCCGAACAGCTCCAGATCTTCGCCAACCCGGGTGATGCCCTCGAACCAACGAACCTGGCCGTCAACTGGTCGCTGGTCATGCTCACCTGCAGCATCTCGCTGATCACCACTCGCCTGCTGTCCAACCAGGCGTCGCAGCACCACTTTCAGCCGGCCGGCGTGGTGCAGGCCATCTTCTTGCTGTTCTGGCGTCAGCACCGACTCGTCGGCTGGATGGCCCTGGCCCTGTCGGCCGCCCACAGCGCGTACTTCCTGCTCTACCCGCGCGCGTTTCAGGAGCAGTGGACCGGCCTCGTCGCCTTCGCGCTGCTCGGGTTGCTCGGGCTCGTCGGGTTGGTGACCAGTTACCGCGCGAGGCTGGCGCTGTGGACCCATCGAGCCATCGCCGCCATCCTGGCCATCGTGCTGACGCTGCACTGGCCGCCAATCCTGTACCTCGAGGCGGGCGCCCTGCTCATCCTGGCGATCACGGCGTTGGTCAACCTCAAGCTGGCCACCGTCATCGTGCACCAGGTGCTCGGCGTGAAGCCCGAGCTTTAGGCAATCTGTACGAACCGCGGCCCGGTTCGGACTCGTATCATGGCGTGGCTTTGGATCTCGGTCTCAGCGGCAGAGTCGCCCAGCGCATTGTGAACGCCGCCAGATGGGGCGCTCTATCATCGTCCGCGCGGAAGGAGAGGCTATGTTTGCACGCAATGGACACCGCTTGACCTGGTTCGCCCGGGCGCTGAGCGCCGCACTGCTCGTCGCCGCCTGCGGGGCGTCCACCCTGGCTCCGGCAGCCGCTCAGTCGCCCACGGTGCTGCGCATGGCGCGCAACGCGGAGCCGGGCGTCTTCATCCCGTGGCTCATCGATGACAACACCGCGCTGTTCACCCTGGCCAACGTCTACGACGGCCTGCTGCGCGTTACACAGGACGGCGCCAGCGTCGAGCCCGCGCTGGCAACGTCATGGGACACCTCAGCCGACGGGCTGACCTGGACCTTCCACCTGCGGCCGGGTGTCATGTTCTCGGACGGCACACCCCTCACCTCGAATGACGTCAAGGTATCGCTCGACCTCGCGCGCGGCGGCAACCGCAGCGTGTGGAAAGACAACTACAAGGCGATCAAACAGATCGACACGCCCGACCCGATGACCGTCGTCATCCAGCTCACCGAGCCGCACGCGCCGCTGCTGTCCGAGCTGGCCATGTTCCCCGCCTGGATCATGCAAGCGGATATGGCTACGGCGACAGATCAGCCCGGCTATGACGACTCGCAGGCGTGGGCGTCCAGGGGCACCGGCGGCTACTACACCACCAGCTGGAAGAAGGGCGATCCGGTCATCCTGCATCGCAACCCCTACTACTGGAAGGGGACGCCGTCGATCGACGAGGTGGATATCGAGTACATCCCCGACGACAACACGCGCATTCTGAAGCTGCAGGGCGGCGAAGATGACGTCGTGGACTTCGTGCCGTTCAGCCAGATCGACGCGCTCAATTCGCAAGGTCTCCACTCGATGCTGTTCCCCATCCAGCAGACGACCTTCGCCATGTTGAACGTGACGATGCCCCCGCTCAACGACATCAACGTCCGCCAGGCGCTGAACTACGCCACGGACAAGGACGCCATCATCAAGAGCGTGTACTTCGGCCAGGCGCAGCCGATGAACGCGCCGATCCCGAATGGCACGTACGTCGACAAAGAATCGCCCGGTTACCCCTACGACCTCGCCAAAGCTCAGCAGTTGATGGCCGCCTCGTCGGTCCCGAACGGGTTCAACCTGCCACTGGTCCTGGCGAACAACAACCAGGACCGCATCAACACCGCCATCATCCTGAAGGACGAGTGGTCCAAGATCGGCGTCAACCTGGACATCCAGCAAGTCGACGCGGCGTCCTGGCGAGCGGCAACTCGCGCGGGCACCTACAACGCCACGCTGAGCGCCTGGACCAACGACATGAACGATCCAACCGAGATCGTCAACTATGAAATGCGCGGTGGTGACGGCTCCGGCTCGTTTGCGTACTGGACTCGCTACAACAACCCACAGCTGAGCGATCAGATCACCCAGGCCGACCTGGAGCAGGACCCCAACCAGCGTCAGGCGGACTACATCGCCATCCAGCGCCAGTACCTCAACGACGCTCCGCTGGTGTTCATCGCCAACCTCGGCGCGACGGCTGCCTGGACCGACAAAGTGCACAACTTCGTGATCGACGGCCTGTCCTACTACCGCTTCGAGAATGTCAGCCTGTCCAACTGACTAAGTAACTAACCTCAGCAATCGATAAAAAGCTGCATATGGGACGCGCGGCGTACATTCGCAGACGCCTGGTCCTGACGGTCTTCGTCCTGTTTGGCGTGACCGTCATCATCTTCGGCATGGTCCACTTCCTGCCTGGCGACCCGGCCACCACCCTGCTTGGCGACCGGGCCACGCAGCAGAACATCGCCGACCTGCGCGAACAGCTCGGTTTGAATCGGCCACTGCCCGAGCAATACTGGCTGTTCGTCTCGGGCCTGGTCGAGGGCCAGATGGGCACGTCGATGCAGTACCACCAGCCCGTGCGAGACATGGTCGCGGCGCGCGTCCCCATTACCATTGGACTGTCCCTCTACGCGATGCTGCTCGCCGCGATCCTGACCTTCACCTTCGGCTTGCTCGCCGCGGTCCGCAAGGGGGGCGTCACCGACCAGGCTATTCGTGTGGCCTTTCTGCTCGCGCTGACCACCCCCAGTTTCTGGCTCGGGATCCTGTTGATCCTGGTGCTAGCGCTCCGGCTGCACTGGTTTCCGGTGGCAGGCTTCGGCACGACCTTCACCGACCACATCTGGTATCTGTTCCTGCCCGCCCTGACACTTGGCCTCGGGCTGGCGGCGGTGCTCATCCGCAACCTGCGCAGCTCAGTCATCACCACCACCCGTTCGGACTACGTGCGCACCGCGCGCGCCAAGGGCCTGCTGGAGCGCATGGTCCTGCTGCGACATATTCTGCGCAACGCGGTGCTGTCGACGGTGACGATTTTTGGCCTGCAATTTGGCTTCCTGATCGGCGGCGCGCTCGTCGTCGAGACGGTGTTTGCCATCCCTGGACTTGGCCAGCTCCTATTCACTTCGATTACCAGTCGCGACTACCCGGTGGTGCAGGCCATCACGGTCGTGACCGCGCTGATGGTCATCCTGGTCAACCTGCTGGTGGACCTGTCGTACTCGTTCCTCGACCCACGCGTGACCTATGGGTGACAACGTTCTGAACCCGGCGCTGCCGCAAACCGCGCCACTCCCGCGGCTCAGCTTCGGGATGCGCTTGCAGAAGATCGGTCTCAATCCGACACTGCTCGCCGGGCTGGTCGTCCTGGGCGTGGTCGTGATCATGGCCATCGGCGCGCCGCTGCTGACGCCGTACGACCCGATCGCGCAAAAGCTGGACGACGCGTTCAAGCCGCCGCTGAGCCCGGACCACTTCCTGGGCACCGACAACTTCGGACGGGACATCTGGAGTCGCATTCTGTACAGCGGTCGCCTGGACCTCCAGATCGCCTTCGTGTCAGTCATGTTTCCATTTGTGTTCGGGACGTTCGTAGGCATCAGCACCGGTTACCTGGGCGGCCACGTCGACACCCTGTTCATGCGCGTCCTGGACGTGATGATGGCTTTCCCATTCCTGGTGCTGGTCGTGGCCATCATGGCCGTAATGGGTCCGGGCCTCCTCAGCATGTACATTGCCTTTGGACTGGTCGGCTGGATCCCGTACGCCCGCATCACCCGCGCCGAGGCGCTCGCCACCCGCAATCTGGAATACATTCAGGCCGCGCGAACCATTGGCGCCACCACGCCGCGCGTCATGCTGCGCCACGTCCTGCCGAACGCCATCGGGCCGGGGCTCGTGTACGTATTCACCGGCATGGTCCTGGCCATCCTGGTCGGCTCCGCGCTCAGCTATCTCGGTCTCGGACCGCAACCGCCCACGCCCGAATGGGGAGCCATGATCGCCGCCGGACGCCAGTTCATGCTGCAGGCCTGGTGGATCACTGCGCTGCCCGGTTTCGCGCTGCTGGTGCTCGGCGTCGCGCTCAGCCTTATCGGTGACGGCCTGGCCGACAAGCGGTAACCTCCCTGCAGCGGGAGGTGGAGCCAGCAATATGCATACGAATCAGTCGGGCGATCGGCGTCAGCTCTTGCGGATGAATCACTCGGGCGATCGCCGTCAGTTCTTGCGGATGAGCGGCGGCGCGCTGGCCGTCTCGCTGCTCGCGGCGTGCGCGCCCGCACTTCCGGGTCCGACCGCGACGCGACCGGCCGCCGGCGCGACGGGGACCGCCGCCGGCGCAAGCGCGCTGTATCCGACGTACATCCCAACCAGCGGCGGACCCAGGCCCGACTATCCCGCCAGCGGCGTGGGCTACGACGACGGCTTCGACAAGTTTCCGACCAACCCGGTCAAAGCCATGCCCGGCGACCCGCCCGGCACCGGCAGCACAGTCAACATTATGTCGATCGCGCTGTTTCCACCTCCTACCCCGCTGGCTCAGAACCCTGCCTGGCAAGCAGTCAACAAGGCGCTCAACGCGGACGTCCAGTTCGACGTCGTGACACAGGCCGACTACCCCGCCAAACTCGGCGCGGTCATGGCCGGCGACATGCCCGACATGGTCTACCTGTACCCTCCTGGCGGGGCTACCAGCACCCTCGGCGCGGCCAACGGACTGCCGCAGTTCCTGCAGTCCAGGGCGGCCGACCTGACACCCTATCTTGCGGGAGACGCGGCTAGGGATTTCCCGAACCTCGCGGCCATTCCTACCCAGACCTGGAAGAACGCCGGCTGCGCGTATCAGGGTCACCTGTATCTGGTTCCGATTCACCGCTATTTGCCGTCCCAGATGTTCGTCAAGAACGTCGAAGCGTGGGACGGCGAACTGGGCAAGGATTACGTGCCGAAGAATGCCGACGATTTCAAGCGCTGCCTCCAGGCGCTTACCAAGCCGCAGCAGGGCTTCTACGGAATTGCCGCCGCCCAGGACACGGTCATGCACCTGGCGACCTTTGCTTCCATTTTCGGCGCGCCGAATGGCTGGAAAATGGACTCCGGCGGCCAGCTGGTCAAGGACGTGGAGACCCAGGAATACAAGGACGCCGTCGCGTACACGCGCGACCTGTTCGCGTCCGGTGTGTTTCATCCGGATTCGCTCAACATGGCCAGCAACGTGATCGCGCGCACCCAGTTTTATGCGCAGAAGTTCGCCATCCACCGCGATCCGATCAACGGCTGGCAGGACGCCTGGCGGCACGCGATCGGCGTCTTTACCGTGCGGCCGCTACCGCTGTTTCCGGCACACGACGGTGGAAAAACGTCGCACTTCGTGACCGGTGGACACCTGTGGGCAACCGCCATCAAGAAAGGCACGCCGGAGCGCACCCGCGAATTGCTGCGCATCATGAACTGGCTCGCCACGCCATTTGGCAGTGCGGAGGACCAGCTCTTGACGTTCGGCTTGAAAGACGTCGATTACACGCTGGACGACAACGGCAATCCAACGCTCACCCCGCAAGGCAACAACGACGCGAATTACGTGCCGTGGAAGTACGTCACCCAGCACCCGTTCGTGTTCTTTTCGCCGGACCTGCCGGACTACGCCAGGGTGATGCAGCAGACAGAGCAGCTGATGATGCCGTCGGCGGTGTCGGACCCGACGTTTGGTCAGGTGTCCGCCACCAGCTTCAGCAAGGGGTTCACGCTGACCAACACGCTGAACGCCGGACTGGTGGACATCGTGGTGGGCCGTCGTCAGATGACCGACTACGACCAGCTGGTCAAAGACTGGCAAGACGGCGGAGGCGAGCAGATTCGCAAGGAATACCAGGACTCGATCGCCGGCTCCGCCTGAGTCCTCCGAACCCCACCAGGGGTTCAAGGTGTTTCCCCTGTTATTTTTACAACCGCCCACTCAGGAGGGGTTCAAGGGGTTTCCCCTTGTCCTCGTCACGACCGAACCCGAGTGAGAGGAACCGAGACACCGGTATTCGCGGACCACCGAATCAGTCCCCCACCACGGGTTCAAGGTGTTTCCCCTTATTGTTTTGACAACCGCCCACAGAGGGGGTTCAAAGGGGTTTTCCCCTTGTCATCGTCACGACCCAGGCAACCTACGTTCTCAGTTCAGCAGGCTCTCCCAGTTGCGGGGCACCTTGCCTGCGGGACCTGGAGTCGGCTGCCC
Source organism: Chloroflexota bacterium (assembly GCA_019247515.1). Taxonomy (GTDB): domain Bacteria; phylum Chloroflexota; class UBA6077; order UBA6077; family CF-72; genus CF-72. Next base: position 8,977 of record JAFAOS010000437.1, on the reverse strand, counting down.
CAGCGGATGATGCCGCGGCGGCGCCAGCTCGGGACCTTCGAACGCCTGCTCGCCGGTGTAGTCCCAGAACCAGTCCTCGCCAGGCTCGAAGGAGCACATCACCGAATGCCCACTGCTTCTGGCATGTTTGGTCGCGTGCTGACTGGGCGACGAATCGCAACAGCCGATGTGCCCACATCGCGCGCAGCGGCGCAGATGAAACCACCAGCCATCGCTCGCCAGGCACTCGACACAGCCGCTGCCGCTCGGCGGCACGCTCGGATCGATGCGATCGTCATCTGACATACCTTCAGCCTACGCCGCCGAGTTCAAGAAAGCCGTGGGAGACGAGTTGTCGGATCGCGGGCAACGCCTGAGCCGAGACGGCCGCTGGATCGCCGCCGAGCGCTCGGGCCGCGTGCTCGAGCACCTGGCCCACCGTGCGCGACCCGTCGACGCCGGCGAGCACGGCTGCCAGCGGCGGGTCCACCTCGGCGCGCGACGCGAGGCCTGTGTCGCGGATCAGCGAGGCGTCCACCGTGCGAAAGGCGCCGCCGCTCCAGCGCATGACCTGCTCCAGACGCTGATCGCCTCGCACGCTGACTCCGCATGCGAGCAGCTCGGCGTCCGACAGCCCCTCCAGCAGGTCGTCCGTCTCCAGCAGGCGGACCAGCTCATTCGCCGCGTCGGCGCTCAGCGACGCCTCGGGCAGTTCATCGCAGCGTACGCGCGGCCGCTCGACGTCCCGACGCCGTAGCCAGACCGCGCCCCAGGCCAGCGCGCCGACGCCCAGATGTTCGAAGTAGCGCGTCCAGCGGTCCACCGCGGCCACGTACCTGGGCATCTGGTTGGCCAGCGCCAGGCGCTGGTTCCACATGATGGCGTACGCCAGCGGGTCGTAGCTGCCCTTGCGGAAAAACCAGGCGTCGCACGGCTCGGCTGCCTCGGCAACCCAGCCACGGAGCGGCCCGGACCATTCGTCGTCCGCGTCGCTGGAATGCGGATGGATCCAACTCACCAGCAGGTGGGCGAGGCCGCTGGGGCGCAGAAACCGCGGCACCTGCCGCACGAGGTTGTGCGAGACGTCATCGGCGTGCAACCCACTGTCGCGGTAGGTGAACGCGCGATCGGGTGAGATGACAAACGGCGGATTGCAGACGATCAGGTCGAACGCTTCGCCCTCCTGGACCGCGCCGAAGCCGTCACCGGAACGCACCTCGATGTTGTCGGCGCCATTGAGCATCGCGTTGAACCGAGCAAAAGCCACCGCGCGCGGATTGACGTCGGTGGCGACCACCTGCCGGGCGTGCTGGGCGGCAAAGACGGCCTGGTAGCCGCAGCCGGTGCCCAGATCGAGCGCGCGCTCCACCGGCCGACGCACGGTCAGGCACGCCAGCAGGCGCGACGACTCGGTGACGCCCATCACGAAGTCGGCCGGCAGATCGGACGGATCGGTCGCGTCCAGGTCGCTGGCAAAGACGAAACTTGCGCCATTGGTCGGCAGGATGCGGACGGCGCCGTGCACGCGCGAGCGGCCCAGCGTGACCACGCCCATGCCGATTGCCTCCTGGAGGCTGAGCGGCGCGAGCGCGCGGGCCGCCTGCTCGGTCGTCACCGTGCCGTCGACCACGAACAGGCGAATAAGCGTGCCGAGTGGCCCATCCCCGAGGCGCCGGTTGGCCAGCGGCACCTGGTGCGGCAGCACCATCAGCGTCTCGTCGGCGCCGAGCGCCTCGCGCACGGCCGCAAACGTGTAGCCGGCGGCGTCCAGCGCTCGCCGCAGGGCGACCACCGAGTCTGGCCTGCGAATCGAGGGTGTCGTGCGGTGCCGCGCCTCGGGAGCCATCGCCGAGCAGTCTACGGGTCAACGCGCGGGCTGAGGTGGCGGTTCAACCGCGTGCCGGGCACCGCTTGCGGTAGGAGCGCGCAGCAATTGCGGTCGTGCCACCAACTCGCCCGACTGGTCAACAAGCCGCTCGAGTTCGCCCAGTACCGTTTCGGCGTCCGCGGCGCCGATTCGTACGAGGGTCTCCGCAACTGGCCCCGCGGCCAAGCCACGCATACCACCCCGGTGCCGCAGTAATTCGAGTGCTTCTCGGGAGGGTGCTTCGGCCTCGGCCGCTCGATCCACCTGTAGCTTCAGTCCGGCGAGCTCAAAGAGGCCGACTGTTACACCCTGCGAGTCATGTTTTTGCCGCGCCTCGGCGGCGAACTGCTCGAAGTACTTCGCTGCGTCTTCAGGGCGTCCCTCCATCGAGGCAAGCACACCACTGCTGAAAGTGCTGTACGGGTGTCGTTGCTGCGGGTCCAGGCTCAGCGCACTTCGTATGGCGGCTCGACCTTCCTCCCAGGCACCAGTCCACATCAGGCTGGGAGCAAGTGAGCGATATGCGAACGACAGCCGCTCGGTCTCTCCGGAACGCTCCGCCGCATCGACGGCATGCCGTCTGTCGGTGACATTCCCCTCGAGGTCACCAACGAGCATCCTGTTTGTCCCGCGTGCCAGATAGAGCCGGCTCAACGTTCGCCAATTGCCAGCCTGCGAGGCGAGCTTGATAGCTCGGTCCAGCGTGGGAATGAGTTCCGGCGGTCTGTTGGTGATCCGACCGCGAACCTCCGCCATCCCAGACAGCGCCTGTGCTATCAGGCCTGCGTCTCCGAGATGCTCCGCCAGCGCCAGGCTGCGCTCAGCCAGCTCATTGGCAGCTTCGTCCGAACCGCCGAATGCCTTGATGCGCGTTGCGTCGGACAGCAGAAGCACCAGCTCTCGGCCCTGTCCCTCCGCTGGCCAAAGCCGCAGCGCTTCGTCCACATGCGGCTCTGCCGCCGCAAAGTCGTACAGGCCTTGATGCAAGCGGGCGATGCCCCAGTGAGCGAGAGCCTCTCCCTGACGGTCGCCGAGCCGTTTGAAACGGTCGAGGCATGCCTCATACGTGGCCAGTGCCTCGGATAGTCGGTTCAGGTCGTACAGTTCGGACCCGAGTTTGTACTGGACTTCGGCAGCCCGCGCGGCGTTATCGAGTTCGTCGAGGAGCAACTCGAGTGCTACCTGGTACTGGTGGGCGGCTTCGGCATGTGCGTAACGGAGCGCTGCATGGTCGCCAGCCTCGATCGCATACCGCGCTGCGCGCTCAGCGTCCCCACCGAGTAGGAAATGGCGTGCCTTGTCGGCGCTGAGCGCGGACCCGGCCACAGGTGGCTGTTCCAGTGCCTGGCCGACACGGAGGTGCAGCCGTCGGCGGCGGTGGACGGGCATCTCCTCGTAGAGCGTTTGTTGAATGAGGACGTGGGCAAAGGCGAACCGCTCACGGTTCGACTGAATCTCGCCTATGATCCCTGCTTCCAGCGCCGCATCCAGCGCATCCAGCACTTCGGCTTCCGTCTCCCCAGTGGCCGTGAGCAGCACCTCCAGGTCGAACTCCGGCCCGAGCAGGCTGGCCAGACGCAGCAACTCCTGTGACTGCTGCGGCAGCCGCCCGAGGCGCGCACCGATCACCGACCGAATGCTGCGCGGCACCTCGACTTCTGCGATGCGGTGTGACCCGATTCCACCCTCACCAGTTGCCACGGCGCCCTTCTCGACGAACGCCTTGAGCAGTTCTTCGGTAAAGAATGGGTTGCCCTGCGCCCGACGGTGAATGAGCGACACCAGCCCATCAGACACGCTCGCTGAGCCGAGTCGTGCGCGCACGAGCGCCGCGGTGCCATTGGCTGCCAGCCTGTGCAGGTGGACTTCTTCCACCGCCAGCTCGCGGAGCAGGTCGCTTACGGTGCCTTCGAGAGGATGCTGGCGACCGACTTCCGCGTCACGGTACGTACCCAGGATCAGCATGCGGCTCACGGTGATATGGCGTCCGAGGAACAGCAGAAGGCCCAGACTCGTTGCGTCCGCCCAGTGAAGGTCGTCGAGGAGAACGACCAGCGGGCTCGCTTCGGCGAGGGCCTGCAGGAAGCTGCACGTGGCGCGGAAGAGTCGCAATTGAGCCTCGGGGCCCTCCAGCCTCCGCGGGCTTGCTCGGATGAAATCCGGGATCAGGTAGGCGAGTTCAGGCCACCGCTGCGGCGCGTCGCTCTTCAGTGCGGACGGTGCCGCGGCAAGAGCGGCGCCAAGCAACTCCGTAAAGGGAAAGAATGGCACCGCGGTGTGCTGCTCGAAACAGCGGCCGACGAGCACCACGTTTCCAGCGGCCCCAGCATGGGCGAGCACCTCGCGAGCCAGCCGGGTTTTGCCGATGCCTGGCTCGCCGCTGAGCAGGACAAGACGCCCGCCGCCCAGGGCAACCGCGCTCAGCGCCGAGAGCAGATGCTTGAGCTCAGCGTCCCGAGCAACCAATGCCTCGCCGCCGCTGCTCAATCCGACCATATGCGCACAGGATGATCCCGGCTACAGCGAATGGCAACGGGCGAGGAAAAACCCGTGCTCTCAACAGGCGTCCCGGATGGATGGATGTTGCGAAGGACGGTACGCGCTGAGCGAACGCGTCGGCTCGGCGGTCGCCATCGTGGTCACTGAGCTGAACATCTGCTAACTGTTCTTAGCAGCGATTCAGGGTTGATTTCGCGCGGGTAGACGTCTGCCAATGTGCGGCGCAAGTCCGTCTTGACATGTCTGCTAATACATCCGCGTCCCGCCTTCGGAGGTTTTGCGCGCTTGAACCAACCCGCACAACCCGCCCTCTCGGAAGCTGGCGAGGCGGCGCTTTCGCCATATGTGTGCCACCTGCTTGACGAGCAGGAGCTGAGCCGCGCCACCCACCGCAATTACGTCAGCGATCTGCCCCAGGCGCGGCGCGGTGCGAGCACTCCCGGGCTGGTGGCCGGGACGAGCTGCGCCCGTTCGCGACGCCGACAATCACGACCTACCCCTCGTATCTCCAGACCGTCGTCGAATTGCGGCCGGCGACGATCAATCGTCGCCTGGTTAGTCTCAAACGCTACTTCGGCTGGGCGGTCGAGAAAGGTTTCGTGCCGTGGGATCCGTCGCGCGTGGTCAAGCTCATGCCGCCAACGCCGCCGCCGCCGCGCCATCTCGCCGATCGCGAGGAGCGCGAGCATGTGCATCACAGTCATCGGAGCGGACACGTTTCGATCTACGGTAAGCGCAACAAGTACCGTCAGGTGCCGCTCAACAGCACGGCCGCGACGCCATGACGAGCTATCTGGACACGCTTTCTCACGAATCGACCTATGTCTTCCCGTCGCGCAAGCGTGGCGAGTCTGATGCCCACATCGGCCCGGTCGGCCAGCGGGCGCTGATTTACGTTGTGAGCAAGTACGCGGAGCAAGCGCGTGTGCGGGATCTGTCGCCGCACGATCTCCGCCATCGTTTCGGCAGTCGAATGGCTCAGACGGTGCCACTCCATCGCCTGGCGCAGCTCATGGGGCACGATTCGCTGGACACCACCCTCCGCTACGTGCGCGAGAAGCAGCAGGACCTCCAGCAGGGGGTTGAGACAATTGCCTGGGCCTGACCAATCTCGGGCTTCGCCGACGACTGGCGCATCCTCGAGCTACGCGCTGCTCGAGCGCGAGCGCGAACTGGCGGCCGTCCAGCAGCTCATCCAACATGGCGGCGGAGTCCTGCTCGTCGAGGGTCGGGCGGGTGTTGGCAAGACCTCGCTGCTGGAGGCGGCGGCGCGGTGCGCCCGTGAGGCCGATTGGGACGTTTTGCGGGCACGCGGCTCACAGTTAGAGACTGACTTCGCGTTCGGTGTCGTCCGCCAGCTATTCGAACGACGCCTGGCGGCCATGCGCGCGCACGAGCGCGAGGTGTTGCTCGCCGGCTCCGCGCAGGCGGTACGCCCACTGCTGTTGGGTCGCGTCGGCGACGTGGCGGCGACTGACACGTCGTTCGCCATGCTGCACGGGTCGTACTGGCTCGCCGCCAACCTGGCACTTCGACAACCGCTGCTAATCGCCGTCGACGACGCCCACTGGGCGGACGAGCCCTCGCTACGTTGGCTCGCGTATCTGGCGCCGCGACTGGAGGGGCTGCCGCTTGCGTTGCTGGTGACGCTGCGACCCAGCGAGCCGGTGGTTACGCCTCCGCCATTATTGAAGCTGCGCGCCGAAGCCGCCACGGTCCTGCAGCCGACGCTTTTGAGTCAGGATGCCGTCCGCACCGTAGTGGAGGGCACGGGCGGCAGCCTCGCAAGCGAGCAGTTGTCCGTAGCCGTATACGAGGCCAGCGGAGGCAATCCGCTGTACGTGACCGAGCTGCTGCGAGCGGTCGATTTCGGCCGCTCGCCGCACGTTCAGTTGGACCCCGGCGAGCTGCTCACAGGCGGCCTTGAGGGCATCGCGCGGCGCGTGGTCGCCCGCGTGCGAGCCGCTGATCCGCACGCGCTGCGGTTGGCCCAGGCGCTCGCGATCGTGGGTGATGGTGGTTCGCTGAGCCACGCGGCGAGGGTCGCAGGCATAGAGTTGGCCGAGGCCAACCGGCTGACCGCAATCCTGCTGCGTCTGGAGGTGCTTGCGGCTGATATCCCGCCGCGTTTCCTTCATCCCGTCATTCGCGACGCGCTTGAGGGATCGCTGGACATCCATGAGCGCGATGTCGCGCACCACTCCGCTGCGCGCCTGCTGTACGCAGATAGCGCGCCCGCGGGCCAGGTTGCGGCGCACCTGGCCGGCATCCGTCCGGCTGGCGATGCGTGGGTGATAGCGCGCCTGGAGGAGGCCGCACAGGCGGCGCTGGAAACTGGGGCACCCCTGGCTGCTGCCCGCCTGCTGGACCGTGCGCTGGCGGAGCCGCCGCAAGTGACAGAGCGCATCACGCTCCTGCGCGAAGCGGCACGTGCCGAGGCGAGTGCAGGTCGCCAGACAGCCTTCGTGCGTCTGGAAGAGGCGCTGCGATTGGTCGCCGAGCCACGGCAGCGCGCCGAGATCGCCCTCGAGGTCGCCGAGATCCATGCGGCGCTGTTTCGATGGGTGGACGCGGTCGATGTCATCGAACGGGCGCTGGTCGAGCTCGGTGATGCTGACGATGCTCTCGCAGGACGACTGGAGGGCGAGCTTGTAGTCGCGGGGCTGCACGATGCACGGCGCGCCACACGCGTCGAGCCCGTGCTCGGCCGCCTCGCCGCCCGGCAGCAGGCAGCTCCAGGCGAGGCGCTCGCCGTCGGGCAGAGCATTGCGCGCTTCCTGGCGGGACGACCTGTGAGAGAGATCGCCGTCCCGCTCGAACAGGCGTTGGCGGGCGCCGGTCCGGCGGTGGACAACTGGGATACACGCGCGGCGCTGTTGTGGGTGCTGGTCGCCTGCGATCGTTTCCCAGCAGTTGAGGCAGCACTGGCACCAATGCTGACCGAGGTGCATCGCTCCGGTTCGGCACGTGGCCTTGTGGCTGCCTACAGCACGCTGGGTCTGCTGAAGATGCGACTCGGTGCTTTGCCCGAGGCCGACGCGGCCGCCCGCGTCGCGCTCCGCGTTCTTCAGGAAGGCGATTTCGCGCCAGGGCTCGGGTTCGCGGCCACGGTGCTGGCCGACATCGCGGTCGAGGCTGGCGAGAATGAAGAAGCACAAGCAATGCTGGATCTCCTGCCGCCCGCCGATTGGCCAGCCGGGGTAGGCACGGTCCTCATCCCGGCGGCTCGCGGGCGTCTACGGTTGGCGCAGGGGCGTGCGGCCGAGGGGCTCGCGGATTTCGAAACCTGCCTCGCTATGTATGGCCCCGAGGTCTGGGGCACGTCCACCCGCGAAGTCGGCTACGTGCATGCGCGATCAGGCGCCGCGCTGGCGCTCCTGCGCCTTGGCCAGCGCGAGCGCGCGTGTGAGTTCGCCGAGGCCGAACTTGCCGACGTGCGGGAATTCGGCGCGCCGCGCGCGCTGGGGATCACGCTGCGCGTTGCGGGACTGGCGCATGGCGGGGAGGAAGGCCTGGCGTTGCTGCGCCAATCAGTCTCAGCGCTCCAGGCCTCGCCTGCGCAACTGGAGCGCGCCCACTCGCTGGCCGAACTCGGAGCGATGCTGCGGCGGACCGGCCAACGTGCGGCGGCCCGCGAGCCGCTCGCGGAGGCACTCGACCTCGCCGCGCGCTGCGGCGCCCGCCCGCTTGTGGGTCGCGTCCGCGACGAGTTGAAGGCCGCCGGCGCGCGCCCGCGTCGCGCGTGGCGCACCGGCGTGGAAGCGCTCACCCCCAGCGAGCTCCGCGTCACGCGGCTGGCGGTTGAAGGCGCGTCGAACCGGGAAATTGCGCAGCAGCTGTATGTCACTCTGAAGACCGTCGAGGGCCACCTGGCGCGAGCCTATGTCAAGCTCGGGGTCGAGCGGCGCAGCGAGCTCGCCCCCTTGCTCCGCGACGTCGGAGTTGGAGAAAAGACAGGGGTAGCCACCCTGTAGCGAACAAGCTAGGCCAGCGCGAGGCTGCGCGCATGACCTTAGCCGACACGCTCCTGAAGCTCACGGCCAACGCCGAGAGCCGCACAACCCCTTCCTCTTCAACACTCCAACGCGTGCGTGAGCTGACGCCAGCGATTCGCCAGCGGAGTGACGAAATCGAAAACGCCAGGCGGATTCCGCTCGACCTGGTCGCCGAGTTGCGTTCGGCTGGCTGCTTCCGGATGCACGTTCCCCTCGCCTATGGCGGAGACGATCTTGCGCTCACCGAGGCGCTCGAAATCGTTGAGCAGCTCGCGTACGCTGACGGCTCCACCGGCTGGACCATCATGATCGGCTGCCACACTCCGGTCCTGTTTGGCTTGCTGCCGAAGTCAACCTTCGAGGCGATCTACGCACGTGGACCGGATGTGATTGGCGCCGGATCGCTGGCCCCGAAAGGCCAGGCAGTGCCGGTGGACGGCGGCTACCGCGTCTCGGGACAGTGGTCGTTCGCGAGCGGCTGTCAGCACGCCGAGTGGATTGTCGCGCACGCGACGGTCATCGATCACGGCGAACCCCGGTTGCTGCCAGGTGGCATGCCCGACATGGTGGTAGCCGTCCTCCCGGTAAGCGACGTGGAGATCATCGACACATGGCGAGTCGCGGGTATGCTAGGCAC
>JAFAOS010000562.1 GCA_019247515.1 Chloroflexota bacterium | reverse complement strand
GCAGCGTTTGCGCGGCTGAGATGGCAAAGCTGACACCCAGGAGTTGCCACGTATACGGATCGGAGAACGTGTCGACGTAGTTACGCAGGGTGAAAAAGCCGTCGGCACCCGGCCGCGAGCTCCAGAACGAGCCGCGCACCAACCAGCTGACGGGGTAGAGCACCATGCCCGCGACGACGATGAACAGCAGCCACTGGTACATGGTCGCCGTGGACGGCCAGCGCATCGCTGGCGCCAGCGCTCGCCGCGGCAGCCGCGTGGATGTCGTCGTCGCGCTCAAGACCGTGCCATGGTAGATGGATCGGGCACAATGGGGTGTGGCTGCTAGCATGCGCATTGGACCGCACGCGGCGACGCGCGCCTGGCAGGTACACGTAAGGGAGCAATCGGATGACTGATGGAAGCGGGCGCTCGCTCGCCTCGGACCCGGGCGAGGGCGGCATCCGCTACGGGCGGAGCGCACTCGCCGACCGGCTCAGCAAACGCATTCAGGAGCTGTGGAGCATTCCCAGCGTCATCAAGGCGTCCAGCCTCGCCCAGCACGCGGGCGACCGATTCGTCAATCAGCTGGTGACCACCGACGACAACAGCCCGCTGAGCACGATCGTGGTCTTCATCGAGTACATCCCCCCGGGCGGCCGCTCCAGCAAGCACGGCCACATGAACGACGCGCTGTTCTACATCCTCGAAGGCGACGGCTACGACATCCACAACGGCAAGCGCTACACGTGGCAGGCCGGCGACGTGGCTAACGTCCCGCCGGGCGTCACCCATCAGCACTTCAACGCCAGCGCCACGCGTCCGGTCCGCGCCCTGGTCCTCAATCCCAAGCCGCTGTATCTCGCGCTGAACCTGATGTGGCAGAAGCAGCTCGAGACGCCCTTCAACCCCGCGCACCCTGACGCGCGCGACGGCCACGGACACGACTGACCCATATGCCTGAACGACCTGCAACCGAACGCGAGCGCTACCCGCTCGGCGAAGGCACCGCCAACTTCTATGCGCAGATGGTCGGCGCCCACGCCCAACGTGAACAGCGCTACCGCGACGTGCCCGACGTCACCCCGGCCGACGCGATGCCCTGGGAAGACACCCCGTACGGGCGACTGAAGCACCTGGCCAATCGCGGCATGTCCAACTCGTCCATTGGCAGTCTCGACGTGTTCATCCTGGAAATTCCGCCAGGCGGCCACTCGGGCAAGCACCGTCACTTCGCCGAGGAGTTCATGTTTGTGGTCGAGGGGCGTGGCTACAGCACGCACTGGACGCCAGACCCGGGCCTGACTGACGCCGGCTACACGTGGCCCGTGCCGTCCGATGAGGCCGCCACGCGCTGGGACTGGGAGCAGGGCGACGCCCTCACGGTGCTGCCTATGACGGTCCACCAGCACTTCAATACGGACCCGGATCGCCCCGCGCGTATCCTGTGCGCGATGGCGCGCGCGTACGAGAGCGTTGGCTTCGAGGGCATCGAAGACCTGGAGAGTGCCTCGCGATGATCGACAGCCGGGCACGGCCGCTGGTCGACCGTGAGCACGGCCTGGTGGCGCGTCGCATTTTCAGCGACCCGGCCCTTTACGAACAGGAGCTGGACCGCGTCTTCCCGCGCTGCTGGCTGTTCCTGGCCCACGAGTCGATGTTGCCGCGGCCCGGCGATTTTCTGACGACGGCGATGGGCTCCGACCCGGTGATCGTGGTGCGCGGCAAGGACGGCGAGCTGCGCGCGTTCCTCAATACGTGCCGGCATCGCGGCAATCGCGTCTGCTTGTTCGACCAGGGCAATGCCAGCACCTTCGCCTGCAGCTATCACGGCTGGAGCTACAACACCGAGGGCGAGCTGACGGGTGTGCCGTTCGCTCGCGAGGCGTATTACGAGCGCCTCGACCGCTCGGAATGGGGCTTGCCGGCCGTGCCGCGCCTGCGCAATTACGCGGGCTATCTGTTCGGCTGCTGGGACGACGCCGCACCCGATTTTGAGGAGTATCTCGGCGATCTCAAGTGGTACTGGGACCTGTTCATGTGCGCGACCTGGAATGGCGGCCTGGAGGTCGTCAATGGCCCGCATCGCTACATGGTGCCCGGCAACTGGAAAATCATGGCCGAGAACCTCATGGGCGACCACTACCACACCAGTGTCACCCACGGCTCGTTCTTCAAGCTCGGCCAGGTCCAGAACCGGGGTGGGTACGAAGACGTCCAGAACCCGAATGGTCCTTTTGAAGTGGCGATGCGGCCGGCCCACGGGTGCGGTGGCGTGTACACCGGTCAGGTGGCATTCGAGCGCGATCTGCAGATCGCCGAGCGCATGGGTCCCGACGTGGTGGACTACACCCGCGAGCGGTACCAGCGGCTGCAGCGCCTGATCGCCGACGTGCCCTGTCAACCGTACAGCGTCGGGCACGGCGGGATGTTTCCCAACTTCTGCTGGTCGGGCAACAGCAGCGCCACCAGCGGCCGCACTTTCTATCTGTTGCAGCCGAAAGGTCCGCTCCAAACGGAGGTCTGGGTCTGGTACATGGTCGAGCAAGGCGCGCCCAGGGCGGTCCGCGAGGCGCACGCCAGTGTGGGCGGGCGCGCCGGGCAGCTGGCCAGCGGCTTCTTCGCCCAGGACGACGCGGAGAATTTCGAACGAGTCACTGAGTCGAGCCGGGGTGTCCTGGCGCGTCGCTTTCCGTTCAACTACCAGATGCAGCTCGGCCGCGAGGGTGACTGGGAAGGTCAGGCGGACTGGAACATCTCGGGACTGCCGGGCCAGGTCGGCCCGCGGTTTGGCGAGAGCATCCAGCGCCAGTTCTTCGGCTACTGGTCCGAAATGATGGGTCACCCAACAGAGGGAGGTTCGGCATGCGAGTAGAAGCAAATGGACAGGCGCCGGCGGTCCTGTTCGAACGGCAGGACGCGGTGGCGGTGGTCACGCTGAATCGCCCGGAGTTCGGCAACGCGGTCAATGGCCAGCTACGCGACGAATTGAACGCGGCCTGGCAGAGCGTGCAATCCGATCCATCGATACGCGTCGCGGTCATGACCGGCGCGGGCGAACGCCACTTCAGCACCGGCGCCGACATGAAGTGGCAGGCGGAGTTATCACGCGACGAGACCACCGTCCGCGAGACCGGCGGCAACGTGGGGACAACTATTCAGTGGCCCGACATTCCCAAAGGGATGTGGAAGCCGGTCATCCTGGCGGTCAACGGCGTGTGCGCCGGCGGCGGTTGGCACTGGATGGACCAGTGCGACTTCGCCATCTGCTCGGAGCAGGCCACGTTCCTGGAGCCGCACGTGTCGGTCGGTTGGGTGCCGGTGCGTGAGATGATGGGTCTGGCGGCGCGCAGCATCCCATTCGGAGTGGTGATGCGCATGGCGCTGATGGGTACCAGCGAGCGGATGGACGCGCAACGCGCCTACGAGCTCGGGATCGTCACTGAAGTCGCGCCGCAAGATCGGTTAATGTCGCGGGCGCTGGAGATCGCGCAGATCATCGCCGCGCAAGCGCCGCTCGCAGTCCAGGGCATCAAAGAAGCGATGCACCGCACCTACGACATGGAGTGGGCGCACGCCGACGCGATCGCTTACGCCGACCTGCTGCGTAACACGATCCACCGCGGGCCAGATTCGATGGAAGGTCCGCGCGCATTTGCCGAACGACGCAAGCCGCGCTGGACCGGCAGCTGGGACCCGGCGCCTCGAGCCCGCCAGGACTGAGCTCTAAAAAATGGCTGTTTCCGCGCTCGACACCCCGCCCGCCACATCCGCCGCATCCACCGGCGCCGAGCTGATCTCAGAAGCGCTCGCCGCCCAGGGACTGGAATATCTTTTCAACCTGCCCGGCAACGGCGTCTACCCGATGCTGGACCCGCTGCACGAGCACGGTATCCGCTACATCCTCGGGCTGCACGAGGCGAGCCTGGTCTCGATGGCCGACGGCTACGCGCGCGCAACCGGCCGCGTGCCGTTCGTGAACGTCTACATGGTGCCGGGCACCGCCAATGCGCTGAGCGCGATCTACATCGCTTCCCGTGATCGGGTGCCGCTGGTGGTGACCAGCACGCAGCAGTCGCGCCCGATCGTCGCACGCGACACGTACGCCTCGCACGACGACCTGCTGGGACTGGTGCGGGGTGTCACCAAGTGGTCGTGGGAGGTGAACAGCGTCGAGCGGCTGCCCGAGGCAATCCATCGGGCGTTCAAGATTGCCGCGACGCCTCCGCTCGGGCCGGTGTTCCTGTCCTTGCCAGTGGACCTGTTTCCGGCGCGGTTGCACGGCACGCTCAACGAGCCCTCACAACCCACCGCCGTGCCACGCCTGGGTCCGCCGCCAGCCGACGTCATCGAGCATGTTGCCGACCTGCTGGTGAACACCGAGCGCGTCCTGATTATCGCTGGCAAAGACGTCCTGCAGTGCGACGCGGTCGACGACCTGGTGGCGCTCGCCGAGGACCTCGGCGGCGCGGTGGCTAACGAGCCGTGGAACGCGGTGACGGCCTTCCCCCAGCCCCATTCGCTGGGGTTTGGCGAGTACACCCGCGACACATTCGACGCCATCTCACCCACGCTGGTGCTGGGTGTCGGCGCGCGCATGTTTACCGAGGCGGTCAGCGTCCCTGAACCGGCCTTCCCGCCCGGCGTTCGGGTGGTGACGCTGGGTCTGGACCCCATGGACCTGGGCCGCGTCCAGCGCTCGGACGTCGCGGCGGTGTGCGACGTGCGCGAGGCGCTGAGTGCGCTGCGTGCGGCTATTGGTGGCAGGATAGACGCCTCACGCCGCGCGTCCAGGCTGTCGACGATCGACGCGTACCAGTCCCAACGCCGACGCGAAAATCAGCAGTTGTTGAGCGAGCACTTCGACGATCAACCCATGAGTCTCGCCCGACTCACCACCGAGCTCAATCGCGTCATCACGCCCGACACAGTCGTCGTCGAGCACGGCACGACCTCCACCGGCATGTTGATGACCTACCTCGAATTGCCACGTCCGGCCAACGTCTTCGGCACCGGCGCGAGCGTTCAGGGCTGGGGTCTGCCAGCTTCCATCGGCATTCAGCTGGGTCGACCGCAACAGCGGGTCCTGGCGATCGTCGGCGACGGCGGCTTCACGTTCACCTGCCAGGGGCTGTGGACCGCCGCTCGTTACACCATTCCTGTTACCGTCCTGGTGCTCAACAACCACGGCTATCGCTCCATGCGCGGCGGCATGCAGCGGGGTGCGCCGCGCTCCTCGGCCGCCGGGCTGGACTTCGGCTACGACTTTCGTATTGGTATTGGCGACGTGGCGCGCGGCTTCGGCGTGCCGTCTCTGAGTATCACCGACCCCTCGGACGTCGCGGAGGTGGTTGGCGGTGCGCTCGCCGCCGATGGGCCACGCGTGGTGGAGGTCGCCATCTCGCCCGCGCTCACGTTCAAACCCTCGCGCACGACACCGATGGCCCTGTGAAACGCGTCCTGGTCACCGGCGGCACCGGCGTCGTCGGCGCCTGGGTGGTGCGCTCGTTCGTCGATCGCGACATCACGCCGGTGATTTTCGTGCGCGGCCAGACCAACGCGATCGGTCAGGCGATCAACGGCCACCTGGAAGACAAGCTCCTCTGGGCCTTCGGCGACATGCTGGAGCAAGCCAGCCTCGAAGATGCCATCCGCACCCACGCGGTGGACGCTGTCGTGCACATGGCCTCGGCCAAGCCCTGGCAGATCGAAGCGCCATTCGTCGAAACTCCGAATCTGAGCCTCGGGATGCAGCAGATCGCCATCGGCACGCTCAACGTCCTGGAGGCCGCGCGGCGCGCCGGCATTCAGCGCGTCGTATACGCCAGCTCCAAGGCCGTCTTCGACGACGTGAAGGGCGTACACGGACCGCCCGACTATCGTCCACTGCCGCCAGACTATCCCTACGACCCGCACATGGTCTACGGCATCGGCAAAGTCTCGGCGGAGATGCTCGGCCGCTACTACGCGCGCACCTACGGTACCGAGTTCGTTTCGATTCGCTTCGCCTCCTCGTACGGACCACTCAAACGCGGCCCGACCGGACCGTCCGGTCCAGAAGCGTTGATCAAAGCCGCGGTCACTGGCCAGCCGGTCAGGATTCGCCGCTTCGCCAATGGCCAGCGCGACGACTACGTTTACAACAAGGACCTGGGTGAGGCCTTCGCGCTGGCAACACTCGCCGAACGCCCGGCGCACACTTTCTACAACGTCGGCGCCGGACGGGGATACGACCATGACGACTTCGCGGCCGCCATCCTCCGCGTCTTTCCCAAAGCACACGTCGAGTTCAACGCCGCCGCGCCGCACCATCCAGCGCTGGCCATCACCGATCGCGCCCGCTGCGTCATGGACAACACGCTGGCAACCCGGGACTTCGGCTACCATCCCCGCTACGCTGACCTGGCCGACGGATTCACCGATTTTCTGCACGAGGAGCGACGCTTCGGATGAGACTACCGTCTGACCTGCGCTTCATTTTCCAGCATCCGATGCCAACCCTGAGTCGCCGCGTGCTGTTGCGCACCGTTGCCACCAGTTCAGCGATGCTGCTGCTCGCCGCCTGTCAGTCCACCGCGCAGCCGACGGCTGCGCCCACGTCCCCACCGCCACAGCCAACCACGCCGCCCAAGCCAGCGGCCGCGCCGACCACGGCACCGCCCGCCGCGGCGGGCCCAGCCGCCAGCAACGGCAATCCGGCCGGCCCCTTCATGGCCGAAGATTCAGCCGAGTGGAAAGCCATCCTCGACGCCGCCCAGAAGGAAAGCTCCCTCACCGTCTACGGTTCCCAGCACCCCATCATCAAGGAGCAGGCCCCGAATTTTCCCCAGAAGTTCGGCTTCAAGCTTGATTTTGTCGAGCTGCGCGGTGCGGAGGCAATGGATCGCATTCACGCGGAGAAGGATGCCAAC
Source organism: Chloroflexota bacterium (assembly GCA_019247515.1). GTDB lineage: Bacteria > Chloroflexota > UBA6077 > UBA6077 > CF-72 > CF-72. The sequence continues at coordinate 7,547 of JAFAOS010000562.1, read as the reverse complement.
AAGCCCATCGCCAGCGTGCTCGAAACTGGCGATTCGGCGGTCTATCCCGTGTACGCCGAGGGCGGACTCCAGCTGGTTCAGGGCCTGCCGAACGGCGCGCGCATCCATCCAGCCGAGTTCGCGATCTTCAACGAGACCCAGAATTACTCCTGGCCCGTCTGGGACCAGATCGAGGGCATCATTTACAACACCGACCTCGTTCCGCCGGATCAGGTGCCGAAGTCGTACCACGACCTGGTCGATCCCAGGTGGAACGGCAAGATCGCCATGCTGGATCCGGCCGCGCGGATGAGCGCCTTCATCGAGCTCACCCTGGAAGATCCGAACTTCGGCGAAGCCTATCATCAGCAACTGGCCGCTCAGGACCTGCTGCTGGTGCAGAGCGGCGGCGATTTCGAAGCGGCGGTCGCGCGCGGTGAACGCGCGCTCGCGCCGGGACCGCCGTCGGCTCCGTCGCGTCAGCAGGGCGCGCCGATGAAGTGGATCGCCATGCAGGAGGGTGTCTTCCGCTCAGTGTTCGCCATCGGCGTCATCAAGGACGCGCCAGCGCCAAACGCGGCGCGCGTGTTTCTGAATTACCTGCTCTCGCCCGAATTTCAGACGGAGATCGGCCAGAAGTTGCTCGACACGCCCGCCATCACCGGCATCACGCATCCCATGGGCCTGACATTGGACAACCTGCAGCTATTCGGCAACGCCCAGGGTCGCCAGAAGGTGCAGGGCAACCCGGACGTCATGAAGAAGGCCCTGGCCATCTACGATCATCGCTGAGGCTGGTCTCCCCCCATCGATAGCCTGGTGGTCCTGTGAACGCAACACTCACCCGTCGCACCGCGCTGCGGCTCCTGCTCGCCGGTACCGGCGCTGGCTTGCTTGCCGCGTGTGCTCCGCCCCCGGCACCTTCGCCGACGCCGACCTCCGCGCCCGTGGCGAACCGAACAGCAGCGCCCTACACCGGTGCGCCGATGAGCGTCACTGCTGTCGTCCAGGGGCGCCCTGATCAGGCGCCCTTTGAGCTTGGTTTCCGCCGCGGCTACTTCACCCAGCAGGGCTTCGACGTCCAGACCGTGCTGATTCCGACCGGCGCCGAGGCGCTGCAGGCCATCGCGACCAACCAGGCCCAGTTCGGTCCGACCTCGCCCAGCGCAGCGGTCTTCAACGCCATCAATCGCGGCATCGACCTGCGGTTGGTCGCCGACGCGGATCACCTGGAGGGCGCGGCGGACACGACGCTCAGCATCATGGTCCGCGCCGATCTCGCCAGCTCGGTCAAAAGCATGGCCGACCTGAAGGGCAAAAACGTGGCCGTCGGCGGCGCGCCGGGCAGTGTCGGCGACTTCTTCATCGCCCGCGCGGCGCAGAAAGACGGCATCACCCCCGACGACATGCAGCTCAGCTATCTCTCGTTGGGCGACATCTCCGCCGCGCTGGCCAATGGCAAGGTCGACGCGGCGATGTTGACCGAGCCGATCGTCACCCAGCTCAAGGCACAGGGCATCGCATCGGTCCTGTACCCCGGTGGAGCCATCATCCCCGGCTCGCACCTGGCCGTCTTCTGCTACTCCGCCCCGTTCGCGGCGCAACCGGAGGCCGCCACGCGCTTCATGATTGCGCTGTTGCAGGGGATTCGTGACTACGACGACGCGTTCTTCCACAACATCGAGAAAGAAGCCGCGATCGACACGCTCGTGCAATACCTGTCCCTCAAAGACCGTTCGGTGTGGGAAAACGCCACGCCGTCGAAGCTGGACACCAATGGCAAGATCAACGTGGACGACCTGCGCACCCAGGAGGCGTTTTACGCCCAGCGCGGCCAACTGCAAGGCGGGCAGCCGGACCTCTCGAAGTACGTGGATCCACAGTTGGCCACCGCCGCGGTCGGCGTCCTCGGCGTCCGCTCCAGCTGACGCCCTCTCGAGCTGAGACTGTCGGCGGACAGGTTGGGTCGTGTCGACCGATAGGGGAGACCCCTATGACCCCCGTGACGGTGATCTCCGTACGACTCTCGTGAGCGTGATGTCCGAATGACCGCGGTGAGGGTGATGTCCGTTGGGCCACGCGACCAGTATGCTGTGCCGCGGCGTGAAGGTGTTGATCGTGGGCGCCGGCATCGGTGGCCTGTGCACGGCGATTGCCCTCCGGCGGTGGGGGATCGACTGCCTGGTACTGGAGCGCGAACCCGAGCTGCGTCCGGTCGGCGCTGGATTGTGCCTGTGGCACAACGCCATGCAGGCCATGCTGTCGCTCGGCCTGGCCGAGCAGCTGCACCCGCTCGCGGCGCAGTTCGACCACCAGGAGAACCGGACCTGGGACGGCCACGTGCTCGAATCGCAATCCTTTGTGGCACTCGCCCAGGAGGTGGGGGCGCAGGCGATCACGCTGCAGCGCTCGGACCTGCAGCGGGTGCTGCTGGCGAATCTCGAGCCAGCAACACTCAGGCTGGGGGCGCGCGTCGTGAGCTACTCGGCGACCAACGAGCGCATAGAGGTCCAATTGAGCGACGGCGGCAGCGAGACCGGCGACTGCCTCGTCGGCGCCGACGGTATTCACTCGGCCATTCGAGCCCAGCTCTCGGGTCTGGAGGAGCCGGTGCGCTATGCCGGCTACACGTGCTGCCGCGGGCTGGTTGCCTATCGCCCCGAGTGGTTCGCCAAGGGCTGGTTCGTGCAGGGCATCGGCGAGGGCGCGCGCTTCGGCGTGACCCACAGCGGCAACGACCAGGTGTACTGGTGGACGACCTTCAATGCCCCCCAGGATTCAGCCGACGCGGAGGGCGGGCGCAAGGCCGAGCTGTTGCGACGCTATGCGGGCTGGGCGCCGCCAATCGTCGACATCCTGGCCGCGACCCGCGAGTCAGCGATCCTGCGCAATGACATCGTCGATCGCGAGCCGACCGACGATTGGGGTGAAGGACCGGTGACGCTGCTCGGGGACGCGGCGCACCCGATGACGCCGAACATGGCCCAGGGCGCGTGTCAGGCGATCGAGGACGCGGTCGTCCTCGCCAACAGGCTGGCCGAAGTTGACGTTGGTGGGGTCGCAAGCGCGCTGCGGCGCTATGAGCAGGCGCGCCAGGAGCGCACGGCGACGATCGTACGCCAGTCGTGGCTGATCGGCGCGCGCGGCCAGGGCCTGCTGGACCCCGAGACCGCGCTCCGGGCCTTCAAACTGGCCGACCGCGATAGCCTGCTGCGCTACGTGCCGCGTTGAAAGACGGCAACGTGCGCCAGCTGGTCAGCACCCTCACCCGCCGCTGCCGCGTCGGCCTCTCCCAGAGGGAGAGGCGGCGAGCAGTCGTCGCGCGTTGCCGGTCAGGATCAACTGTCGATGCTCAGCCGATAGCTGCATCTGGTCGAGGCACGCCAGCGTATCGCGAATCCAGGCCGGCCCGTTCTCGGGATCAAACGGCATGTCGGTGGCGAACACGACATGCTCCGGTCCGAAGAAGTCCAGGGCATTTTGAATCCCGAGTCGCGTGGCCGCGACCGCGGTATCGACGTAGAAGCGACGGTAGCGCTCGATGACGCGCGCTTGAAGCTCCTCGTGGCTGGTCGGGGGCGGCTCGCCCTCGGCCGCGACCGGTGGCAGGTCAGCCAGGCCGGCGCCGATGCGGTGGGCGAAGTGCGGGATCATCGCCCCGGCGTGATGGGTGACGATGCGCAGGTTCGGAAACCGATCGAGGTAGCCGGCCAGGATCAGCCGCGACATGAACACGCTCGTCTCGTACGGCCAGCCAAAGGCCATCCACATACCGAAGCGCGAGCTCGTCTCGCTGGCGTAGTCGGTCAGGCCCGGCGTGCGGTAGGGATGCACCCACAGCGGCACGTCGTGCTCCGCCAGTCGTTCGAAGAACGGCGTGAACCGCGCGTCGTCGAGCGGCAGTCCGTTCACGTTGGTGCAGATCTGGATGCCCATCGCCTGCAGGTCGCGCAGTGCGCGGTCCATCTCGTCGAGCGCGCCGTCCACGTCGTCGAGCGCCACCGACGCGACAAAGCCCAGATAGTGCGCGGGGTCAGCTCGGACGATCTCGGCCATCGCGTCGTTGGCGACGCGCGCGAGGTCGCGACTGACGTCCGATGGACCGAACGACTCGATGGGCGGCACCGTCAGGGTGATCACCTGGCAGTAGCCCTCGAACTGGTCCATCACACGCGCCCGCCGCTCCAGGTCGTACAGTGCCGTGCGCACCTGGAGGATGCCACTCAGCGAAGGGGGCATACCCCCGGTCCGCCGCTCGAGGTACTCGATAAACGCGCGCGGCAGGACGTGGGTGAACAGGTCGATCACGCCGGCCACAGGCTGGCCTCCGCGGTGTCGACCACGAGTGCCAGCTCGGTACCCGGTGGGTGTTCCTCGTGACGCGCGCCGAAGACGACCAGCGTCTTGCCGCCGGGGGTGCGCAGCGTGTACTCGATCCGCTCGCCCAGAAAGGCGGTCTCGGCGACACACACGCGCAGCCGATTGGGCTCTTCCAGCGATACGCCAGCGTCGAGCGGCAGGAGACGGGCATCTTCCGGGCGGGTTCCGACCACCACACGCGTGCCGTCGGCCAGCCCAGGCAGAGCGGCGCTTCCGACGCGGAGCCTCGCGCCCGCCTCGCCATCCAGGGTCAGGACGTAGTCGTCCGCGTCGCGGCGCACGCTGCCCTCGAACAGCACCGCGCGCCCGAGAAAATCGCGCACGAACTCGCTGGCTGGATGGGCATACACCTCGCGCGGCGTGCCGAGCTGCTCGACCACCCCCAGGTTCATCACCGCGACGCGATCCGAAAGCGTCATCGCCTCCGATTGGTCGTGCGTCACGAACAGCACGGCGATGCCGAGACGCCGCTGCAGGCGCTTGATCTCCGAGCGCATATGCTCGCGCAGTTTGGCGTCCAGGTTGCTCAACGGTTCGTCGAGCAGGAGCAGCGCGGGCTCGTGCACCAGCGCGCGGGCGAGCGCGACACGCTGCTGCTGGCCGCCCGACAACTGCGTCGCGGCTCGGGATTCCAGTCCAGTCAAACCGACGACGTCCAGGATGTCGAGCACCCGTTTGCGGGACTCGCTGGCGCCGGCGCGCCGCATGCGCAAGGGAAAGCGCACGTTGTCGAGGACGGTCATGTGCGGCCAGATCGCATAACTCTGAAAGACCATGCCCATGTGGCGACGCTCGGGCGGCAGATGCTGGCCGGTGGCGGCCGAGGAGATCAGCTCGCCGTTGAGCAGCACGTCGCCCGCATCGGGGCGCTCCAGGCCCGCCACCAGACGCAAGGTGGTGCTCTTGCCACACCCACTGGGACCCAGCAGCGTGAACACTTCGCCAGGTTGCACCGCGAAGCTGACGCCGTTGACGGCCAGCGTCTGGCCGAAGCGTTTTTCAAGGCCGCGCACCTCGAGCACCGGGCTCTGGCTCATAGGCAGATCAGGCGCGGACCTCGTTCAGCGCGGCCATCGAGCGCGTGTCGAGCACCCGTCCCCAGCGGGCTTCAGCGCGCTCGACTTCTGACGCGCTCGCGACGGCGACCTTGGGAAAATCCTGCCGCATTTCCCATGGCCGGCAGGCATCCACCATCGCGCGCGCATTGTGGAAGGCCGGCGCACCCCTGGGGATCAGCGGGTCGAGCGGACCACTGACACAGCGGCGCATGATCTCGATGTCTTCTGCAGGATCGCAGCGACCCAGGACTGCCCACAGCACGTCGCTCAGATTGGTGGGGTCGATGTCCTCGTCAACCACGACCACGAACTTGCCACGATAGGCGCCGGCGCCGCTGTTGGCGGCCACGTAGGCAGCTTGCCGCGCGTGTCCGGCGTACTGCTGCTTGACCGAGACGACGATCAGGTTGCCGCCGCCCTGCTGCACGGCGCGATAGACCCCCTGGATGCCGGGCACGTTGGCTTGCTCCAGCTCGTTCCAGATGCGCGCCGAGGTGAGGATCGCCGTCTGCCAGGAGTGTTCGTGGACCGGCTTGGCCGTCGGCGCCGAGGCCAGGATGGGATCCGAGCGGTGGTAGACGGCCTTGATGCGGATGACGGGCTCGGGTCGGGTGCCGCTGGCGTAATAGCCGGTCGTCTCCCCGAAGGGGCCTTCGGGGAGGAGGTCGCCCTGGGTCACCTCACCTTCGAGCACGATCTCGGCGCTGGCCGGGACCGGCAGACCGGTGATCGGCGCATTGACGACCGGGACGGGCCGGCCGGCCAGCCCGCCAGCGTAGTCGTACTCGGACATCCCGAGTCGCGGGGTGGCCATCGACGCGACCATGTACACGAGCGGGTGGTGGCCAATGGAGATGGCGACCGGGCAGGCTTGGCCCTGGGCGAAGTACTTGTTCATGTGGCGCCGGCCGTCCTGGGTGGGCGCCATGTACAGGCCCAGGGTCTGTTCGTCCTGGACCATGAGCCGGTACGTGCCCAGATTGACCCAGCCCTCCTCCGGATCGCGCGTGATGACCGCCGCGCCGGTGCCGAGATAGCGGCCGCCATCGCCTTCGTGCCAGAACGGGACCGGGAACTCGAGGACGTTGACGTCGTTCCCCTCGTGGCGATGCTCGAAGAACGGTGCGTCGTCGACGAGCACCGGGGGCAGTGTGGACGCGTCGCGGATCTTGTCGCGCCAGCCGCGGATCAGTCCGAGCAGGCTGAGCTCGGGCGACAGGTCAGAGGTGAGCGCGAAGCGCCGAAAATCGGTGTGCATGCCAGCCAGCACGCGAAAGCCACGTGCGTACCCGGGGATAGCGTCGAACATGACGGCCGGCGCGCGCGACCGCTGGCGGGCCACGTGCGCAATGGCCCCGAGCTCCTGGTTCCAGTCGGCGCCTTCAATAGTGACCAGGTCACCCAGCGTTTCAACCTGGTCGAGCCAGGTGCGTAAGTCATCCATGTGTGGCGGTCCTCCTGGAGGGGCGTGTCGACCGGGCAGGTGCACTCGTCCCAGGCTGCCTCCAAGCGTGCCAGACGCCGCCCGGTCGCGTACAGCAGGCTGCGCGAGGTGCCGAGGCTGGCCGAGTAGCGCAGCGCGCGTTTGTAGAAGAGCTGGACATCGTGCTCCCAGGTGAAGCCGATGCCGCCGTGGACCTGGATCGCTTCATGGGTGACACTTCGGTAGGCTTCGTCGCAGAGCGCCTTGGCAAGCTCGACGATGGGATCCTCGTCGGCAGCGGCGTCGCAGGCGGCCGCGGCGGCGTAGGTCAGCCCGCGCATGCGCTCCCTACTGGCATACATGTCGGCAAGTTTGTGCTTGATGGCCTGGAATGAGCCGATGGGCCGATCGAACTGGACGCGCTGCTTGGCATACTCGACTGAGAGCGCCAGGGCTCGCTCGGCGCACCCGTTCGGCGAGGATGTTCTTCTGGATCTCCGCCGTCCCCGCGGCAATGGTTCGCGAACGGCTTCGTAGAACGCGTACAGCAGGTAGCCGAGGGCACGCGCGTGGCCGCACGCGCGCCACGATGGAGCGCAACAGGTTCAGGTGGCCGCCGGCGTTGAGCGTCGACCGCTCGTGGCCGAGCGCGGTCATGGCGACTTCCCAGCCGCGGTTCAGCGGCCCTAACAGGTGGTCAGTCGGCA
>JAFAOS010000525.1 GCA_019247515.1 Chloroflexota bacterium | reverse complement strand
CCGATGGCCGCGATGCCAACCAGCTCTGCGCCGAGTCGCGTGCGGAGGTTGCCCGCGGCGCGCCAGGCCGGCTGCCAGCGCAGCGTGAAGCCCAGCACCGCCACGGCGCCGAACACCACGCACAGCGACAACTGCCCCAGGTCGGTGAGGCCCACGGCGCCAAGCGCCGCCCCCGTGAGTATGGCGTGAACCAGCCGCCGTCCGCGTAGCCAGCGCAGCAGGAAGAATGCAAACAGCGGCACGGCCCAGCCCATCACCGCGCTCAGGTGCGCGGCGCCCAGGTGGGCCAGCTTGTAGGGCGCGTAGGTAAAGATCAAGCTGCCGACAAATGCCCCCGCCCCGCTGCCGGTCTCCTGACGGATCAGCAGGAACGTACACGCCGAAGTCGCCACGAAGGAAGCCAGCAGGAGAACATTGAGCGCGCCGAACAGCCCCAGCACCTGCTGCAGCGGGACCGCGAGCAGGGCGGGCAGCACGAAGTCGTCGAAGGCCAGGTTCACCTGCTGCGGAGCGAACTCATAGGTGGTGTACAGCGGCGACTGGTGCAGCGTTAGCAGCGCGTACTTCACCCACCACGCGGTCCATGGATAGTGCGGAGCGTCGAAACCACCGGGCATAGCCGTGAGGAGGTTGCGGTACAGCGGCTGAGTAATCCACAGCGCGGCTCCGAGCCACACCGGCAGCAAGAGGAGCCAGGCGCGGCCGCCAGTGCGTGCATCAACCCTGTGCAGCAAGCTGTCGAGCGACCAGGAAAAGAACTGGACGGGTGTGTCGGCGACCGCATACCTCGCGGACAACCGCGGCCCTCCGCCGGTGGCCAGCCGCGGGAATCGGGGCCCCAGCGCGACGCTGGCTTGCCACAGTTGGGCGAGCGGTATCGCGCACAGGAGCACAACCACGTTGATCTCGTCGATCGTCCGCAAGGATTGGGGCGCTTCGAAATTGACCGAGAACACTCCGCCGGCCAGCATCAGCGCCGCCCACACCGGCAAGATCAGGTACTCCGGCCGCCTTGCGCGCGCGACCGACAGGCCCAACCCCAACACGAAGAGCCCGCCCAGCAAGAAGTTCAGCTCCGGCTCGCCGGGCAGGTTGTGGCGCGCGTTGCGATCCCCAGCCAGGTTGAACATCAGCACGTGGGCCTCGACGTTGTCGAGCACGCGCGGCAAAGTCGGTCGATCGCTCCTCTCCGTGAACACGCTGGCCTGGGTCAAGCGGCTGTTGAACTCGGCCGGGCGCAGCACGGCGAACTCGACGAGCGGCGCCGCGGCCATCAGCCCGGCGCAGGCCGCCACGACCGCGACTCGCCAGATTGAAGGAAATCGCTCGCGCGGGCGCGCCAGCCAGAAGGCCAGCAGCGCACAGCCCGCGACGACGACCATCACACGCGACGTGTAGTACATGTGCAGGCCCAGGCCGAGGGTGATGCCGCCCAGCGCGGCCGCGGTCCAGCTACCCGTCTTGAGCGCTCGGACGAGCAGGAACAGGCCGAGCGCGTCCAGGGTGACCGACCAGACGCTGTTGAAGGCCAGTCGACTGAACGTCAGCTGCCAGACCAGGCCAGCCAGTAAGCCCGCGGCGATGAGGCCCACGCTGCGTCCGAACAGCTCGCGGCCCAGCAGGTAGATCGCCGGAATGCCGATAATGCCGCCAATCGCGGTGGGTAGCCGCAGCGCCAGTTGTCCCGGGCCGAGCACATCGAAACTGCCCGCCATCAAATACCAGAGGAGCGATGGCTCCTGCGCCAGACCGCCCACGTAGACGGGCCGAAAGTTTGGATCGGCCAGGATGCGGTTGACCTGCAGGCCGCTGTAGGCCTCGTCGAACCACAGACCAAACGGCGTGCTGCCCAGATCGACGAGCCGCAGCACCGCGCCAACCAGGGTGATGACGACCAGCGCCACCAGCGCGGGCCACTCCTGGCGCCAGGCGATGCGTACCGCCGGGCGGCTGTCGATCAGCCACCCCGTCAGCCCGACCAGCACCACGCTGAGCGCGAACGCCAGCCAGGCCAGCGTGAGCGCCGCGCCCATGCCAAACAGCGCCAGACTGGTGCCGCTGGCCAGCAGCGACAACCCCAGGCAAGTCTTCCAGGCTCGACCGCGGGCAGGGGGCGCGAACTCGGCCACGCACAAAGGGTCCGCGGTGTGCACCAGCCGCAGCGCGGCCGCCCCGACGACGCACGCCACCAGGAACAGGGCGGCCGATGGCCACGCGGAGCGCGTGCGCAGCAGGCTGGTTTGCGCCAGCACGGCCAGGTCCACACTGGCGGCGGTGGCGAAAAGCCCGGCGACGGCCCGCTCCGGACCGCCCAGGGCAGCGGTGGTGGGGCTGCTGAAGAGTCGCATCGTCGCCGCGGATCGCGAGTCGTTCAGAGCGGCAAACCTCACGGGACGTGACGCAGTGTCAAGCTTCAGGGACTGGTCGTCAGGACCTTCACCGCATGCTGGTTCGCGTCGGCCACGTACACGCGCCCGGATGCATCGGCGGCGATGGCGCTCGGATCGTCCAGATAATCCGTGTCCTGGCACGAGCCATTCGTAGACAGCAGCTCGCCCGCCGCGGACATGTGCACCACACCGCACGCGCTGGGCAGCGTCACGTAGAAGCTGCCATCCGCGACCTGGGCGATTCTGGGTCCGTCGAGCGCGATGGCCGGGACGAACCGCCACTGGCCCAACTCCGAGCCGGTCGTCGTGTAGGTCCGCAGCGCGCCCTGCTTGGCATCGGCAACGAGCAGCTTGCCGTCGGCCAATGGCGCGAGACCGGCTGGCTCACTCTCGGCGCCTCGACCGAGCGTGCTGAACTCACCCTCGGGACTGCCATCCTGGCTGCGCTGGACAATCCGGGCTCGACCCGTATCGGCGATGAGCACGCTTCCGTCCGGGGCAACCGCCATGGCGCGCGGGCGATACATGTCGCTCTTCGGGCCGCCCCATCGGCCGACGTAGTTGCCGACTGGATCGAAGACCTGGACCCAGGCGGTGTCCGCGTCCAGGACGAGGACGCGATCGGGGCCTGGCAGCGCGATCGCCCAGGCCGAGCGGAATTGACCGTTCTGATCGCCGGGGGAACCCCACGCCAGCAGGAAGCTCCCATTGCGGTCGAACTTCTTGATGGCCTGCACGCTGGGGTCGGCGTCGACCACGTAGCTGTTGCCAAGGTCGTCGACGGCGATCGCGCGCGGCTGCGACAGCTTGCCCGGTCCGTCCGCGCCAAAAGTGAGGGCGACGTCTGGCCACTGCGCCCTCGGCGTGGCGGGCAGTTCCACGGGCGGACCGGGCGCGCCGCTCGCACCTGCCGCGAGCGGGACAACCTGTCCGCTGCGCCACTCGTTCACGGTGAAGCCGGGCGCACCGCTATCGGCGCGTTGCACGATCGCCGCCGCCCAGTCGCTGAATTCGGCGGCCGTCACGTACGGTTGCCGCATCTCACGCGTCGCCGG
>JAFAOS010000522.1 GCA_019247515.1 Chloroflexota bacterium | reverse complement strand
CGCGCCGCGCTCGTGCCGGCGGAGCTGCGAAGCATTATGGAGAGCGGCCGTACCTGGACGGACATCGAGCCCGCGCTGCGGCCCGGCATGGCGACGCTCATCTTCACCAACAACATCCAGGTGGCGTTCCTGGCTTTTGCGGGCGGCGTGCTGTTTGGGCTTGGGACGGTCTACGTGCTGGTCAGCAACGGCTTGATGCTTGGCAGCGTGATGGGGGCGGCCCAGTTCTACGGGGTTGGCCCGCTGCTGTGGTCGTTCATCTCGCCGCATGGCTATCTGGAGCTGACGTGCATCGTGATCGCGGGCGCCGCGGGCCTGATGCTCGGCGACGCGCTCCTGCGGCCAGGACTGCTGATGCGACGCGAGGCGCTGGCGCGCGCCGCAAGACGAGCGGTGGAGCTGGTGCTGGGCGCGGCGCCCGTGCTGGTGATCGCGGGCTTCATCGAAGCATTTGTCTCGCCCAGTGATCTGCCAATCGGCATCAAGCTCGCGATTGGGCTGCTCGCGGGGTGCGTGCTCTACACGCTCTTGTTAAGTGTCGGAAGGAACCCACGTTCCAAACTACTCTGACCCGTACGCAGCTCCCTCCAGATCTCTACACGCGGCCGCGGAGTTTGAGCTCCAGGTAGGCGGCGATCAGGCGCGGGTTGAGTGATTCGGCGTCGGCGTCGACGGTCAGCACGCCGCGCGCGGCCAGGCTGGCCAGCACGCCGGCGCGCTCGTCTAGGAGCTGGCGGGCGACCATCTTCTCGTACAGGCCCCGCCCGTCGGTGGGGCGTTGCTCGGCCGGGCGGCGGAGGTTCGGATCGGCCAGCGTCACGCACACCACCATGTGCTGGCGCGCGGCGCGCAGGACGTGCGCCGCCAGCACGCTCGACGACTCGCGGTCGGTCAGGTCGGTAAAGAGCACCACGAGCGAGCGCCGCAAGTTGCGCTGGGCGAGAAAGTCGAACGCGCGGCCGTGGTCGGGTTCGACCGGCTCGGGGCTCAGGTTGTAGAGCGCCTGAACCGTGCTCAGCAGCGCGCGACGCCCGCGCTGGGGCGGGACGAACGCGCGGATATCGTCGGCATACGCCAGCAGGGCGACACGGTCGCCGCGCTGGCTCGCGACGTGCGCGAGCAGCAGCGCCGTGTTGAGCGCGCGGTCCAGTTTGGTGAGCGCCGCGGCGGGCGCGTCCTCGTCTTCGACCGGCGGATCGGCGAGCGCGGCCATCGAGCGACCGGCGTCCAGGAGCAGCACCAGGTTCTGGCTGCGCTCCGCCTCGTACTGATTGACGAGCGGCTGGCCGCGGCGCGCTGTCGCCTTCCAGTTGATGTGTCGGAATTCGTCGTCGGGCAGGTAGTCGCGCACGCGCTCGAACTCGGTGCTGGCGCCGGCCACGCGCACCGGTCGGCCGACGGCCTGGGCCTCGAGGCCGCGGCGCACCAGCAGGTCATAGCGTTGGAGCTCGCGCAGATTGGGGTAGACGCGCACCGGCTGCCCGGTTGCGTGCTGGCGGAACGTGCGGCGGACCAGCCCGAGCGGACCATCGGCGCGCACGTACAGGTGGCCGAAGTGGGCGTCGCCGCGCTGCGGTGGACGGACGTGGTAGGCGACGGTCTGACTGGAAGTGGCGTCGAGCCGGCAGGTGAACAGGACGGGATGGTCGAGCTCGAAGCCCGCGGGCGGCTGCTCGCGCAGGGTGACGGCCTGGGAGCGCGGGGTGGGATTGTCGAGATGCAGCTCGACCCGGTTCCAGGCGCCGAGCGAAAGCTTGTCGGAAGCCAGTCGCCGCTCGACGCCAACGCGGCGGCCGTCACCGGCCAGGGACCAGTCGACGGCCGCCGCCAGAAGGCCGACGATGGCGATGGCAACGGCGAGGAGCACGAATGGCCCGCCGATGGCGCCGATCGGGGCGGCGACCAGCAGCAGGCCAAAGAGTCGCCAGGTCAGTTGGTGTAGTTCGGTTTGACCTGCAGGTGGATGTATGCGATCAGCAGCCAGAAGATCAGGCCGATGGCCGAGACGTGCAGCAGGCTGCTCAGCAGGCTGACCACCATGCCAACGGCCAGCAGCCACCAGCCGGTGGCTTTGCGCTGCAGCATCATGACCCCGCCGGCGATTTCGAGGGCGGCAATAACCAGCGCCAGCAGCGAGCCCAGGATCAGCGCGAAGCCGCTGCCCGGCTGGCCAAACATGACCATGAGCGGGCCGAGCGCGGTCGAAAAGATCAGCGCAGCCAGCGAGATGATCGCGCCGAGCGCACCGAAGATGATGGCCACCCACGGGGCCACATTCATGTAGGCGTTCAAGAGGCCTGGCGGTGCGAGGGGCAGCTTGACGCGCAGCTGTTCGGCATACGTGTCGACCTGGCTGAAGCTGTCATTCCAGGTCGGTTGCGACGCTGGCCGCGGTTGAACTGGCGGGGCGATCGGTTCGCTGGGCGTTTGGTCCATGTGGATTCCTCCCTGGGTCACGCTACGATAGCTGGGCGGCAACGCGCTGTGAAGTACTTCACACTATGACTTCGACAGATGACCCACGGGTTGACGCGTACATCGACGCGTTGCCGGAGTGGCAGCAGGCAATCTGCCGAGAGGTGCGCGCGCTGGCGCACGAGGCAGACCCGGCGGTTGTCGAGACGATCAAGCGGACGCGGCAGCCGTACTTCGTGCTGCAGGGCAACATCTGCGCCCTGCTGGCGGCGAAGGACCACGTCAACGTGTTCCTGTACGACGGCGGCATCGTGCCGGACCCCGAGGGGATCATTACCGCCGGGCACGACAACAAGACGGCGCGCACCGTGGCGGTGCGGCGCGGCGAGAAGCTGAATGCCGCGGCACTGCTGGCAATGTTTCGGCAGATCATTGCCAACAATCGCGCCGGCGGCTGGCGCAAGCTCAAAATCGCGCCCTGACTGGAACAAGTTTTTTATGCAGTCGCAAGCCCGCAGGCTATACAGCGGCCTCGTGACAAGTTTTTTAGTTGTCGCAAGCCTGCGGGCTTGCTCCCCAGGGCTACTCGCCCTGGACCCGCGCATCCTGACGGCCCGTTGCTCGGTGGCCGACAACTCCCAGTTGGCTCCCGCCGGGTCTCCTGTCACGACAATGATGTGAGAGGTCTGGGCAGACGGGTCACAACACACGTGGAGACCCTCTTCATCCGGGTCGTCTGTCATGGAGGTGCGACGCGAGCGAAAAAGCCGGCAAGAGCCGAATTTTCCCAATTGACGCGACCGAGGTCCAGGGCGAGTAGCCCTGGGGAGCAAGCCCGCAGGCTTGCGACTGCATAAAAAAACTTGTTCCGAGGAGTTCGAATCTAAGGCTTGCGACTGCATAAAAAAACTTGTTCCGAGGAGTTCGAATCTCAGGCTTGCGACTGCATAAAAAAACTTGTTCAGTGCAGTCTTGATCTCACGTGCTTGCGACTGCATAAAAAACCTGTTACGAGAAAAAACTCGTTTCCAGTGTTTAGCGGGGAACGGGGAGTGAGCCGAGAATGCGATGGATCACGTCGTCGGGCCGCAGGCCGTCCAGCTCGGCTTCGGGCTTCAGGATTACGCGGTGGCGCAGCACGGGGGCGGCGACGGCTTTGACGTCGTCCGGCGTCACGTAGTCGCGACCGGCGAACGCGGCCGTGGCTTTGCTGGCGCCCAGCAGGCCGAGGGCGCCCCGCACGCTCGCGCCGTACTGGACCTCCGGCGCGCTGCGCGAGGCGCGGCCGATGGCGACCAGGTAGTCGGTCACCGAGTCGTCGACTTTGGTGGTTTCCACCTGGCGGCGCAGGTCCATCACCGTCGCCAGGTCCACGACGGGTGACAGGCCGGCGGCTTCGAGATCGGTGACCTGCAGTCCGGCGTGGTGACGCTGGACGACGCCGCGCTCGGCATCGGCGGAGCCGTAGTCCACCAGCACTTTGAACAGGAAACGGTCCAGTTGCGCCTCCGGCAGCGGGTAGGTGCCCTCGAATTCCACCGGATTCTGGGTGGCCACGACCACGAACACCGGCGGCAAGGGCTTACGCTCGCCTTCGACCGTCACCTGGTGCTCCTCCATCGCTTCCAGCAGCGCGGACTGGGTTTTGGCTGGCGCGCGGTTGACTTCGTCGGCGACGACCACGTTGGCGAAGATCGGGCCCGGACGGAAGGTGAAGGTTGCGGACTGCAGGTGGAACACGCTGGTGCCAAGGATGTCGGAGGGCATGAGGTCCGGAGTGAACTGGATACGCTGGAAGGGCTTGACGCTGTTGGAATCCGAGTCGCCGATGAGCCCGGCGAGGCAGCGGGCCATCAGCGTCTTGGCGGTGCCCGGGACACCTTCGATCAGCACGTTGCCGCCCAGCAGCAGCGCCGCGAGCAACAGACGGAAGGGTTCGTCGAGATCGACGAGGACGCCGCGCGTGCGCTCGAGGGCTGCAAGCTGGAATTCAGCCGGGGTCACTGGAGGGTCTCGATGGTCGCGACCGCGGTCACGAGCTCGGACTCCGTTCTCGCCGAGTCGAGCCCGGCCAGAGCCCCGCTGAGCGCCGCGGCTCGGCTGGGCGGGAGCGCGCCACGCGCCAGCGCGCGGGCGTAGTGGCGGCCCAGCGTCTCGCGCACCACGCGCAACTGGCCGGCGCGGCGATACAGGTTGGCCAGCATCTGGACGTGCTCGTACATCGTGCGCGGCGAATCGGCCGCCGAGCGGAGGTAAACGGGTGGGCCCAGGCGACGACCGGCCAGCACCAGAAAGACGAACGTCAAGACCGCGGCATACAGGATCGCGCGGCCGGGCGACGTCTGGAACAGGAGCTGCGCCATGTTCGGCGTGCCGGCGGCCGTTCCAGAGCCGAAGCCCGAGCGATCGATTTCGTCGAAGGCCACGGACTGGCCGGAGCCGATCGCCGGCGACACGAGCTCGCGGAAGACGAAGCGAGCGGTCGCGTCGTCGGCCAGACCCGCGTTGGTGAGAGGCTCGGGCGAGGCGATGACGATCAGGTTGCCGTCGCGGTACGGCATGTTGAGGCCGACCCAGTCGCCGTCGTCGCGGAGCAGGAGTGGCTCGGCGCCCGCCGCGCCCGCGCGCAGGCGATAGCGACTGGTCAGGGGCAGACTCAGACCGTCGGGCGTGGTCGCGGTTGAGGCTTGCTGCGCGGCCGGCTCGACCGTCACGCCCAGGGTGCGTGCCGAGATCAGCCACGGCAGGGAGTCGCCGGCGAGCACGATGGTGCCGCCGCGGTCGGTGAAGGCGTCGAGCGCGTCACGAGTCGCCTGGTCCAGGATGGCTGGCGGCTCGAGGATCACCACGGTCGAGGCACTCGGGTCGATCGCCGTGTCGCTCAGACGTTGTGTCTGGCCGCCGAGGTCGCCAAGCCAGGTGTACAGGGCCAGCGCGCCGTCGGGCTGGGCGGAGGCACTGCTGCCCGCTGGCAACTGGGCCTGCTCGGTGAGCAGCCGCAGGCCGCCGATCAGGATCGCCGCTACGGCGATCCCCAGGAGCAGCATGCTCGAGCGGATGCGGCTCACTGGAGTGGGTGTCCAATGGTGGGCGCCATCATGTGTTCGCGCTCGCCAGGGCGGCGGAGCGGACGTGCAGGGCAAGGGCGCTGACGTGCGTGAACGTCTCGGCGCCCACCGCGGCGCGGCCATAGCGCACCCGCTCGTAGCGCTCGACCAGCTCCTCGAAGCTATCGCCCAGGACCGGGTGCTGCTGCGCGAGGCGCTGGGCGTGCTCGCGGTTGGTCAGATTGACCTCCACGTGCAGCAAGGCGCGTTCGTCGAGCGCGTACAGGGCCGAGAGGTAGGCCTGCACAACCGCGTGTTCGAGGTCGCCGGCGGCGGCCAGCTGCTGGGCCGTCCGCCACAGCTGGTCTGAACGTTCGCGACGTTGGGCCAGGCTGGCGGAGCGCACCTCCGCTTCGCGGACCACCGCCAGGCGAACGGTGCGAACCAGGTAGGCCGCGGCGAGCATCAGCAAGGACGCGCACACCACCAGCACGACGAGGCCGATCGATCCTTCGCGACCCGTCGTGGTATCCAGCAGGAGCTGGACGAGCTGTGCCAGCAGATTCCAGGCCGTCGTGAACAGCGGACCCAGGAGCTGCTGCCACCACGCCGCCGAGCCGTCGGCCTGGAATTCGGGGCGCGCCAGAATCGCGTGCAGCCGCGCGAGCGCCTGGTCCTCACCCATCGGCAGGCGCGCTTGAGCCTACGGCCGACTCGGATTCCAGCCGACTCAGGCGTTCCGCGAGATCGGTGCCTTCGCGTCGGTTGCGCAGGTCGACGAACAACATCGCGTACACAATCGGCGCCATGCTGGCGAAGAGGACCTGCGCCGCGACGCCCACCGCGGTGCCGGCCGCCAGCTCGGGGCCGCTCGGCTCGAGCTGGCCGCGCAGGGCGGCGCTGATGCGGATCGGCAGCTGCACGAGCAGGCTGGGCGCGGACTGCAGAATGCTGACGATCATGCCGGCCACGAACAGGATGGCGACCACGCGGAACCAGTGGCGGTCCACCAGCTGCATGCTGCGTCGCAAGGAGTCGATCGGCCCGCGTCGTTCGAGCACCACCGCGCACAGATACATGGACCAGGTGCCGGCGAAATAGATGGGCAAGCCAAACGGCGCGGTGACGATGATCAGCCATTTGAGCCAGGTGGAGCGGGCGCGCGGTTGAAACGCCCAGAACAAGCCGCCGGCGATCGCCGCCAGGATCGCGATCACGCTGACGGGAAAGGCGATCACGAACAACACGACGATGGCCGTGGCGACCATGACGAGCACGATCATGGCCAGCGCGTAGACCAGTCCGCTGAGCAGGGCGGGCAGATAGCGGCGCAGCGTGCGGCCCAGAACCCTCGTCAGCTTCGGCTCGATCGCGTGAGCGTACTCGTCGGTAGTGACGACGACCGCCGTCGTCCAGGCCAGAAAAAACAGCGCGGAAACGACGTAGATGAGCGCAAACAGGACGATAAACCGGCCAATTGTTGAGAGGTCGGGTTCCACACCTGTTTCAATCTGGCCCACCAGTGCGGTGGTGCTGAACGCGCCGCTGGCCGTGACGAGCACGGTGAGCAGGCCCGGCGGAATCAGCCAGACGGCGCTGACCATGGCGAACACGGCCCAGTGGCGACGAAAGAGGCCAATGCTCTCGTCGAGGAGGTCGCCAAAGGAGAGCACGCGGCGATAACGCGGCTCGAGCTGCGGTTCCTGGGTGGCCGAGGTCAGCACGGCATGGTCGCGGGCCGAGATTGTCCCTCGACAGGTTACGGCCACAAACGTCAGCTATTGCCCCCTGAGGAACGCAGGTTCAGCGATTCCACCTACGGTGGAGCCCTTCGAGAGGTCTTTCATGACCTGCTAGGGCGCTAGACGATGCTCAGGTGGTGAGGGCGGGACCGCGGCGCGGCGGCGACCTGACGGAGCAAGTCGCGGTAGTTCGCGCCGGGGACGATCTTGCCCATCACCACCGCGTGAGCCGCGCCCGTGCAGCTCGGGACCGTGTTCGGCCGCCCGTGGAGCGCCTCATGGCCCATCAGCGCGAAGTACACGGCCTCGCGGCCGAGCGACGGCAGGCGGAAGTCCTCGTGCTGCCGGATCTGAGCCGGGTCGAGCAATTCGGAGAGCAGTCGCATCAGCATGGGGTTGCGCGAGCCACCGCCGCCGACCACCACCTCGTCGGGCCGCCCCGGCAGGAAGCGGCGGTACTGATCGGCGATCGAGTGGGCGGTGAACGCGGTCAACGTAGCCACCACGTCTGATGCTGACAGGCCGGCCGTCAACGCGCGGTCGATCAGCGGATCCACCAGCTGGGCGCCAAACAGTTCACGCCCGGTGCTTTTCGGCGGCTGCTGGAGAAAATACGGGTCCGCGAGCAGGTCGGCCAGCAGCAAGTCGTCCACGCGCCCGGCGGACGCCGTCGCCCCGTTGGCGTCGAAGCGCTGCATGCCGCCACTCAGCCGCCACACGGCATGGTCGATCAGGGCGTTGCCCGGACCAGTGTCGAAGGCCAGCATGGCCTCCCACTGTCCGCCAGGCGGCACCCATGTGACGTTGGCGATGCCGCCGATGTTCTGGACGGCGCGTGAGAGCCGCTGGTCGCCAAAGAGCAGGGCGTCGCCCCAGGAAGCCAGCGGCGCGCCCTGACCTCCGGCGGCGATGTCGCGCGGGCGGAAGTCCGCCACGGTCGTCACGCCCAGTCGCTCGGCAATGACTGATGGCTCGGCCAGTTGCAGTGTCGACCGCGTGCGCCCCGGCGAGACTTCGTGCCACACCGTCTGACCGTGCGAGGCCACCAGGTCGGCCTGCACGCCGGCCTGCCGCACGCCGAGCGCGGCGGCCCTGGCGAAGGCCTCACCCAGCAGGACGTTGACCTCGCACACCTCGTCGATGCGGCTTTGTTCGGGGCTGAACAGCGTGTGGATACGCTGGCGCAAGCGCTCGTCGATGGGCGACTCGACGTAAGCCAGCAGCCGCACATTCAGCGTGTCCTCGGCCTGCGCAACGTCGATCACTGCCGCGTCGATGCCATCCACCGACGTGCCCGACATCAGGCCGACGACGATCACGCCGGCGACTCGACACGCCGAAACAATGCCAGTGCGCGCGGCGACAGAGCGTACGTGGCGCCGACCCCATGAAACTCCGCCGACGGCGCCGGTGGTCCGGGTTGGCGGGTATTCATCAGCCGCTCCCACACGCATGCGTCACTGCCGCCGCTCTCTGGCAGGGTGAATTTCTGCTCCTCGTGATGCGTGTTGAGCAGCATCAGCAGCGTCTCGTCGGAGATGCGGGCACCTTCGGGTTCGCGCTCGTCGATCGCCTCGCCCGCCAGACGCATCGCCAGCCAGCGCATTTCGCCGTCAGTCCAGTCCTCATCCTGAATCTCGGTGCCGTCGAGCTTGAACCAGGTCAGGTCCTTGATGTCCGCGCCGGGGAGAAACAACCCTTCAAAGTATCTCCGCCGACGCAGGATGGGATGCTCCGCGCGAAAGGCGATGAGCCCGCGCGTGAAGGCAAGCAGCTCACGCTGCTGGTCGTTCAGGTTCCAGTCGAACCAGCTGATGGCGTTGTCCTGACAATAGGCGTTGTTGTTGCCCTGCTGGGTGCGGCCCATCTCGTCACCGCCCAGCAGCATCGGCACGCCCTGAGACAGGAACAGCGTGGCCAACAGCGAGCGTTGACGACGCATGCGCAGCTCATTGACGCCCGGGTCCTCCGACGGACCTTCGACGCCACTGTTCCAGGCGTTGTTGTCGTTGGCGCCGTCGCGGTTGTTCTCACCGTTGGCTTCGTTGTGCTTGTCGTTGTAGGTGACCACGTCGCGCAGCGTGAAACCGTCGTGCGCGGTGACAAAGTTGATGCTGCCGGTCGGTCCGCGCCCGCTCAGCCGATACAGGTCGCTGCTGCCGCTCAGTCGATAGGCGAGCTCGGCGATCTGGCCGGCGTCACCTTTCCAGAAGCGGCGCACGTTGTCGCGGTACTTGCCATTCCACTCGCTCCACAGCACCGGCAGGTTGCCGACCTGGTAACCGTAGTCGCCGACGTCCCACGGTTCGCCGATCAGCTTGACCCGGCTCAGCACCGGGTCCTGGTGGACGATGTCGAAGAACGCGGCGCCCGTGTTGTACGCCTCCGGATCGCGACCGAGGACTGTCACCAGGTCGAACCGGAACCCGTCGACGTGCATTTCCTGGACCCAGTAGCGCAGGCTGTCCGCGATCAATTTCAAAGTTTGCGGATGGGCGACGTTGAGTGAGTTGCCGGTGCCGGTGAAGTCGCGATAGTAACGCGGGTTGTCGGGCATCAACGAGTAGTAGGTCGGGTTGTCGAGGCCGCGAAACACCAGAGTGGGGCCCAGGTGATTGCCTTCGGCGGTGTGGTTGTAGACCACGTCCAGAAGGACCTCGAGTCCCGCGGCGTGCAGGCGTTTGACCATCGACTTGAACTCGCTCACCTGCTGACCACGGTCGCCGGTGGCGTAGCGCGCGACCGGCGCAAAGTAGCCGATGGAGCTGTAGCCCCAGTAATTGGAGAGGTCTTTATCGAGCAGAAACTTGTCGTCGTCGAAGTGGTGGACGGGCAGCAATTCCACGGCCGTTACGCCGAGCGAGCGCACGTGCTCGAGGATTGGATCGCTGGCCAGGCCGAGATAGGTTCCGCGCAGGTTTTCGGGAACGTCCGGGTGGCACATGCTGATGCCCTTGACGTGCGTTTCGTAGATGACGGATTCACTCCAGGGCACGCCCGGCGGCCGGTCGTCCCCCCAATCGAAGTGGTTGTCGACGACGACGGATTTGGGCATGCCGCGCGCGGAATTGTGGACGTCGCGGGTGAGGTCTTCGGTCCGCGCGCCGAGGCGGTAGCCGAAAATCGGTGCGCGCCAATCGATGCGTCCGGCAATGGCGCGGGCATACGGGTCGATGAGCAGTTTGTTGGGATTGAAGCGGATGCCCTCGCGCGGCGCGTAGCGACCCTGGACACGGATGCCATACAACTGGCCCGGACCGACGTCATTCAGGTAGGCGTGCCAGATGTTGCGCGTCTGTTCGGGCAGGGCGATGCGGGCGGACTCCTTGCCGGCGACGTCGTCGAACAAACACAACTCGACGCGGACGGCGTGCGGTGAATACACGGCGAAGTTCGTGCCGTGGCCGTCCCAGGTGGCCCCGAGCGGGTCGGGGCGGCCGGGCCAGACGGTCAGCGGTGGCATTCCTGAGAGATTAGCGGGACGCGAAGGCGGCGAGGGGGATCGGCAGCCAGTCGGGGCGGTTGTTCAGCTCGTAGCGGACCTCGTAGGCGGCTTTTTCCAGCTCCAGGGCGGCCAGCGGGGCGTCGATGGCCGCCGGAATCAGCCCGGGTTGGCCGCGCGCCACCGCCAGGTACTCCTGGAGGAAGGTCTCGCGGGCGGCCGCGTACCAGTCCGCGGCTACGCGCGAGCGACGCACATCGCCAGAATGCCCCGACGCTCGGAGCGCCGCATGGCGGGCGTAGTCGAACGACCGCAGCATGCCGGCCACGTCCCGCAGCGGCGTGTGCTTCTCGCGCCGCTGCGCCAGCGGCCTCGAGGGCTCGCCTTCGAAGTCAATAATGACGTAACCGCCGTCATCTCGCTCGAGGACCTGACCCAGGTGGTAGTCGCCGTGGTGGCGCGTTTCCAGCGATCCCTCCAGCGACGTCAAACCCGCGGCGCGCTCGATCAACGCGGACTCGTCGACGGGCACGCCACGGGCGGCGAGCGCGCGCGCCGTGAGGCGGACCTCGTCTTCGAGTGTTGCCAACCAGGTGTTGACCTGCGGCGCGTCGATGCGTTCCGGCGAAAAATCGCCGGTCCCGCTCGCCAGCGCGACGTGCAGCTCCGCCGTCGTCGCCGCGAGGCGACGGATCGACGGCAGCGTGGCTTCGATCGGAGCCCCATCGACGATCGAGGTCGCGCGCGCCAGGGTGGTGGTCCACGCGTCGCCGCGGTTGGGCTCGAATTGCTGGAGCAGCACGAGGTCGGCCTGTTCACCTTCGGGAGTGACGTAGGTCAGCGAACCGGCGACCGGTGGCGTGCCTGAAAAGGCGGTGTGCTCGGTGAGAAACCAGCCAATCTCCACATCCGGATTGGGACCGAACTGGAGTCTCCTGAACAGCTTCAGGATCAGCGCATCACCAAAGCGCAGCGAGGTGTTGCTTTGCTCCCCGTGCAGCAGGCCGATCGGTTCCAGCCGCTCACGGGCAACCGCGTGAAAGATGTGGGTTGGGCGAAAGACCAGCGCGCCGCCGCGCTGGGTGGGCAGCGTGGCGCCCTCGAAGTGGCGGACCAACGCCCGTCCCACGGACGGGTCTTCGAACCGATCGGCCACGACGTAGGTTTCGGACGGACCATGCGCGTAGGCCACGTCCACCAGTGAGACTCCGGCATCGCCAGCCCAGCAGGCGCTATCGACGATCCGCGTCTCGACGATTGGTCGGCTCTTGCCACCGAACCAGCGCGCGGCGCGGAGCGCCTCAGCCGAGTGCACGTTCGAAACGCAGGATGTGCGCCGGCCTGACCGCCGGGTCCAGCCGCACCCAGTTCCAGTTGCCCCGCCACGTAAAGCGTTCGTCCGACAGCAGGTCGTACATCACGTACGGCTGATCCGCGGCCATGCCCCACTCGTGCGCCGGCACCTCCAACCAGCCTGATTGGGGCCAGTACGGATCGAGGTTCACCACGCAAGCGATGACGTTGGCGCCATCCGGAGTCGCCTTCATGTAGGTGAGAAGCTGATCGTTATCCGACTGGAGGAAACGCAAGTTGTCGTACAGGTGCAGCGCTGGATTGTCGCGTCGAACGCGATTCAGGCGCGTCACGTCGTCGATGATGTTGCCCGGTCGATGCCAATCCCAGACCTTGTGCTGGTACATCTCCGAGTCCTGGTAATATTCCTGGGTGCCGGGCGCACCGCGCGGAGTGTTTTCGCACAGCTCGAAACCGCTGTAGATGCCATACACCGACGACAGCGTGGCGGCCAGGACCAGCCGCATCCGAAACGCCGGCCGCCCGCCCAGTTGCAGGATGGGCGGCAGGATGTCGGGGGTGTTGGCGAAGAAGTTGCCGCGGTAGTACTCCTTCATCTCACCCTGGGTGAGCTCGGTGAGATACTCCTGGAGCTCCCACTTCGTGGTGCGCCACGTGAAGTAGGTGTAGCTCTGCGTGAAGCCGACCTTCGCCAGCTGACGCATCATCTTCGGGCGCGTGAACGCTTCGGCGAGGAAGATGGCGTCCGGATAGACGTCCTGGACCTCGCGGATCATCCACTCCCAGAATGCCAGCGGCTTGGTGTGCGGATTGTCGACGCGGAAGACGCGCACGCCGCGCTCCGCCCAGAGCAGGACGATGTCGCGCCAGGCCGCCCACAGGTTCTTCCAGTCCGGTGAGCGGAAATTCAGGGGATAGATATCTTCGTATTTCTTTGGCGGATTCTCTGCGAACTTGATCGAGCCGTCCGGTCGATGGTAGAACCACTCCGGGTGCTCGTTCACCCACGGATGGTCGGGCGAGACCTGGATGGCGAAATCGAGCACCAGCTCCAGTCCGTGCTGGTGGGCGGTCTGCTGGAAGTGCAGAAAGTCGTCCAGCGTGCCGAGCTCCGGGGCGATCGCGTCGTGGCCGCCGGCAGGGCTGCCAGTGGCGTACGGGCTGCCGGGGTCGCGCGGGCCGGCCACGAGCGTGTTGTTCGGGCCCTTGCGATTGGTGGTGCCAATCGGGTGGATGGGCGTCATGTACAGCGTGTCGAAGCCCATGGCCGCGATGTCTGGCAGACGCCTTTCGGCTTCGCGAAAGGTCGCGCCGCGCGTCGGGTCGGTGCCCTGCGAACGGGGGAAGATCTCGTACCACGCCGCGAAGCGGGCTGCTGGCCGGTCCACGACCAGTTGCAGCTGGTGACGATAACGGGTCGCATCGGAGCGATCCGGCCAGCGATCCATCACCTGACCCAGCTCTTCGGAGATCGCCAGCTCGGCCGCGGCGCGGTTGTCACCTGAGCGCCAGCGGGCCAGGTAGGCGTCGAGCCGGCCGCGATCGTCCAGGTCAGCGCAGCGCTCGCGGGCTTCTTCGACCAGGCGCCGGCCTTCGAGCAGCTCGGAGCTGACTTCCTGCGCGGCCGCCAGGCGTTTCTGCAGGTCGGCGCGCCACGAGGCGTAGGTATCCGTGAACGCCAGCACGCTGTAGACGTAGCGGGTGTTGCGACCGACGCTGAAGACGCCGGTCCAGCGGTCGTTCTCGACGAGGCGCATCGGCGCTTCACGCCAGCTCGACTCGTCGAGTGCGCGGAAGAGCACGCGTGCCTGCAGCAGGTCGTGACCTTCCTTGAAGATGTCGGCCGAGACCTCGACACTGTCGCCGACGACGCGCTTGATCGGCCACTGGCCGCCGTCGAGCTCGGGCTGCACCGACTCGATGGCGATGGCGGGATACACGTCCAGCGGCGGCGGCGGCCTGAGGGCAGCGGCGGGCGCGGCGCGACGGCCAGCCTGCAGTGACGCCTGGCGGCTGGGCGACGGTTGTGGCGAGACGCCACTCGGCAGTTGGCGTGCCGACGGGCCACTCGGGGTGTCCTCAGGCGCCCGAGGCGGGGTACTCGGCGTACGGTCATGCGACGGGGCCGGGCTGCTCGGCGCGCCATCGGGCGCCGGCGGGCTGCTCGGCGCAGCGTCAGGACCCGCTCGGCGGCCTTGCCCGGCCGTTTTCGGTGTCGGCGGGCCCTGGCCATTCGGCGGCTGGTCGGGAGGCGTGTTAGCTTTTCGAGTACGACCGCGGCTGTCGCTACCGTTCGAAGGAGTCGAATCCATCGTCTCTCTACACGATCCTCGGGCCGGCACGGAGCGTGCCAGGAAACGTCACAGGATAACCAATGACACAGGCGCCTAGCCGTCCTACTGACACACGCACCAGCCTGTTAACCGATTTCGACATCTACCTCTTCAATGAGGGTACCCACGCGCGCGTGTACGAGAAACTCGGCGCGCACGTGGCCACCGTGGACGGCACCTCGGGCGTCGTCTTCGGCGTCTGGGCGCCGAATGCCGACGCCGTCAGCGTGATCGGTGATTTCAATCATTGGGACCCGGATGCCAGTCCGCTGCATGCGCGGCAGTCCTCGGGTATCTGGGAGGGCTTCCTGCCCGGCCTCGAGCAGGGGACCATCTACAAGTACAGCATCAAGCCGCGCTTCTCGTCGCACCGAATCGAAAAGGCCGACCCGTTCGGATTTGCCGCCGAGCTGCGGCCGCGCACCGCGTCCATGGTGTGGGACCTGGAGCGCTACGCGTGGCACGACGACACCTGGGTCGCGCGGCGGCCAGAGGCACAGGCCCTCGACGCGCCGATCAGCATCTACGAGGTCCATCTCGGCTCGTGGAAGCGCTCACCCGACAACAACGCATTCCTGGGCTACCAGGATTTGGGACGCCAACTTGCCGAGTACTGCCAGACGATGGGCTACACCCACGTCGAGCTGCTCCCGATCAGCGAGCACCCGCTCGACGCCTCGTGGGGCTACCAGACGGTCGGCTACTTTGCGCCCACGAGTCGCTTCGGCTCGCCCGACGATTTCCGCGCCTTCGTCGACACGCTGCACCAGGCCGGCGTGGGCGTGTTGCTCGACTGGGTCCCGGCCCACTTCCCGCGCGACGGGCATGGCCTGGCCAGCTTCGACGGCACGGCGCTGTACGAGCACGCCGACCCGCGTCAGGGGGAGCATCCGGACTGGGGCACCAAGATCTTCAACTATGGGCGCAACGAGGTCCGCAGCTTCCTGATCTCGAACGCGGTGTACTGGGTGGAGCAGTTCCACATTGACGGCCTCCGCGTGGACGCGGTCGCCTCGATGCTGTACCTGGACTACTCGCGCGAGTCCGGCCAGTGGGTGCCGAACCAGTACGGCGGTCGCGAGAACCTGGATGCGATCTCCTTCCTCCAGCGCATGAACGAAGTGGTCCACACCGAGTGCCCCGGCGTGCTGACGATCGCCGAGGAATCGACGGCATGGCCGCAAGTATCGCGGCCGCCGTACATGGGCGGCCTCGGGTTCAGCCTGAAGTGGAACATGGGCTGGATGCACGACACGCTGGCCTACGTGCAGCAGGACCCGGTTCACCGTCGCTGGCAACACAACGAGCTGACCTTCAGCTTGCTGTACGCGTTCCACGAGAATTTCGTGCTGCCGCTGTCGCACGACGAGGTGGTTCACGGCAAGTCGAGCATGCTCAACAAGGTGCCTGGCGATGCGTGGCAGAAGTTCGCGACCTTGCGCTTGCTCTACGGGTACATGTGGGGGCACCCGGGCAAGAAGCTGCTCTTCCAGGGCCTGGACTTCGGCCAGGGTGACGAGTGGACCGAAGGCCGCAGCATCGACTGGCACCTGCTTCAGTATCCCTACCAGAGCGGCCTGCAGCGGTGCGTCGCCGACATCCAGCACGTCTACCGCTCGCAGCCTGCCCTGTATGAGGTGGATTTCGACTGGCAGGGATTCGAGTGGCTCGAGTCGCACGACAACGAGAACAGCGTCTTCGCCTTCATGCGGCGGGGGCACAATCCGAGCGACATCGTGGTGGTCGTCTCGAACTTCACGCCGGTGGCGCGCTACGGCTACCGCGTCGGCGTGCCGACGGGCGGGCCGTGGCGCGAGGTGCTGAATACGGATTCGTCGCTGTACGGCGGCGGCAACGTGGGCAACGCCGGCCAGGTGTGGGCCGCCGACGAGGGCTGGGCGGGCAAGCCGCACAGCCTGAGCCTGACGCTGCCGCCACTGGGAGTCATCTACCTCCAACCGGGATAGGCTTTCTCTCAACAAGGGTCGATGCGAACGAGCGGCCCTCCCTCTCCCTCTGGGAGAGGGCCGGGGTGAGGGTTCCGCTATCGAGAAAAACTTGTTGAGAAGAAGCTTGTCTACGGAGCGCGGAGGATGGCCTTTATCCTTTTCTGCAGGTCGGCGGGCAGGTCCTTCAGGAGCGCCTGGAAATTCTTGTTGTCTCGCAGCAGGTGGCGCTCCTCGGAATTGGCGCCCATCAGGTTGTCGATGATCAACTCATCTCGCGTCGCTGGATTCGCGGCGATC
>JAFAOS010000305.1 GCA_019247515.1 Chloroflexota bacterium | reverse complement strand
GTATGAAAGCACGTTCCACACGTTCCCAGAGACGAGCACCAACGTGCTGGGCCAACAAACACGCCGCGCCTACGATGCGCGCTGGGGTGTCGTCTCGAGCGCAACGGACATCAACGGGCTGACCACCAGCTACCAGTACGACATCTTCGGTCGACTGACCGAGATCGACGGGCCGATGCTCAGCGGACCCGGCGGCGTATACCAGCCAACCACGAAGTACACCTACGACCTGCCAGCCACCACGCCTGCCCAACGGACCACGATGACCATCCAGAAGCAGGTTCGCACGGATGCCGGCGGCAGCCCGGCCTGGCTCAGCAGCTGGTCGATCTACGACGGAGCAGGTCGCGTCGTTCAGACGTATGCACCAGCCGGCGACGGCTCGGGCGGCGTCACCATCGTCAATACCCATTCGGATGGGCGGGGACTGGTGAGTTCCGTCTCGACCCCGCACACCGGGTCGGGACCTGGTGGCTTTCTGGAAAGCGACTGGCTTGGCTACGCCGGTCCCTTCACCCAGACCAGCTACGACGAGCTGCGCCGCGCCACGCGCGTGGTGCAGCCCAACCCGAACTACACCATCCAGACCGCCTACGACGGCTGGAATCGCACGCTGGTCGACCAGAATCTGCACCAGAAGCGCTTCGAGCAGGACTGTCTGGGTCGCACGCTGTGGATCCGTGAGTACAGCGGCACCTTCGCCACGCCCAACGCATCCGCCAGCCCGTACGCGTCGACGAATTACACCTACGATCCACTCGACCGGCTGCTGAGCGTGACCGATCAGCTGGGCAATCACACCCGCCTGAGCTACGACCTGCTCGGTCGCAAGATCAGCATGCAGGACCCGGACATGGGCGCCTGGGGATACGCCTACGACGCCCTCAGCCTGCTCACCGCCCAGACCGATGCCTTGAACCAGGTGACCAGCTTCGCCTACGACCGGCTGAAGCGACCGGTGCGCACGTTCTACCCGCCGAGCTGGACGAGCGCAACCGTGAAGGCTCCGACGGTGTACGACCTGATGGAGCTGCGCCATACGCTCGAGGTCCACCGCCAAGCCGCGGGCCTGACGCCGATGACCTGGACCGACGCGGTGATCGTGGCCGGCCGGGGTGTCCCAGTCCGCGCGCAGCACTTCGTGGACCTGTACACCGCCCTGCAAGACTTGTGGACTCAAGCCGGCCTGGGCACGTTGCCCGGCTTTACGCGTGGCCCCATGGTCCCAGGCAGTCGGCTGATGTGTGCCCAGGATGTGTACGACGTGCGCAACTGGATCGAGGCTTACGAGCAATCCAGCTACGGGCAGACCCACGGCGCGCGCATCTACCAGGAGTACGACGCCTACGATTTCGCCGCCGACCAGTACGGCCGCGGGCGCCGCACCGCGCTGTGGGACGTCACGGGCCACGCAATCTGGATGTACGACGCGATCGGGCGCGCCCATCAAGAACAGCGCACCATCGACGGTCTGACGTACACCACCACCACCAGCTTCGACGCGCTGAGCCGACCGGCCAGCCTCACGCTGCCGGATGGAGAACAACTCAGCTCAAGCTATGGCGCCAGCGGGCTGCTGGTCGGCTTGACCAGCTCGCTGGGACCCAACTTCGTGTCCGAAATCGTGTACAACGCCATGAACCAGCCGACGCGCTGGACACTCGGCAGCCAGCCGCTCGCGACGACGGTGCTGCAGACGTACAACGGGCTGGACGGCGTGCCGATGAACGGCAGTCCGTTTGGCACGCTGCGCACCAGCTACTGGCCGAGCGCCACTCCGACACTGGTCAACCGCGGCTTGGTCTACGACGGGGTGGGCAACATCACCAGCAGCGTCGACGGCGTCAACAACGAGGTGATCGCCTACGCGTACGACGAGCAGAATCGGCTGAGCCTGGCCAGTGCGCCACCGGGTGAGACCTTCGGCTACAACGAGATCGGCAACCTGATCTGGAAGGGTTCTCCAGGTAACCCGCTGACCTACCCGCCATCTGGAGCGGGCAGCGCCCAGCCGCACGCGGTGACCAGCTTCGCGGGCACGAGCTACACCTACGACGCCAACGGCTCACTCACCACGCGTGGCGATCAGCACCTCACCTACGACGCGCGCCGCCAGCCGGTTCGTCTCGACGAGTCGAATGGCAGCACCGTGTGGCGCACGGCGTACGACGGTGATGGCATCCGTCGGAAACGACTGGATGCAAGCGGCACCGTGCACTACGTGGGCGGCTACGAGCACCACCTGGGCGACGGCACGCTCGACGTCGACACCGTCACCAAGTACTACGTTGCGCTCGGGCGCACGGTGGCGTACCGCAACAACGGCGTGCTGTACTGGGTGGGCACCGACCACCTGGGCGGCACGCTGCGCGTCACCGACTCCAACTTCAATCCGCTGGACCAGATGCGCTACACGCCATATGGCGTAGGGCGTGATGCTGGGTCCAACCTGGGCACCGACCACCTGTTCACCGGCCAGATCGAGGATCAAAGCATCGGACTGTACTGGTACGCCACTCGGGCCTACGATCCGACTCTCGGGCGGTTCTGCTGTCCGGACTCCATCGTTCCTTCCCCCATTGACCCCCAGTCACTCAATCGCTATTCCTATGTCCGCAATAACCCACTCATCCGCGTCGATCCAACTGGTAATTGGGACCTGAGCACCTACGCCGGACGCCAGGCCGCACGCGATGCGCTCGGTCCAGGCTACGTCGTCGATGCTTCCTCCATCTACAACAGAAGTTCGGGAACGGTTTACAGCGGCTCCGGTCAGGTCATCCAGCAGACGGGCCGCACAAACCTAGCACCCATTCCAATGGCAAACCCGCTCGCCGTCCTGGGCGCCCTTGGAGATCCTCCATCATTGGGAGAGATCGCTCTTGCTCAGTCTGACGGCTCTTCCACACTGCCTCTTTCCGCTAATACGGACGCTATTCCATGGCTCGGCACACCAGCTGGCGAACTCAGCCTTGCCGACTTGCTAAAGATCATGCTGGCTCTAGCCGCAGCCGGCGCGGCCGCCGCCATCACCATAAACGGTACTACGTTTTCCTTCTACTACCGTAGGGAATCAACCACGCAAACGCCCTATGTGGCACTGCTGCAACAGATTAGTGGCGAGATCTGGGGAGGTCCCCCTGAAGGAGGCGGATTCTTTCCGGCAGTACAGGCGTACTATGGTCACCTACCATCAAATACCCGCGGCTTGGAATTCGTGACCGATATTCAGCCAGACTCAGGGACTCCGCCCAACGTAGCCTACTGGCGAGGTCCGCGACCGGGGGTTACCGTGGACAACGACGTGGCTAAACTCGGTCCAGTCTTAGTAACACAAAATAGTC
Organism: Chloroflexota bacterium; assembly: GCA_019247515.1. Lineage (GTDB taxonomy): Bacteria > Chloroflexota > UBA6077 > UBA6077 > CF-72 > CF-72. The sequence goes on along the minus strand of JAFAOS010000305.1, from coordinate 3,141 downwards.
AAACATTCCTCGATCCAACAGGAAGCCAGATTGCATAACAACCTTAGCGGCTACCACCAGATCTACCTAACTAGAAGTCAACTGCTCGCCGGACTTAATGCGAAAATCAATTGGCAGTCCGGCTGGGAGTATATTTTCGAAATCGACATGACACCAGAAGATCTAGAAACTGAGCTCGGAATAGTATTCGAGGAGTCATTCGATGCATTAGATAACTTGCGTGTTGCACGCATTGAGGTGTCCTCAGGAAGCCAATACACATTGGTTAGCTATAACGGTCGCCCCGCTAACGGAACACTCGTCGAAGCTGATCTGAGTGACATTGTCCGCGAGGATGACTTGATAGGCGAGTTTACAAAAGCCACACGAATAGAAATGTCCAGGATTACTTGGCGGGCTCCGACGGTGGTCCCGTGGCCTCGCCCAGAATTAGCTTTGGATTCGACTTTGAACCAATAGGTTACGCCAAGTCCGATCAATCGTAGTGGACGACAAGCGTCGCGGCGCCGGTGCTGGACCGGGCACCGACCATCTTTTTACCAGCCAGATCCACGACGGGAGTATCGGACTGTACTGGCACGGCAGTTGAAGTTACGACACCAGCGTCGGCCGCTTCTGCCAGCCGGACTCCATCGTCCCTTCCGCCGCCGACCCCCAGTCCCTCAATCGCTATTCCTACGTCCGCAATAACCCACTCATCCGAGGCGATCCCTCCGTTCATTGGGACCTGAGCACCTACCCCGGACGCCAGGCCACACGCAATGCGCTCGGTCAGGCTACGTCGTCGACGCTTTCTCGATTTACAACTGCAGTAGCGGGACTGTGTACAGTGGCTCCGGCCAGATCTCAGGTCCTTTCAGCCACTTGACGGTCTATTGGAACGTCGGTCCGGATTAGCCGCCACAGATCGTTTTAGTTGGCAGTTCTCCGCGTGATGGTGGTGACGTGACGTGACCGACGACAACCAAATTGACGCACGATTGACGACACTCCAACAGCAGCAGGCGCTGCTGACACAGGCGCTGGCAGCCGCGCTGCAGGGGCAGTGGACGGGTGCGCCCCCGAGCGTCGAGGCGTTCTTGTACGCGATCGATCCGAATCTGCCGGGCACTTTGATTCTCGATCCGCCGCTGGTGGCGGGGTGAGTTCCGACGAGCGCCTGGATACGCTCGAAAGGCAGCAGGCACTGCTGACGGATGGTCTCAGTCGCATGCTGCAGGGGCAGTGGACAGGAATGCCGAGCTTGGAGGCGGATCTAGAAGCGCTAGACCCAACCATGCTGCTCGAAGCGCAGCCACCGGTCCTGGTGAGCGAAGCCGGGCCCCCGCCTCCGCCCGACTGGTTGGCATATTTTCGCGAACACCGCGACACGTACATGGCGCCGCAAGCCTACAACTGGACCTGCAGTATCTGTAGTTTGACGTGGCTCCTACAAGCCACTGGACTCGACGCCCGCGCGGAGCGCGAGCAGGTGGCCCAGCAGATCGGCTATCCAGCGTGTGTCAATGAGACGTACGGCCTGATCGATACGCAATGCCTGGTACGCGTTCTAGCCGGCTATGACGTCGATGTGCGCCAGGCCTGGGTTACCTACGACCAGACCTGGACCATCGCCGAATCAACCGCGGCAATCCTTAACGGCCTGGGCTGGTACCACTTCGTAGGGTTACGCGGCGTCACCGGTTCCGTGCTCTGGATCGCGAATTCGGCCGGAGGATACGCCGGTGTGTATGACACACTCTCGCGCGATCAATTCAACAGACTGGGTCCCTTCCAGGTCGTCTATCTGGTGCCTTGACTGTGAACGGAGATGCGGCAGCCCTCACGAGAACACCGATTGGCACCTTTCCCTTCCAACGCGCCCGCTGGAGTCAAGCTCCTGGCGGCCGTCGATGTCGGCGACCATGGGATGCCGGAGGACAGGGACTCTGGGGATTTCTCAACTGCGGCCGACCGCCGTGTTTCACCACTAAGTCGAACCAGCCACGTGCCCAAGCACAGCCGATCGAGATTGACACAGGTGCTCCGCGAGGCGGGGTGGTGCTGCCACTGGTCGCCGTGGATGATCTGCTGCTGTAGGTCGCGCGTCCGGTGACCGATCGTGAGCACGAGTGGGTGCTGCGCATCGGTCCACTGGCCGTCGCAGGCACCCCCGACGCTTGCCGACTGCTGGCCGAGTGGACGCTTTCATTAGTGATCCTGGGTGGCTGCCTGTGGGTCATTCTGATCCCGACCGAGGCAGTGGTCACCTCGGCCGCCACGACGGTTGTCGGGCTGGTGGCCGGCCATTGGTTTGGGCGGGCGATTACACGCGATGAACCGCGATCGAGCGGCGGGACGGCCGGCCCATCCGGCTCGCAGCAGCGTTGACGAACGGGAGATCAGGTACATGGACGACCAGGAGCTGCAAGTATGGCTCGATCAACTGGCGCGGCAACAGGCGCTACAAACACAGGCGCTACAGGCGCTTCTCGAGGCCCGCTGGGAAGGTGGCGCGGACACCGTGGTCGGCCACCTGAAAGCGCTCGACCCGAGCCTCGAGCCGCAGCCACGCGTGCCGCTGTACCTGTGATGAGTACCGAGGAGCAGCGCTGGCGGCTCGACCAGCTCACCGAGCAGCAAGGCGCTATCACGCGCGCCATCAATGCCGTTACCGAAGGACGCTGGACGGGTTCCGACAGTCTCGAGGCGTGGTTGGTCGCGCTCAGCCCGCCGCTCGCCGGCCAGCTGAGCCCCAGGCCGCCGCTGTATGAGCGACCGCCACCGCCGCTCGAGGAAATCGGTCAGCCGCACATCCGCTGGATCGGCAGCCCCAACCACTGGCCCGGCCGCGCCGCCGAGACGGTGTGCGCCATCGTCATTCACACCATGGCCGGCAGCCTGGCGGGCAGCGACAGCTGGCTGCAGGACCCGGCCGCCCAGGTGAGCTACCACTTTGGAATCGGACTCCGAGGCCAGCAACACCAGTACGTGCACCTCAGCGACTCGTCGTGGGCCAACGGCATCCTCGAGACCGGCCACACCTGGCCGTGCGGTCCCGCCAGTCCGAACCGTCAGACGGTCAGCATCGGCACCGAGGATCTGGGCTCGGCCGCGCAGCCGGTCACCGACGCGCAGTTCCGCGCCACGCTCGAAGTCGCC
>JAFAOS010000387.1 GCA_019247515.1 Chloroflexota bacterium | reverse complement strand
AGTGGACGGAATGGCTCAGGCTGATCGCCGGGCCGGAACTGCGAGACGATGTGTGTCATGTCGGGCCGCCCGCTCGGTCACCAGACCAACCAACCGGCGCGCGGTCATGAATGGGGTCAGCAGGCCCCGGTACATCCAGAGCCTGGTTCGAGTTGTCCCGGGAAGCCCGCCTGCGCCGCCGCCGGCGAAACTCCGCCTCTTCGGCCTTTTCGGCCCGGGCGAGTGCCCGACTGGTTGCAAACGCGAAGGCCATGCTGGAGAAACCAGATGCTGTGCGCGACAAAGCCCACCACGATGACCAACTCCACCGCCGGTGGTTGCGGTGTGAGCCCGATGAACAGGATGACGATCCACGTCGCTACCCAGAACCTGACCGAGACCAGAAATCCGAACAGTCGCATACCAGAACCTCCTTTGATCTGATGCCGCATTGGGCACACAAAAAACGCCCCTGTCCTCTCGGACCGAGGCGTTCTGAGCAGACGACAACGACATGCTCCGAGGGGGAGGCGCAAACGTCGGACGGCGCCTACTTATCGAAGCAGCAGCGGGAGACGGGGGATGAGCTAGTTATTCAGCGTGGCCTGGGGTGGCAAAAACCTCCTTCGTAAGGAAGATGAGCGCGTGCCGTGTGCTCGTTTGACGCAACGGGGGAGAGCGATGTCGATCCCCAGTGAGTCTGCGGTCGAGCGCGACCGTTGCTCTGGTTGGGTGTCCAGGTTGAGCACATGGCTCGGCGATCCCGCAGTGGGCATCGACAAACCTGTGTGGCACCGAGGATGGAGCGAACCTCGCCGGCATTTCGACAATGTCGCGGTCGCCGGTCAGACACAAGAACACGTCGTCACTGTAGAAGGGTCGGCGTGCCACGACCGTGCCGTCGAGCGTGCCGCGTCCGTGCCTTAGCCGAGTTCCGGGTTAGCTGAGGATGCATCGAGCGCGAGCACAGGAACGCCGCGATTGAGATTTCGGGTCGGCGTCCCAGCGACCTGCTCTCACGCCAGATTCGGGCGAGTAGTATGGCCGGTCCCTCGCCGCTGCCGCGTGGCACCGCGGTGCAATTCTTAGCGTTCCTCGTCGATTGCACCCGCACGGTCTTCTGCGAGCCTGCTCCTGTAAAGGATCCCTGCTTCCAGCGGTGTACGCTTCGCGCTCGACGGGAGAATCGTGGCAGCAACATCCTCGAATGCCTGGGCCAGGGTGCGCGGACTGGACTGGGCGCAACTCCAGGAGCAGTGCACGTTGCCACTGCAGGGAGCGGTGCTCGACGCAGGGAAAGTCACCCGTGGAACGCGGATGCTCGACGCCGGCTGTGGGGCGGGGATTCTGAGTGTGCTCGCGAGCCTGCGCGGGGCGGAGGTGACGGCCGTCGACGGCTCGGAGGCGATGCTCGAGGTAGCGCGTCAGCGTCTACCAGCATGCGACGTTCGATTGGCTGACCTCGAGGCACTGCCGTTTGAGTCGTCCACGTTCGACGCAGTGGTGGCCGTCAACAGCCTGTTCTTTGCGCGTGATGTGGACGCGGCGATGCGTGAGGCGGCGCGGGTCCTCGACCATGCGGGGAGGGTGGTCGTCACGTGCTGGGGCCCGCCAGAGCGCTGCCAGTACACCGCTGTGCGCGAAGCGATGGCCACATTGGGACCGCCAGCGTCGCAGCCTTCGCGGATTGGCTCGAGTGCGTTGGCCGAGACGGGCGCATTCGAAGCGTTGTTCGCTCGGGCCGGATTGCGGGTCGTGGCGCGCGGCGTCTCACCCTGCGCGATGGTGTACCCGAACGCCGAGGTGGCATGGCTGGCGCACGCGAGTTCAGCGCCGACGCAAGCGGCGATCCGGGCCTATGGCCAGGACGCCGTGCGACGCGTGCTGGAAGAAGTCGACGCCCGCCACGCCCGCGGCGACGGGACAATCTCGTTTGAGAACGTGTTCGTGTGGGCGGCCGGCGAGCGAGCTTGAGGGATCACCGGTCGATCATTTGACTCGCCGCTGGTTGACGCCTGAGTAGAGCTGCCGACCTCCACGGGACCGACAGCCAGCTCTCCCGACCCCCGGGTCTTGGGTCTGTCGTCTGTCGACGTGGACGTACACCACGACCGATTCGTCACCGGCCGCTACGCCGAAGCAGGTCGTCCAACAGCCCCGCCGACCCAAAATCTGCGTAGCTACAGCGTGCCACGACCGTGCCGCAAGCGTGCCGCCGGCCGGCGCGAATGCGTAATTAGGATGACGTCTCAAAAGCAAAAAACCAGTTCAAATTGTGACGGAAACAGGGTGACTACTCTAACCTCCACTGGGCCGACGAGGCCACGCTCGACGTCATGCGCATGGTCGGCCGACGCATCGAAGCGGTGCCCGCTCTGGTGCTCGCCACATATCGAGACGACGAGCTCGACCGGGTGCATCCGCTGCGGGTCATGCT
>JAFAOS010000286.1 GCA_019247515.1 Chloroflexota bacterium | reverse complement strand
TTTCTTCTGAGTCTCTGCGCAGGATATGTACAATGCTTGCATATGGGTGTGGGCGAGGAGGGGCGGAAGCAGGCGCTGCTCACTGGCGCCTCGGGCTTCGTGGGCCGACGTCTGGCTCCCGTGCTCGAAGCGCTCGGGCTGCAGGTCCGCTGCGTCACGCGCGACGCCAGCCGAGCGCGTCGCGCATGGCCGCGCCACGGCTGGTTCGAGGCCGATTTGTCGCGGGTGGATCAGGTCCAGCGCGCCCTGGACGGCTGCCAGGTGGCGTTCTACCTGATCCATAGTCTGGCCGATGATTCGTCGACACTGGTCGAACGCGAGCGGAGGATCGCCGAGCGGTTCGCCAACGCTGCCGATCGCGCTGGCGTCGAGCGCATCGTGTACCTCGGCGCCACCGCCCCCCAGGGCCCGCCGTCGGAGCACCTGCAGAGCCGCCTGGAGGTCGGACGCGTCCTGCGCAGCGGGCGCGTTCCGACCCTGGAGCTGCGGGCGGGCATGATCGTTGGCTACGGCAGCGCGTCCTGGCAGATCGTCCGCGACCTGGCCGCTCGACTCCCCGCGATGGTCCTGCCCCGCTGGCTGCGGACCCGCTCGGAGCCAGTGGCGGTCGACGACGTCATCGTCGCGCTGGCAAGCGGCGTCCAGGTACCGTTGAGCGGCAGCCAGTGGTACGACCTGCCGGGGCCGCAGGTCATGACGTATCGCGAAACCATCCTGCGGACGGCGCGGCTGCTCGGCCACACACGTGTCATCGCCGTCGACGTGCCGGTGCTCAGTCCCATGCTGTCGTCCCACTGGATTCGGCTCGTGACGATGGCCAACTACGCGGTGGCGCGTGAGCTGGTGCAGGGGCTCACGCATGACCTGCTGGCGCGCAGCGACCGCTACTGGCAGTTGATCGCCCAGCCACCGCTGCTGACGTTCGATCGAGCCGCGCGGCGGGCGCTTGCCGAAGAGGCCCAGGCTCGCCAGTTTGGAGTGCCGATCCGAGCGCTGGAGAAATTGGTCGACCTGGTCGCCGGAGCGCGTTGATTGTCCGTCGTGGGCGTGCCTGCGTTCACGTCCATCCAGTCCGCGGATCTGCCCAATTCAGAGAACCTCTTCGACTCGCGGCTGGACTCGGACATGCTGCTGCGGATGCTGAACGGCTATTTCTCGGTCGCCGAGGAGTGCGCGGGCGGGCTGGTGCGCATGCGTTGGGCCGCCGGGCGGCCGCGGTTCGTGCTCCGCTGGCCGGCGCTGACGCTGATCGCAATGGGCAAGCCCAACTTCGAGCGGAGCAGCGATACGCGGGCAGTCAGCGTGGCGGTCGAAGGCGGCTGGCTGGTCGACCCGACCTGGACGCCGCGGCTGGCGATCGCGATTACACGGGAGCCAGGCCGCCTGCGGGCAAGGGTCGAATTGAGTGAGTATCGGCCGCGGGGCGGGCGGCTCGCCGCGGTGCGCTGGGTGTACCGCCAGACGCAGGCGCGGGTGCACGTCTGGGTAGGGCTGCGCTACCTGCGCCGGCTGGCGCGCGAGTGGCGCTGAGCGGGCGGTGGACAGACCGGTGCCACAATGCATATGATATGCACACTTATTGCGCACCACATGCAAAACACTGTTTCCAGCGCGCACCATGCTGGCGCCCACGTTGCTTGGAAAACCGGCGTGATCCGTCGACTGGGCTACGCGTGCGTGTGCCTGAGCCTGGAGGACGCGACGCTGCGCGGGACGATCCTTCGCAACGCTTCTCCCGAACGACTCCGCGCATTGATCGCCGTGAACCTCGTGACGCTGCGGCGCGTGCTGCAGTTCAACCTGGAGCATGGCGTCCGCCTGTTCCGCATCTCGAGTGAGGTCATTCCGTTTGGCTCTCACCCGGTGAACAACGTGGCATGGTGGCGGGAGTTCCGCCAACCGCTCCGCGACATTGCACGTTTGATCCGCGACTCCGACGCGCGTGTGTCGATGCACCCGGGCCAGTACACCGTGCTGTCGTCGACTGATCCGCGCATCGTCGCGGCGGCGCGCCAGGACCTGATTTACCATGCGCGGTTCCTCGAAAGCCTGGAGGTCGACACACGTCACAAGGTCGTGATTCACGTTGGCGGCGCGTACGGCGACAAGCCCGCCGCGCTGCGGCGGTGGGTCGACGCTGTTGGGGACTTGCCCGAGTCGGTGCGGACCAGGATTGTGCTCGAAAACGATGAGCGGCTGTTCGGCATGGATGCCGTCCTGGCCGCGGCCAGCGCGGCCCACGTTCCTGTGGTGATGGATGTTTTCCATCACCGCGTGTACTCCGGCCCAACGGGCGACGCGCATCTCGGCGAGATGCTGCGTCGCGCCGCAGGCACCTGGCGTCCGGACCGCGACGGGGTACCGAAGATCCACTATTCCAGCCAGGCGCCAGGCCAGCGGCCGGGGGCGCACGCGGAGTACGTCGACGCCGACGAGTTCGCCCGTTCCCTCGCCCTGGTCCCGCCAGAGCTGGAGCTCGATTGCATGCTGGAGGCGAAAGCCAAAGACCGCGCGCTGTTCCGCCTGCGCGAGAGCCTCGGGATGTGCGTCTGAGCTGGCGCCGCGGCGTTGGTCCGCTCATCCTGGCCGCCCGCCACTACCACCACCTGTACGACGCGCGCGACTGGCGCGTGCTTTTCATGCAGCTTTCGAGCAGCGCCTTGGTGAGCTCTGCGGGGCCGAACACGTGACGGTGGTACGTTCGACACTCGAAGCACTCATCCGCGGTGGCGACGGGCCTCCGCGGACCGACACTGCGACCCGTTTGTTACGACCGCTGTAAGACACGACCAGGCCGGTGGTCTCCCGAACAGATTGCGTCGTGCAGCAGCATGTCCATCGAAGGCGAGACGCCGACGGGTGCAGTGCGCTCGAGCACCGCTGCTGTCGGAGACCTGGTCCTGGATACCGACGCGCGGACGGTCGTGGAGCTGGCTGAGGAACTGGTCATCGGACTGGATGGGTCGCCGC
>JAFAOS010000266.1 GCA_019247515.1 Chloroflexota bacterium | reverse complement strand
CTGGTGCTCGCCCTGGTCGTCACGCTCATCTGCCGTCTGGTATTCGGCAACGAGGCGTTCGCCGCGTGGGGTTGGCGCGTGCCCTTCCTGCTGTCGTTCTTCCTGGTGGCTATCGCGCTCGCCGTTCGCGCGCGGCTCCAGGAAACGCCGCTGTTTACCCGACTGAAGGCCGCGGGCAACTCGTCGGCGTCGCCGGTCAAGGACAGCCTGGGCAACGGTCGCAACTGGGGTCTGATTCTGTTGGTGCTCTTTGGCGCGACCGCGGGGCAGGCCGTCGTCTGGTACCAGGGCCAGTTCCAGGCTCGCGTGTATATCGAGGGCCCGCTGAAGGTCGATCCCGTTACCGGCGACGTCATCATGATCGTCGCGATGCTGCTGGGCGCACCCTTGTTTCTGCTCTTCGGCGCCCTCAGCGACCGCATCGGTCGCAAGCCGATCATCATGGGCGGCTGCTTGCTGGCGGCGCTCACCTACTTCCCGATCTACGTGTTGATGGGTCAGGTTGCCAGCAGCCCATTCCTCCTCGGAGTGCTGGTCTGGATCCAGATGATTTACGTCACGATGGTGTATGGCCCAATCGCGGCGTTTCTGGTGGAGTTCTTCCCTGCCAGGATCCGCTACACGTCGATGTCACTTCCGTATCACCTGGGCAACGGCTGGTTCGGTGGCTGGTTGCCATTTATCGCCGTCGCGATTACCGCGGCGACGGGCAATGCGTTACTGGCTATCGTGTATCCGATTGCCGTGGCGGCAATGACGTTTGTCATTGGCTCGCTCTTCATCGGCGAGACGCGGGGCAACCGCATCTGGGACGAGGTTAGCGGCGCGGAGCAGGCCGTGGCGAGCCCGCCGCCGGCGGGAGCACAAACAGCGCCCGCGGTTTGACGGACTCAACCGAGCAGAAACATGCAGACCGTGCGGGCGTCCGAGCAGTCACTCGACGACCCGTGCAGGCCGGTCCTGCATAGCTGGTGCCGTCTTAGCCTGAACCGCCTCGCCGGGTGGTCGTTGTAGCTGCCGTACTGCCCCCGCCCTGACGGGTGGCTTGACACGCCGCGCAGCGTGGCTGGCCTGCACGGGCAGGGCGCGTCATTTGGAGGGAGGCCCCTTGCAGCCCCATCGCACGCTTCCGCTCGCGCACGTACTGTCGGACCGTCGCCTCTGCGACCTGCACCTCCGGCCGCTCTTTGCTCAAGCGCACCCAGGTTCGATTCCGTGTGGCGTTGCTTGCGCGGCGCGCGTCCGTCCGTCTCCGCGATGCCGTCGATGAACTTGCCCACCGCCCCTGTCCTCGGTCCGCATGTCGGTCAGCGGGAATTTCCCGTGGCGTTCGCTTGACCGGGTGGGTGGATGGACGGAGGATCTCCGGACTCAGACGTGCAGGGCGGGCCGGTAGATGAGTTCTTGGATGTGGCCGTCCAGCGTCCGGCTCTCGATCCGCTCGAGGTCGAAGTCGGCCGCACCGTGGAAGATCGGATCCAGCCCGGTTTGACCTGTGATCACAGGGAAGAGCGTCACCTGGACGCGGTCGACCAGACCGGCGGCCATCAGCGCCCGGTTCATCGACAGGCTGCCGTGCGAGCGCAACGGAACCGCGGACTCCTGCTTGAGCCGGGCTACGACCTCGACGGCGTCGCCGCGCACGAGGGTCGCGTTCGGCCAGTCGAGGGGTCCTTGCACCGTGGTCGACACCACCGTTGCCGGCAGGCTTCTCATCCGCGTGACCCATGGGTCACGCACCTCCGACTCCTCAGTGCTCGAGGCTAGCATCCGCGCGAACGCACGATACGTGTTGGCCCCAAATACCATCCGCTGCTCATCGCGGTACAGGGTGAGGCGGTGGGCGAGGAGCTCGGGGCCTTGCTTGCCCCAGTAGCCGCTCCAGTTGCCACTGGCGGCACCGAAGCCGTCGAGGCTGGAAAAGACGTCAAATGTGTAGGTAGCGGTCATGATGTTCTCCTCGAGTGCGGTTGAACGGAGGCGCCCATAGTGCGCACCATTCACGGATTCGAGCGCTTCTGATGCTCACCGGATCGGCGGCGTCGGAAAGCTTTAGCCGTCGCGATTCATACGTAGCGTCGGCTTGCTGGGTCAAATTGAGCGCAGCGTCGCCGAGCCCGATCTCACCGTCGCGCCGCACGAAGAGGAGGTTCTCGCCGCCTGCGGCGTGACATACAGCGCCTGCCAGCCTCCGTAAGCGAAGTCCACGGCACGGTCTTGATGCGGGACTCTCGGGCGCCCGCGCGACGCCCGTCGACTCTCACGAGTTCGGCGACGATCAGCTTTCCCATGTCGTGTTTCCTCTCAGTGATTGCTGATTCTTGTTCAGCCGAATGGGCGGGCCTGTATGCGCGATCGCGTGCTTGAGCACCTCCATTCAGGTGCCTGCCCCGTCGCCAGGGTCCGGGGCGCCCTTGCGCGCTCAGCCCCCGGCGACCTGATTCTCGGTGAGGATCGCGTCGATCTGCCCCAGCGCGAGCGTCATGCCCTCTTCCGTGCCCATGGCGAGGATCTGCTGCATCGCCTCGGCGCTCGCGAAGACGCCCTCGATCGCCATTCGCGTGCGGCCCCCGCCGATCCCCTCGATTCGGACGTACATGGTGCTCAGGGGTAGTCAGTATTCGCCGTGCCGTCGGCGTTCGCGAAGCCGTCGCTGAGGGCGAGCCGATGCGGTGCGTCGATCTCGAGAACCTCCCAATAGCCGCGATGATGGTCGCCCTCGGGCCCCGTCATCTGGTACTCGACGCGGCCGCCGGGCGTCATGTCGTGCTTCGTGACAGTGGCGGGGTAGGTCGGCGGGCCCCACCAGCGCTCGAGCAGGCGCGGATCGGCCCACAGCTGCCAGACGCGTTCAGGGAAAGCATCAAACTCCGATTCGAGTGTCATCGTGAGCGCGTGTGGATCCTTGCCGACGGCAGTAACGGTCATCGGTCGCTCTCCTTTGCGTCGGAAATGAGCGCGGCCATGCGCTGGATGCGGCCGCGCCACAGCTCCTCGTACTCGTCGAGCAGTAAGCGCACGAGGCGCAGTTGCCCGAGATTGGTGCGGACGACCTTGCGGCGCCCGACGCGCTCTTTGGTAATCAGGCCAGCGCGCTCCAGGATGGCGATGTGCTTCTGGACGGCCGCGAAGCTCATCGAGTAGTGGCTGGCGAGCTCGAGGATGCCCTCCTCGGCGGTGATCGCGCGGCGCACGATGTCGCGCCGAGTGTGATCGGCGAGGGCGCCGAACATGCGATCAAAGTCTACGAAGTCGCGCGGCGCGATGCCCACTGATACAACCATACGGTTGTACCATAGTTGTTGTCAAGCCTTCCCGTCTTTCAAACGCAGGCTGTTGACGCCAGTGGGGAGTGAAGTAGTGTCGCAGGACCGTGCCACGGTAAACGGCGGCGGGCTCACTCAGACCCGCCTGACAGTGATCGGTACCAGTCCAGAGGGTGGCGGATAGCTTCTGAGTGCGGACTTGGTACGACATCAAATGCGCGGGCAAATTTTGCCGTGGTCGACTACGGACGGTCGCTCGCTTTGATAGAGCTGCTCGGAGACGGCGCGCACAGTTGGATTCACCACACGCAGCGCTCGAACGATCCAGTTGGTTGTTGGCCGAATACCAACGCGGTAGCCCGCTTGCGCGACAA
>JAFAOS010000246.1 GCA_019247515.1 Chloroflexota bacterium | reverse complement strand
GCTCTCGCGAGTCGTCCCATCCCGTTGTCGCCGTCGAGGCGGTCGATCGGCGCGCGGCACTAACCGAAAGGAGATATCGAAACATGGACCTCCCTCGCCAAGAGCGCGGCACGGTATGGCGCGTTGGTCGCGTCGCGTTGCTGCTAGTCTTGCTCACCGTCTCCCTCGCCCATCCGGGTGGGGCGGCATTCGCCCAGGCCACGGCGCTGGCGCTCAGCCCGGCGCAGGGCCCGGTCGGCACGTCCGTTGTCGCGACCGCCTCGGGGTTTGCGCCCGGCGACACGCTTTCCCTGTTCCTGTTTCCGATGACCGAGCCGGTGGCTACGGCCACGGCCGATGCCAGTGGCGGCGCGCAGATACCGTTCGCCGTCCCGAGTCTGGAGGCCGGAGCACATTTGGCGAACGTGCAGAGTGCGGCCGCGAGATCCGCGGACGCGACCTTCACCATCACCGCGGCCGAGGCGCTGGCGCTCAGCCCGGCCCAGGGCCCGGTCGGCACGTCCGTGGCCGCCACCGCCTCGGGGTTCGCGCCCGGCGACACGCTTTCCCTGTTCGTGTTTCCGATGACCGAGCCGGTGGCCACGGCCACGGCCGATGCCAGTGGCGGCGCGCAGATACCGTTCGCCGTCCCGAACCTGGCGGTCGGAGCACATGAGGCGAACTTGCAGAGTGCGGCCGGAGCCACGGCCAGCGCCACGCTCACCATCACCGCGGCCGAGGCGCTGGCGCTCAGCCCGGCCCACGGCCCGGTCGGCACGTCAGTGACCGCCACCGCCTCGGGGTTCGCGCCGGGCGACACGCTTTCCCTGTTCGTGTTTCCGATGACCGAGCCGGTGGCCACGGCCACGGCCGATGCCAGCGGCGGCGCGCACATTCCCTTCGCTGTCCCGAACCTGGCGGTCGGAGCACATGAGGCGAACTTGCAGAGTGCGGCCGGAGCCACGGCGAGCGCCACGCTCACCATCACCGCGGCCGAGGCGCTGGCGCTCAGCCCGGCTCAGGGCCCGGTCGGCACGTCCGTCGTCGCGACCGCCTCGGGGTTTGCGCCCGGCGCCACGCTTTCCCTGTTCGTCTTCCCGATGACCAAGCCACTTGCCACAGCCACGGCCGATGCCAGCGGCGGCGCGCGCATCCCCTTTACTGTCCCGGACTACATCGATGCCGGAGGGCGTCAGGTGTGGGTGGGGAGTCCGTCTGGGGCACACGCGGACACGACCTTCACCATCACCCCGGCCCAGGCACTGGCGCCATGACCGCCGCGCCCGGCGACATGCTTTCTCTCTTCGTGTTCCCGATGAAAGAGGCGGTGGCCACGGCCACCGCCGATGCCATCGGCGGCGCGCATCCCCTTCGCGGCTCCGCCCGGCTCTTGAAGTGGTACGACAATGCCCGCTTCATGTACGTACGTACGACGGATTTCGAGCCTGTGCGTGACGTAAGTACCGCCAAGGTGCGGGCCGAAAACGACGGCCACCTCGATTCGTTTATGGGTGATATACCTCGCTCTATGCTCTGGACTGCGCCCAGGGCTCTGGGCAGCGGCGGCGGGTGCGGCACCAGGCTTCTTGCCTTTTCGCACGTGGAGGGTTGCGCATGAACATCCTTCAGGACTACATGGTCGCCGAGTTCGTCGCGCATTATCGCGAGGGACGTCTGTCACGGCGCGACCTGATTCGGCGCGTCATGTACATCACCGGCGGTATCGCGTCAGCGGCCACCGTTCTGTCGAACATCGGCCTCAACACGGTCGCCGCCGCGCCGCTCGTAGCGCAAGGCCAGAGTGCTGGCAGCCCGCTCAGCGTGCCCGCGAATGATCCGTCCGTCGTCGGGACTAACATCACCTTCAGGGGCCAGGATGGCGCCACGATCCTGGCGTATCAGGCACGGCCGGCCAACGCCAGTGGTCCACTGCCGCTGGTGCTTGTGGTCCAGCAGAACCAGGGCGTGGACGAGCACATCCGTGACGTCACGCGGCGCTGGGCCAAGAACGGCTACACGGCAGTCGCGGTGGACCTGCTCAGCCGTCAGGGCGGCACGGCCGCCATCACCGACTCCAACGACTTCGCCAAGTACCTGACCAGTCCGGGCGTCGACCAGAATCTGTTCGTCTCTGACCTGGCGGCCGCGATCGACTACTACGATACACAGCCGAACCTGGTCGACCCGGACCGAATCGGGATGAACGGGTTTTGCTTCGGAGGCGGCCTCACCTGGCTCAGCGCAGAGCAAATCCCCGATCTGAAGGCGGCGGCACCGTTCTACGGCGCACCGCCACCCCTGGACCAGGTGCAGAATATCCAGGCAGCGGTGCTGGGCGTGTATTCATCAGACCCGCAGGACTTCGCCAACGCAAACCGCGACGCGCTGGACGCGGCACTCACCCAGGCGGGGGTCGTCCACCAGTTCAAGGTGTACCCGGGGACGCAGCACGCCTTCCATGACGACACCCAGGACGTATACAACCAGCAGCAGGCGCTAGCAGCCTGGGCCGACACTATGGCCTGGTTCAAGCAGTACCTCGCTCCTTCCAACGCGACGGCGACGCCAGGCGCGACCGCCACCGGGGCGGCGGCGACGGCAACTCTAGCCTCGACCGCGACGCCCGTCCCGAACGCGACAGCCACACCGGCGCCGACCGCGACACCCGCGCCGAACGCGACAGCGGTGCCCGGGACGGCGCCGCCGCTGACGCGGGACAACCGCTACTTCTCCCAGACTGCCTTCCGCATCGACACCGACGCGTTCTGGACGTACTTCAACCAGCGCGGCGGAGTGCGCACCTTCGGCTTCCCCAGCTCGCGCACGTTCAGGCTCGACGGCTTCCAGGTGCAGATGTTCCAGCGCCTGATCATGCAGCTCCAGGGCAACGGCTCGGTGCAGACGCTCAATCTGCTCGACCCGGGCTTGATGCCGTATACGCAGATCAACGGCAGCACGTACCCGGCGCCCGATCCGTCGGTCGTCGGCGCGACCCCGCCGGTCAGCTCACCCACCTACGCCACCGACATCATCAGCTTCACCCAGCAGAACGCGCCCGACACGTTCGAGGGACAGCCCGTCAACTATTTCCAGACCTTCAGCAACACCGTGCTCTGCGAGGACGCTTTCCCAGACGGAGGGTGCCAGCCGAACCTGCTGCCCGGACTCAGCCTGGAGATCTGGGGCGCGCCCACCAGCAAGCCGGCTTACGACCCGACCAACCGCGGCTTCATCTACCTGCGCTTCCAGCGTGGGATCATGCACTTCGACACGAGCTGTAACTGCACCCAGGGGCTCTTGCTGGCCGACTACTTCAAGGCGATCCTAACCGGTCAGAACCTGCCCGGCGACCTGAACCAGCAGGCACAGGGGACCAAGTATTACCGCCAGTATGACCCGACGAAGCCCGCCTGGATCGCGCGGCCGAACGAACTGCCGGCAAGCGACCTCACCTTCGCCTTCGAACCGGGGTAGTGCCGTCAGGCTCGGCCTGATGTTTCGGCGGCGGAGCGCTGGCCGCAACGGGGACTGTGGAAGCCGGTCCCCATTGCGTTCGGCCAGGGGGCATCACGGTCATCTGCGGGTCGGACAGGAGCCAGTCGCCGGCCAACGCTGCTGTTTGGCGCGTACTGGCTCGTCTGGTTTCTGGGCGCAAGCTGTGAACAGGCGTTGACGCTGCGCACATGCTCGCGGCGTCTTCGGTGAGGCGGGACGGGGCCGGGTGTTCGGGCGAAACGCGATCGGTGTCTATGGACTCCGGGGGTAGCCGTCAAGCTTCGGCCACCTGAAGCTTGCGATATCCGGCTCCGGCTCGTCACGAGCACGCTCAGGCGCGGACATTTCGAGAGCAGATCGGCGACGAGTGGCGCCGCGTCCAGCACGTGATCGAAGTTGTCCTGGACGAGCAGCAGTTGACGGTCGCGGAGTGCGACGAACCAGACGTCGTCGGCAAAGGTGTCGACGAGCTCGAGCGCCGCGGCCAGTGCGAGGCGCGTCTTGCCGACTCCGCCTGGCCCAATGAGCGTGAGCAGGCGGACCGCCGCGCCGGAAGGCGACACCAGCTG
>JAFAOS010000100.1 GCA_019247515.1 Chloroflexota bacterium | reverse complement strand
GCGGGTAGATATCCGCGGCGGCTCCGCCGAGAACCTAAACGTGGTTCAAGGAGCGAGGGCCGTGCACCAACCTTGCAACGGTCCGGGTGGTTTTGCGGATCGAAGGTGGCAATGCCGGCCTAGAGCTGGCCGCGAGCAAGAGCTAACGCTCGAGTTGCTGCACACGGGCACGGAGGACTGCGAGCTGCCGATCCTTGGCGCGCCACATCAAGCGCTTCGGCGACTGCGTGTTCACGGTGACCTCACCGGAGCCGCTCGATGGCGAACTCGCCACGCTCGCACCAAACAACGCCTCATCTCGCCTACTCGTGACCGCGTAAGCGGCTTGTGGGCCTAGTTTTACGGGTACTCGCCTGTACCCCTTACACGGCTGAGGGGGTGCCGACCACTTCGGCGGCGCGGCCGACGAGCAGCTCCTCGGCTTCGCGCACGATCCGCCGCACGACGTCCGCGGCCGGCTCCACGCGATCGATCAGTCCCGCGTCCTGGCCGATCATCAGCACCCCGTTTTCCGCGTCGCCCCGCTCTCTGGCCTCGGTGAACCGGCGCCCCAGCTCCGCGCGATGCACGCGTACGTCGCCTTCGCGGCCGCGCCATTCCTGCATGACCCGGTTGCGGCGGACCCGGGCGTAGGCGCCGGGCCAGGTGGTACCGCCGACCACGTCGGGCAGCTCGGTCAAAAACGTGTCGTGGCCATTACTGTCGCAAATCGCCTGACGGTAGCCGGCGGGCAGCGGCGACTCCAGCGTGGCCTCGAAGCGGGTGCCGAGCAGGACGCCATCGGCGCCAAGCATGAGCGCCGCGGCCAGGCCGGCACCATCGGCGATGCCGCCCGCGGCGATGACCGGCAGCGGCGCCACCGCGCGAACCACCATGCGCACCAGGGGCAGCGTCCCGATGACCCCCACGTGGCCGCCGCCCTCGGTTCCCTGGGCGACGATGACGTCGGCGCCGGCTTCAGCCGCACGGTACGCTTCATCGACGGCCGCGACCATGTGCACGAGTCGAGCTCCGCTCGCGTGTGCTCGGGCGAACACCGCTTTGAGATCCTGATCGGGCAGCGGCCAGGCGGTCGAAAAAACCGGTGCATTCGCCGCGACCGTCGCCGCGATCGACTCGTCGTCGGCCAGAAACAACAACATGTTCAGACCGAACGGCCGGTGCGTCAGCGCGCGGATGCGATCGGCCAGCGCCGCCGCGGGTGTGGGCAGGTTGCGGCCCGAGCCGACGCCCAGGTTCCCGAGCGCACCCGCGTTCGACACGGCCGCCGCGAGCTCGGGGTTCGTCGCGCTGGCCATGCCACCCAGGATGACGGGATGCTCGATGCCGAGCAGCTCGCACACGCGTGTCTTCAGCATGGCCGCTAATCTACCAGGGTCGCTCGACGCTCACCCCACGGTGCTCGACAGACTCAGCGCGCGAAGGCCTCTTTGATGGCGCGCTGAATCTCGCGTTTGCTCTCGCGCTCGGCGATGGCCACCCGCTTGTCCCACTGCCGCTTGCCCTTGCCGAGCGCCAGCTCGACCTTGATCTTGCCGTTCTTGTCATAGATGCGCAGCGGCACCAGCGTGTTGCCGCTCTCAGAGCCTTTGGCCTGCAGGCGGCCGATCTCGCGCGTGTGCAGCAGCAGTTTGCGCGGGCGGCGGGGCTCGTGATTCCAGCGGTTGCCCTGATCCCAGGGAGCGATGTGGGCGTTCCACAGCCAGATCTCGCCGTTTTCGGCGCGCGCGTACGCGTCGCGCAGGTTGACGTTGCCGGCGCGGATGGACTTGACCTCGGTTCCGTGCAGCGCGATGCCGGCCTCGACGGTCTCGAGGATGTGGTACTCGTGCGGCGCCTGGCGGTTGGTGACCAGGGTGCGGATGCGTGGACCGGCGGGTTTGGCGGGTGGCTTGCGGGTGGCGGCGGGAGCGGGGCTCATGGCAGGGTTGGCAGTGAAGTAGAGACTGTACCCGACGCCGGCATCGAGCGCGCACCAGTTGACGGCGTCACGATATACTTGACACTGTCAACTATCTGCGATGGACGCCGCTGCCACTGAGCGCGTCGACCTGGTCCGCCGCTTCAATCGCCTGTACACCCGCCGCATCGGCGTCCTGCACGACGGCTACCTGAACAGCCCCTTCTCCCTGGCCGAAGTCAGAGTCCTGTACGAGCTGGCGCATCGCTCGCCTACCACAGCTTCCGAGCTCGCCCGCGAGCTGGAGCTCGACGCCGGGTACCTGAGCCGCATTCTGAAGACGTTTCGCGCTCACGGCCTGCTCGACAGAACCCGCTCCGAGCGCGACGGGCGCGAAAGCCTGCTACGCCTGACCGACGCGGGCCAGCAGACGTTCGGTCCGCTGGAAGCTGGCGCTCGTGAGCAGATTGGCGGTCTGCTCGCTCAACTGTCCGAGGCTCAGCAGCGCCGCCTGCTGGAGGCCATGGCCCAGATCGAACGCCTGCTCGACGCTGGAGCCTCGCCCTGGCGGGCCTGCACGCTTCGACACGAAGCCCACGCCGGCGATTTCGGCTGGGTCGTCGAGCGCCACGGCGCCATCTACCACGCCGAGTACGCCTGGGACCTCACGTTCGAATCCCTGGTCGCCAGCATCGTCGCGAAGTTCGTCGAGCACTTCGACCCGCAACGCGAGCGGGTGTGGATCGCCGAGCGCGGTGGCGAGCGGGTCGGCTGTGTGTTCCTGGTCAGAGCCAGCAAGCGCGTCGCCAAGCTGCGACTGTTTCTGGTGGAGCCCGAGGCGCGCGGACTGGGCATCGGCCATCACCTGGTGCAGGAGCTGCTCACATTTGCCCGCTCGGTCGGCTATCACACGGTCCGCCTGTGGACGCAGAGCAACCTGCTGGCGGCCCGCCGCATCTACGCGCAGGCGGGCTTCACGCTGATCAACTCGGAGCCGAATCACGCCTTCGGGCACGACCTGATCTCCGAGACGTGGGAGCTGCGCCTCTAAAGCTCAGGTTGCGGCGACCAGCAACTCCTCGCCATTGGAGGTCCGCAGTCCGTCGGAGCGTCCAGCAAAGTAGCGCTGGTTGAGCATGGCGGCCGAGACGTGCCGCGCGTCCTTGAACCCCGCGTCGCGCGCCATGGCCAGCACTTCCTGAGGCGAAAAGAAGCTGATGAAGGGTGTGCCGGACACCCGCGCGCCGCGTTCCGACATCTCCAGCCCCGGGCGGTCCTCTTCGTCGACCAGCTCCATCGGCTGCAGGAAGCTCATGACGAGCGTGGAGCCTGGCGCGAGCGACGCCAGCTGTCGCAGGGTCGCCGCGTTCGCCTCGCGGGTCAGGTACATGCTGACACCCGTGGACGCCACGACCGCCGGCCGCGCCGGGTCGAAGCCCGCGGCCAGGAGCTCTTCCCAGCTGGATTTGCCGGCTTCGAAGTCGACCGCCACCAGCCGCAGCCAGTCGGGAATGCCGAAGCCAAGCTCGATCAGCCGCTGTCGCTTCCAGGCCTGCGGAGCGGGCTGATCGACTTCGAAGATCCGCAGGCGCGCGGCGATGTCCGGGCGGCGCTGGCCGAAGGTGTCCAGCCCGGCGCCGAGCAGGACGTACTGTCTGACGCCACGTTCCAACTGTTCGATCACCAGGTCTTCGACGAAGCGCGCGCGCACCACGATGGACGCCCGGAAGCGGCTGGTGCCGCGCGGGTCCATGTCGCCGCGAGTGCGCCAATCCGCGGCTGGAGCCGCCAGGCGCTGGCCGATCTCGTCCTCGAGCACGTGCGGCGGAGCATCGACCTCGAGGTGCAGCGCCCGCCAGAGGGCCGTCCGCACGGCGGTGCTATCGGGCGTCGGTGCCTCAGGCATGCCGCGCCTCCCCAGAACTGCCGGGAGACGGCGCCGGCACTGCCGCCTTCGGCACTGCGCGGCTCGCGACACCGCTGCCTCGCGCATCTGCCCGCCTGCGGCCTGGCGGCAGCTCGGCCACCAGCTCCTCGGCGGAGGCGCTGTAGCGGTCGAATGCATCGCGCAGATACTGCGTTTGATAGTGCGCGTAGATGCGCTTGGTGGTCTCGGGCGAGGCATGCCCCAGAATGTCCTGGACTTCGGACAGGCTCGCCCCGCGATTGAGCAGCACGCTGGCTTTCGAATGTCGAAAGTGGTGGGTGGTGGCCGGCACACCCACCGCGCGCGCGTAGCGTTTGACGATCGCCCATACCGACTGCGGCGACAGCCGCCAGCGCTCGCCGCCGTGACCGGCGCTGCGTCCGCGATGATTGTCATGCCGCAAGAACATCGGCACAAGCGCGTCGTCGCGCGCCCCGAGGTACTCGCGCAGCGCGGCCAGCGTCAGGTCGTCGAAGAACACCACCCGCTCCTTTTCGCCCTTGCCCGTGATCAGCGCGCGATCGGCCCAGCCGTCCTGGACGTCGTAGCGGTCCAGGCGCGCGACCTCCTCACGCCGCATGCCCGTGCAGAACAGGGTCAGCATCAACGCCCGGTCGCGCAAGAGTTCCAGACGCTTGACGCCGTTCCGCGCCCCACTTGACGGAACGTCAAGGCTCAACACGTGGGTGACCAGCAACGGCAGGCCCTGGTCGACGCGCGGCGTCTTGTAGCTCGAGCGGCCGACGACCTGCTGGAGGTTGTCGCGCATCTGCTCGTAGCTGACGTCGCCGCGCAGCACCGCGCGACGCGCCAGGAAGCGGACGAAGGCGCGTAGTCCCGACAGGTACGTAGCCACGGTCGCGCGCCGCTCCCGACCGTGATGGCGCACCAGGTACGCGTAAAAGTCCTCGAGCGTGCTCGGCCCGAGCTCGCCGGGTTGCCAGCTCTCGAGTTGCCCGCGCGAGACGAGAAACTCGCGAAAGCGCGCCAGGCCGGATTGATAGGTGAGCAGCGTGCGCGGCGATTTACCGCCCAGGCTGCCCAGGAACGCGTCGACCCACGTCTCGAAGCCGACTGGCGCATGGTCCACACCAGCAGCCTACGGTCGTCCGCGTCACGCCAGCGTGCTCGGCGCCCTACAGTCAAATTACGACCAGACCTGCATCGCCCAGCTGAAGGGTCGGAAGACCTCGACGCGGCCGCGGGCTTCGCTCATGATGCTCCTGATCTGGCGGTCATCGTCCTCGGACAGCTCGACGTTGGCGGCGCCGACGTTTTCCTCGATCTCGGCCGGTACGCGGGCGCCGACCATGGCGGTGGTGACCGCCGGGTTGCGCACCACCCACGCCAGCGCAAGCTGGGCCACCGTCAGGCCCCTGGGGTTGGCCACCTCGTCGCGCAGCCGCTGCACCAGACGGACGTTGTGCCGAAAATTGTCGCCACCCAGGATCGGCTGACCGAACGCCACCCCGTTCGAGCGCCAGTCGCTTTCCTCGAACGTGGTGTCCTCTGAAAAGGCGCCGGTCAGCATGCCGTAGGCCAGCGAGCCGTAGGCCATCACGCCGATGCCGTTTTTCTGGCAGTAGGGAAAGACCTGCTTCTCCATCCGCCAGTCGAACAGGTTGTAGCCGACCTGCAGCACGTCGATGGACCGCAGCCCGAGGCACTGGTCGAGGAGGTCGATATCGAAGTTCGAAACGCCGACCAGCCGCGTCTTGCCCGCCTTCTGGACGTCGTCCATGACCGCCATCGTCTCTTCGAGCGGCGTGTTCGGATCGGGCCAGTGCACCAGATAGACGTCGACGTGGTCGGTGCGCAGACGGCGCAGGCTGTCGTCGATCTCCTGCAGGATGGAGGCGCGGGTGGCGTTGCGACCGGGCTGACCGGTGCGCGGATCGCGCGCGACGATGCCGCACTTGGTGACGATGACCGCCCGGTCCCGCCGACCCGCCATGGCGGCGCCCAGGGTCTCCTCGGCATGGCCCGAGCCGTAGCCAGGCGCCGTGTCGAAGCTGGTGATGCCGCGCTCCATGGCGGCGTGGATGGTCTTGACCGCCTCGCTGTCGTCGATGCGGCCGTAGCGATCGCCACTCATCGGCCAACTACCGAGCGTAATCGGCGACACCTGGACGCCGGTGTGTCCGAACTCGCGTGACTGCATGCTCATCTCGGAGTCGTTGTATAAGACTGGCACCATGCTCTCAAAGCAAGACAACGAGCTGCTGTGCCGCGTCGGCCGGGGCAGGCCGATGGGCGAGCTGATGCGCCAGTACTGGATGCCGGTCGTGTACGACTGGGAGCTCGAGCGGGACGGGGCGCCGCTGCGTGTGCGGGTGCTGGGCGAAGACCTGATTGCCTGGCGCGACTCGAACGGCAAGCCGGGGTTCGTCGTCGAGAACTGTCCGCATCGCGGCGCGTCGCTGTTCTTTGGGCGCAACGAAGAAGCTGGTTTGCGCTGCGTCTACCACGGCTGGAAATTCGACACGTCGGGCGCGTGTGTGGACATGCCCAACGAGCCGGCCGAGTCGGACTTTCGCACGAAAGTGCAGGCGCGGAGCTACCGGGCCGCCGAGTACGGCGGACTGGTGTGGGTGTACATGGGCGAACGTCAGGACGCGCCGCCCGAGGTGCCGCGCTTCGAGTGGGGACTCGTCCCGCCCGCGCAGCGCCAGCACTCGCACAAGCTGGTCTACGTGTGCAACTGGCTGCAGGCGCTCGAAGGCGAGCTCGACACGACGCACGTCTATTTCCTGCACAGTCGGTTGAACCCGAGCTTGCCGGCCAAGTACGGGACGTGGGTCGACGACCGTGCCGCCAGGCTGTCCGTGCTCAACACGCCCGGCGGGGTGCTGTACGGCGGCAAGCGGGTCGAGGAGGACGGCAACACCTACTGGCGCACGACCCAGTTCCTGTTCCCGATCTACGGCATGTTCCCGGGCGGACGCGACGACGGCACGGTGCCGCTGTCGATCTACGTGCCGATCGACGACGAGCACACGCTGCACATGGGCGTGTTCTGGCATCCCACCAGAGCGCTCGAGACCGGTCGCGACCCGCGCAAGGGCAGCCTGCCGGACGAGCCGGGCGTGCTGGCCAACGGCGTCGGTCCGATGAAGCCGCACCAGCACGGCCGGTTTTTCGCCGACTGGTGGCCGGTGGTCAATCACGAAAACGATTTTCTGCAGGACGCCGGTGCGCGCAAGACCAAGAGCTTCACCGGCATTCCCGGCATCCGCCTGCAGGATTCGGCGGTGATCTGGAGCATGGGACCGATCATGAACCGCCCCAACGAGCACCTGGGCACCGCCGACGCGGCGATCATCCGCGTGCGGCGGCGTCTGCTCGAAGCGACGAAGGCCCTGCGTGACCAGGGGGCGGCGCCGCCCGGGGTGGACGACGCGTCGGTGTATACGGTGCGCTCGTGCCTGACGGTGCTGCCGCCGGAGGCGAACTGGCTGGAGGCATTAGCCGACTGGCACAACGCGCGCACCCTGGAGCATCCCAATCCTGGCTTCATGGGCCGCCGCCGCATCCTGGAGCAGGCGGTCAGCCATCAGTACGCCAGCGACTCGCGCGCCACTTGACGGCCGAAGCATTCTCGCCGAAGAATTGCGCCGCCAGCGGCGCCAGCACCGCCGGCTCGAGGTCGTGGCCCACGTCGGGCACGACTTGGGCGCGGCAGTTCGGCAAGCGCTGCGCCAGAGATGCTGCTCCGCCACGTCGCCAAATGCGAGCGCATCGTCGCGCCGAATGGCCTCGAGCGCCGCGCTCTCCGATGACGAATCCCGGGATGACATAACCCCAGACTCCACCACGCCGCTGATCCAGTTTCAGTCCACCAGTGACAGCAGCAGCTCGGCGAGCGGGCGTGGCGCGGTCCGCCAGACCGCGTGCCCGGTCGGCAGCTCGTGGGACCGCGCGCCGTGCGCGCGTGCCCTCTCTGCGCAGTAGGCGAGCACCGGGGGCCGAACGGCCAGTCGGCGGGGCGTTGGACACACTGGATGCACGTACGTGGCAGCGCCGCGGCAGCCGGATTGCGGACCTCGATCGGCTGAGTGAACGTGGCGTACGGCTGATCGGTCACGCGTGGAGCCGGTGAGCCGTCCGAATCGGCTGGGGGACGAGGAACACGCCAACCCTCGCCATGGCCCGGACCTGCTCCTCCAGCGCCGTAGCCACGGTCGGGCCGAGCACCCGGGCGAGAATGGCGCGTGCCGATTCACCGTCCTCGGGGACGAAGGCGTCAAGGTACACGAGGTGGCGGAGCCGCTCGGGGACGCGCTCGGCCACGCCAGTGATCACCATCCCGGCGTAGCTGTGCCCAACCAGGATGACCTCGCGCACATCCTCGTAGGCCAAGACGTTCACCACGTCCTGAACGTGCACCGCGAGGTCGACGGCGGGCTGGCGAGGTGCACGCGCTCGCCGACACCCGTGAGGGTCGGGCGGTGGGCCGCATGGCGGGCGGCCTCGTGGAACAAGGCGACCTCGCGCCACTGCCAGCCGCCGGCGTGGCCACCATGCACGATCACGAACGTCGCCATCGATACCTGCGTGGCATGCCACCGCGCCGCCGTTGCAGCCGATTTCGGTTGCGACGCGCCCGGGTGCGTGGCCTGCGCTGGGGGCCCGAGGATTGTGTGTGGGCGATCAGACCAGCCGACCGTGCGGCGCGCGCCGCCCGCCCGTCACCGCGTTTTTGGTAGAGATAAGAGCGATTATATCTATCAAATGGTGCCCGAAGCCTGGCCCGAGCCGAGCGGCGACGGCGGCCGCGCGGCGCGCGCCTGGTTACGGGTAGAAGCCGCGCGTCACCGTCGCCTCCGCCACGCGGCTCACCGCCAGCATGTACGCCGCCAGTCGCAGGTCGACGTCGTGCTCCACTGCCGTGCGCTGCACGTCCTCGAACGCTCGCACCATGATCCGCCGCAGCCGCGCGTTGATCTCGTCGATGCTCCAAAAAAATTCCTCGCGGTCCTGCACCCATTCGAAATACGACACCGTCACCCCACCCGCGTTGCACAGGATGTCCGGGATGACCGTGATGCCCCGCTCGCGGAAGATG
The DNA here is from genome assembly GCA_019247515.1 of Chloroflexota bacterium. Taxonomy (GTDB): domain Bacteria; phylum Chloroflexota; class UBA6077; order UBA6077; family CF-72; genus CF-72. The sequence goes on along the minus strand of JAFAOS010000100.1, from coordinate 1,221 downwards.
TCGTCCGCTTCGGGGCTCGTCGGACCGTTGGCCGCCTCGGCGATCAGCCGCGCTCGCACCCGCGGCGCGTTGCGTTCGGTGAGCACGCCTTCGAGCGCCGCCGGGATCAGCACGTCGCAGTCCAGCTCGAGCAGCTCCGCGTTGGTCACCGCCCGGGTCCGCGGCGTGCCGATCACCGATCCGGTTTCTTGTTTATGTCGAGTCACCAGCGGCAGGTCGAGCCCGTCGCCGTCGAAGACGCCGCCGCGCGAATCGCTGACGGCGATCACCCTGGCGCCCAGCTCCGCAATGAACCGCGCCGCCGATTCGCCGGCGCTGCCGTAGCCCTGCACCACCACCCGCGCGCCCTGCAGCTCCAGGTCGATCGCCTTGGCCGCCTCTTGCAGCGTGTAGATCACCCCCCGCCCGGTCGCCTCCTGGCGCCCCTCGCTGCCGCCGATGCTGACCGGCTTGCCGGTCACCACGCCCGGCACCGAATAGCCGCGGTGCATCGAATACGTGTCCATCATCCACGCCATCACCTGCGCGTTGGTGTTCACATCGGGGGCCGGGATGTCGCTGTCGGGACCGATCATCTCGCCCAGCTCGGTGGTGAACCGACGCGTCAGACGCTCCAGCTCGCGGATGCTCAGCTGTTTGGGGTCGCACGTCACACCCCCCTTGGCGCCGCCGTACGGAATCTTGACGCACGCGCATTTCCAGGTCATCCACATCGCCAGCGCGCGGATCTCGGCGAGGTCGGTCAGCGGGTGGAACCGAATGCCGCCCTTGGCCGGGCCACGCGTGACGTTGTGCCAGACCCGATAGCCAGTAAAGACGCTGGTCGAGCCATCGTCCATCTGCACCGGAAAGTGGACCGTGACCTCGCGTTTGGGGTGGCGCATCACCTCGCGCACGGCCGCGCCCAGGTTGAGCTTGTCCGCGGCGCGGTCGTACTGCTCGAGCGCGACCCGCAACGCCGAGGCGGCGCCGCTCGAGACAAGCGCCTCGGCCGAATCGGCCTGGCCGCGGGTGACGTCCTGGCTCATGCTGGATCGGCGCTCCTTTGCCTGGCCTGAAGTGAGCTAGCTAGCTTAGCTAGTTTGCGGTGCGAAACTCGGGTGTCTTGACATCGGCGAATTAGGGACTACCGGAGCAAAAGGCCTTCCGGGTAAGGTGGCGCTGTTGACACCCCACGTTCCCAAGAAGGCCTTTGCTGCATGCTACGAGATCGGTCCGCGC
>JAFAOS010000523.1 GCA_019247515.1 Chloroflexota bacterium | reverse complement strand
TGAACGAGCTCAGCGGCGACCCGCGCACGGGCGCAATGATGCTCAAGCGCGCGCTCGAAGAACCGCTGCGGCGCATCTGCGCCAACGCTGGCGCTGAGGGCTCGGTGGTCATCGAAGAGGTAAAGAAGAAGGGCAAAGGCAAGGGTTACGACGCTGCCAAGGGCGAGTATGCCGACATGGTGGAGCGAGGCATCATCGATCCACTGAAGGTCACCCGCTCGGCGCTGGAGAACGCCGCGTCCATCGCGACGATGATCCTGACCACGGAGACGCTGATCACCGAGATTCCCGAGAAGACCCCCGCACCGGCCGCTCCGCCGATGCCCGAGTACTAGACGTCGGTCGACTTACCCACCCCCTTGCCCCCTCCCTCTCTATCTCAGAGAGGGAGGGGGTTCTTTTCTTTTGGATGGGGGCTGCGCCCCCAACCCCCCGCGGCTTTCACGAGGATTTTTCAAGGGGCGGCAGCCGACTCGCCGAGACCAAGCGGGGGATTTTCCAAGGGGCGGGCGGCACCGACTCACCGAGACCCACGGCGGGGGATTCAAAGGGGCGGCAGCCGACTCACCGAGACCCCGGCGGGGGATTTCAAAGGGGGCGGCAGCCCCCTTTGACCCTCGGAGAGACAGCCTTTCGGCGGGAGCGAGCGCAGCGACGCGGCACCGCCGTCCGGCTATGCGAGCCCCTCGCGCTGCAGCATCTCGAGCGACTGGTCGAACGCGGCCACCGTCCTGCCGATCTCTTCATCGCCGTGCACGATTGACGTGAATCCGCCCGATCGCATCAGGTCTACCCCGTTGAGCAGCATCGCCTTGCGCAGCGTGTTCACCGCGCCGCGGCCGGCCATCAGCCGCTGGACGTCGGTCGTCTCGACCGCTTCCTCCATCCCCTCGCCGAGCAGCACCTGAAACACTGAGGCTTCGCCCAGCACCACGCCCGCGACGCCGCGCTTCTCGAAGACGTCGCGCAACGCGCCGCGCAGCTGCTCGCCCGCCTGATTCGCCTGCTCGGTCACCCAGCCCTCGCCGACCAGTTGCAGCGCGGTCAGGCCGGCGGCCGCCGACATGGGATTGGCGTTGAACGTGCCCTGCTGCAAAACGCGATCGAAGCGGTCGTGGTGCAGCTCGCCTTTGAAGGTCTGCACGTCCAGAATCGCCCGCTTGCCGACGACCGCGCCGCCGGGCAGTCCGCCGGCGACGATCTTGGCCAGCGTGGTGACGTCCGGTGTGACGCCGTAGAGCTGCTGCGCGCCGCCAGGTGCATAGCGGAAGCCGGTGATGACCTCGTCGAAGATCAGGACGACGTTGCGCTCGGTGGTCAGCTGGCGCAGCTCGCGCAGGAACGCAATGCTGGGCGGAATGATGCCGTTGGAGCCGCCCGCCGGCTCGAGAATGATGGCCGCGACCTCACCCGGGTGCGCATCCAGCAGCTCACGCACGGAGTCAATGTTGTTCGGATACGCGACCAGCATCGTTTCCGCGACGGGTTTCGGCACACCCGTGGAGGTCGGCGTGTCGAACGGCGGCTGATAGCCGGCCATCGCGTAGTCGTGCCAACCGTGGAAGTGGCCGGCGAAGCGGATGATCTTCTCGCGACCCGTAAACGCGCGCGCGTCGCGCATGGCGAGCATCGTCGCCTCGGTGCCGCTCATCGTGAAGCGGACCCACTCCGCGCTCGGCACCAGCCGCTTGATCTGTTCAGCCCAGGCGACCTCGAGCTCGTGGCAGGCGCCATAGTGCGTGCCTTTGTGGACCTGCTCGGCGACCGCCGCGGTGACCTGTGGATGACTGTGGCCGAGGATCAGGGCGCCGTGGCCCATCCAGTGGTCGAGCAGCTCGTTGCCGTCGGCATCCCACTTGCGGCTGCCGTCGGCGCGCTCAATGTAGATGGGAAACGGCGCGAAGTTGCGACTGTCGTGGGTGATGCCGCCGGCGATGGCCTCGCGCGAGCGCTGGTACAGCTCCGCCGACCGAGCGAATCGTTTGCGGAAGGCATCGTCAATCGTCGACGGGGCGGTGACTGCCATATCCCGAAGTGTAGAGGTAATTTCTGCCCGCGCGGACCGGACGAAAGAGTCTCAACTCGCGCCACGCGTCGCGCGATGTGCCCTCACCCCCGCCCTCTCCCTCTGGGCGAGGGCGCCGCGGTCAGTCCTCGTCGCGCAGGGTCAGGATCTCGGGCCCGTCGGCGGTGATCGCCACGGTGTGCTCGAAGTGCGCGCTCAGGCTGCCGTCCACGGTGACCGCCGTCCAGCCATCCTCGAGCATCCGCACCTCGGCCGAACCCAGGTTCACCTGCGGCTCGATGGCGATGACCATGCCGGGCCGCAACACCGGCCCGCGGCCGCCCGGACCGTGGTGCTGCACCTGCGGGGCTTCGTGCATGTTGCGTCCGACGCCGTGGCCGACGAAGTCGCGCACGACGTTCATGCCATTGGCGCTGACGTGCGCCTCGATGGCCGCGCCAATGTCGCTCAGGCGGTTGCCCGGGCGAGCCTGCCAGATGCCGTGGAACAGCGCCTCCTGGGTCACCTGCACGAGCTGGCGGGCGCGATCAGACAACGTCTCGAGACCGCCGATCGCAAAACAGTGCGTGCTGTCGCCGACGTAGCCGTGGTAGCGCGCGGCCACGTCGACCTTGACCAGGTCGCCCCGCTTCAGCTTGCGCGGCCCGGGGATGCCGTGCACCACCTCGTCGTTCACCGACACGCAGATGTGCCCGGGGTAGCCAAAGTACCCGAGCGCCGTCGACTCCGCGCCCACATCCTGGAACTTGCGAGCCGCGATCTGGTCCAGATCCCGCGTGCTCATGCCGGCCTCGGCTTGCTCTTCGAGCGCGCGGATCGTCTCGGCCACGACCTTGCCCGCCTCACGCATGATCGCGATCTCGCGGGCCGATTTCAGAACGATGGTGTTGTCAGCAGTTGGCTTCAGGTGCATGCGGCGCCGTCAATGTATAGCAGAATGCCAGCGAGTGGCTTTCGTACTTGGTTTGACTGGCAACATCGCCTGCGGCAAAAGCACCGTCGGCTCGCTTCTGGCTGAATGTTTCGACGCGGAGTACGTCGACGCCGATCGCATCGTCCACGCCCTGTACGCGGCTGGCACGTCCGAGACGCGGGCCATCGCCGAGCGGTTCGGCGCCGCGCTGCTGCAGCCGGATGGCACCATCGATCGCCGACGTCTGGGCGACATCGTGATGGCCGACCGCTCGGCGCTGAAGGAGCTGGAGCGCATTCTCGACCCGGGCGTGCGCGGCGCCATCGAATCCCGCCTCATCAGCTCGCCCGCGCCCGCGGTCGTGCTCGACGCCATACGCCTCATCGAGGGCGGACTGTACCTGCGCTGTAACACGGTGTGGGTCGTGGTGTGCGACGCCGCGCTGCAGATCGAGCGGCTCCAGTCCTCGCGGCACTTCAGCCTGGAGCAGGCCACCCTACGGGTGACGGCGCAGGCGCCCATCGAAGACAAGCTGCGCCACGCGACGGCGGTCATCCACAACGACGGCTCGTTGGACGGTCTGGCGACCCAGGTCTCCGACGCCTGGGCCAGTACGGTGCAGCCGTACCTGGCGGTCCAGCCGAGCGCGTCATAGCCGCTCCAACGGGTTACCGGGCGGTCCAATCGAGCCCGCCGTAGCCGCCCTGGTCGGTCAGCTTGTCGGTCGGACCGCCACTGGCGTCGACCATGAACAGCGCCGCAACCCCGAAGATCGCCATCCGCCCGCCATCCGGCGAAAACGCGACCGTCGGATCGTCGTCCTTGATGTCCGCGATCCGCTTCATGTCGCTGCCGTCCAGGTTCATCGACCACACGTCGGCCGGCAGGCCGTGCGCGTAGGCCGTATCCGGCTGGAGCAGCGCTCCCACATCGATACCAGGGCCGCCGGCCGCGGCCGGCGTCGACGAATGCGGGTCACCCCCACATCCGCTCGGCCCCATGTTCGGCTCACCACTGCCGCCAAGCGCGACGCGCTTGCCGTCGGGCGAGATGCGCGGCAGGCTCAAATACTGGAAGACCTGGTCAGACAGCAGCTCACAGCCGTCGTCCGAGTCGGCCATGCTCTTTTTCATGAGCTCCTGGCCGGTGCGCGTGCTGCGCACGTAGACCAGCGTCGATTCATCAGGCGAGGCGGCCGGATCGTAGGCGTTGTCGAGCACCGTCTCGGGCTGGCCGCCCTCCATCTGGCGGACGATGGTTTGCGTCTCCTTGCCGTCCACCACGCGTCGAATCGTGAAGTAGACGTTGCCGCTCGGCATCCATTCGGGTGTCTCGAGCACCGTATTGGGTGCGTCGCGTTCGGCAAACGGTCGCGCGTCCGAGCCGTCGGCATTGGCGATCATCAGGTCGGCCCCGCTCGAACGTTCATTCGGGCGTCGCCAGAACTGTGCGTAGATGACCCGCGTCCCGTCCGGCGACCAGGTCGCACCGGTGACCGCCGCGCCCGACGACAGATTGGTGATCTTGGTCTGCTGCCTGGTGGCCAGATCGTAGACCCACAAGTCGCCATCCTTGGGCCAGGTGATCTTGCCCTGTGCGCCGTTGGCGACATTCGAGTGGTTCAGCATCTGACAGCTGCTGAGCACCACCGTGAGGGCGAGCCCGGCCAGAACCGCGGCCCGCGCAGCAACCCGCAGCCGCATTTCGATCAAACGCGATTGGACGCCGTGTGGGCAGGGTCCTTCTGCTCCTCCACGGTGGACTCAGCAGGCAGCGCGTCCGACGTCACCTCGTCATCCGGATCGGCGTCCTCGTTCGCTGGCTTGCGCCCGGCGAGCTTGACCGCCACCCACAGCACCACGAAAGCCGCGACCGCGATCGCAACTTCGTCCCATCCGCCGACGGCGCCGTGCAGCAAGACGACCATTTTCTGACAAACGCCCGCCAGGCAGGATACTGGCTAGAGGCTGGATTTGAGCACTTTTGCCTGTTTAAGCGTCATGCCCGGAACGGCCGCCAGCTCCTCCAGCGACGCGGCGCGGATGCCACGCACCGACCCGAACCTGCGCAGCAGCTCGCGTTTGCGCTTCGGACCAATGCCCTCCACTTCGTCGAGTGCCGAGCGCAGGCCGCTGCGACCGCGTACGGCGCGGTGGTAGGTGATCGCGAAGCGGTGCGCCTCGTCCCGAATGCGCTGCACCAGATACATCGCTTGCGAGGCGCGCGGCAACAGCACCGGGTCGGCCAGGGCACGGCCGGTAGTCCGATCGCGGACGAAGAGCTCTTCATTCTCTTTGGCCAGTCCGACGACGGGCAGCTCGGTGATCTCCATCGTGTCGAGGACCTCGAGGGCGCCGTTCAGCTGGGCCCGGCCGCCATCGATGATGACCAGGTCCGGCATCTCGGCCCATCCGCCCTCGGGCTCGCGGTCCGGCTCGGCAGCTCCATCGGTCAGTGACGCCTCGCCATCGGTCAGTGACGCCTCGCCATCCGCTACTGCGGTGGCGTCACCTTCCCAGCTTCCAACCTCCCCCACGCGTCGCAGCTGACCCGTCAGCGCACGGCGAAAGCGACGGCCGATGACCTCCTGCACGCTCAGCACGTCGTTGTTGCCGAGCTCGTGTTTGATCTTGAAGCGGCGGTACGCGGATCGCTTCGGCTGACCGTTCTCGAACACGACCATGCTGGCGACCTGATTGGTGCCCTGCACGTGCGAGACGTCGTAGCACTCGACGCGGTTCGGTAGCTGCGGCAGATCCAGGATCTCTTGAAGCTCGACGACGGCGCCCGTGGTGCGTGCCTCGTCGGCGAGCCACTGCTGGCGAAGGCGTTCGAGCACCTCGCGCGCGTTGCCGGTCGCCAGCTCGACCAGCTTTCTCTTTTCACCCGCGCGCGGCGCCGTGACGCGCACCCTGCGACGACGTCTGGCGTCGGCTTCGACCCGCCGATCGGTCAGCCACACGCGAATCGACTCGGCGTCGTCCACGGCCACCGGCAGCACCACCTCGTCGGGGATGTCGCTCGACTGGCTGTAGTACTGCACTACGAACGACCAGACGATCTCGGCTTCGGTGTCGTCGCCGTGCCCCTCCAGCACGAAGTGCTCGCGGCCAATCAGCCGCCCACCGCGCACCAGGAACACCTGCACCGCCGAGTACGGACCCTCGTGGTACAGACCGATGACGTCCTCGTCGTCGATGGACGAGTACACGATCTCCTGCTGGGTGATCACCCGCTCGGCGGCACGAATGCGGTCGCGGAGATCGGCCGCGCGTTCGAATTCGAGCGCGTCGGCAGCCTGCTCCATCTCGTGCCGCATGTCGGCCAGCACGTTGTCGGATTTGCCGTCCAGGAACGCGACCATCTGGTCGACGATCTGGCGATAATCCGCGTTGTTGATCGCGCCGATGCACGGCGCCGGACAACGTTTGATGTGGTAGTAGAGGCACGCCCGCTCGTCCTCACCGGTGATCACCCGATTGCACAGGATGTGCGGAAACAGGCGATTGATCGTATCGAGCGTTTGTCGCACGGAAGTCGCGTCCGTAAATGGACCAAAGTAGCGCGCGCCGTCGCGCTGCATCCGGCGTCCAACCATCGTCTTTGGCCACGGTTCGTGGACGTTGATGCGGATATACGGGTAGTGTTTGTCGTCGCGCAGCTTGACGTTGTAGCGCGGTCGCTCGGAGCGCACGAGATCCGCCTCGAAATGCAGGGCCTGGGTGGGCGTTTCGGCCAGCAGGTACTGGATGTCGGCGATCTCGGTCACCATCTGGGCTTTGTGGGGCTCGAGCGTCGCGGCTTTGAGGAAGTACGAGCGCACGCGGTTGCGCAGCGACTTGGCCTTGCCGACGTACAGCAGCACGCCCTTGGCGTCGTAGAACTTGTAGACGCCGGGCTGATCTGGCAGTCGCGCCAGTTGCTGGTCGAGCGGCAGGCTCGCTTCAATCATGGTGGCTAAATTGTAAGAACATGGCGTATGCGCCGACCGCGAGATTGTTGGGCGACCTGGTGTCCAGCGTCGCGGACGTGGAGCTCGTACGCGGCGCGCCGTCGACGCTCGTCACGGGCATCACCCAGGACAGTCGGCGCGTGTCGCCGGGCGACCTGTTCGTTGCCGTACCAGGCTTCGAGCGCGACGGCCTGGAGTTTGTGCCGGACGCGCTCGCTCGGGGCGCCGCCGCCGTCGCCGCCGAGTCGCGGCCGTCCGTCGAAATGCCAACCGTGCTGGTTGCCAACGCACGTCACGCGCTCGCCGACCTGTCTGCCGCGTTCTTCGATCATCCCTCGCGCGATCTGGCGGTGGTTGGGGTAACCGGCACCGATGGCAAAACCTCCACGACCCACCTGTTGAGCGCCATCCTCGAAGCGCACGGCTTGCGCACCGGGTGGCTGACGACCGTCAACACCCGCGTAGCTGACGACGTGCGCTCGAATGCCGCCGACCACACCACGCCCGAGGCGCCCATTGTCCAGTACACCCTCGCCGAGATGCGAGCCGCGCATCTCGACGTGGCCGTTGTCGAAACCAGCTCGCACGCCCTCAGCCTGGACCGCGTGCGGGGCGTGGACTTCAAGACTGGCGTCTTTACCAATCTCAGTCCCGAGCACATCAACTTTCACGGTTCGTTCGAGGCGTATCTGGCGGCCAAACGGCTGCTGTTCGAGCGGCTGCCACCCGAGGGGGTCGCCGTCCTCAACGCCGACGATGCGCACGCCGAGACCATGCGCGCGGCCACCCGCGCTCGCGTCTTGACGTATGGCCTGGATCAGCCTGCCGACTTCAACGCTCGGGACATAGTCCTGACGGCCCATGGGACGACTTTTGTCCTCTTGCCGGGCGCGCACAGCGTCGAGACTCGCCTCGTGGGCCGCTTCAACGTCTCGAACTGGCTGGCCGCCTTCGCCGCCGCGACCGTCTTCGGCGCAACGCCCGACGACGTGGTGCGCGCGGCCGCCGCCCAGCCGCCGGTTGCCGGGCGCATGAACCTGGTCGATGCTGGCCAGCCGTTTGCCGTGGTCGTCGACTTCGCCCACACCCCCCAGGCGCTCGAAAAGGCGCTTGACACCGTGCGCTCGCTGGTGCGCGGCCGGGTGCTGCTGGCGTTTGGACTGGCTGGCGGACGCGACGCGGCAAATCGGCGTGTGATGGGCGCGCTTGCGGCGCGCAAAGCCGACTTCTTCGTGATCACCATGGACGATCCCGGCCACGAGGACCCGGCGGCGATCGCCGCGCAGATCGCCGCGGGCGCCAGCGACGTTGGCGGCCGCTTTGCGATCGAGCTCGATCGACGCGCGGCCATCCGTTTCCTGTTTGGCCGAGCAGAGCCAGGCGACGCCGTGCTGCTGGCAGGCAAAGGCCACGAGCAGCGCATGGTGATCGGCGACGTGAAGCTGCCCTGGAACGACGGTTGTGCCGCGGCCGAAGTACTCGCGGGTCTGGGTTACTCGAACCGGGCTGTACCATAATGCGCGTGCCGCCTCGATCTGAGCACGCCGCGGACCCCGAGGCGGACGCGCACGTCGACGGCGCCAGCGTGACCGAGCCGCCGGATGACACCGCGCTGTTGCCGGTCCTGGCCGAGCAGCCCGCGCTGCCCGCTCCGCTGTCGGAGGGCCCGACCATCAGGGCGGACCCTGGCCTGTACGCGGTGCTGGGGCTGGATCCTTCCGTCTCGAACTGGGAGATCCAGACGACGTACCGCCGCATGGCCGCGAAGTTGATGGGCAGCTCTCGGGATAATCAGGCGCTCAAGCAGTTGAACGTGGCTTACGAGGTGCTCGGCAATCCCGCGCGTCGGACCGAGTACGACCGCCAGCGCCTGCACCAGGCGCTCGTGGCGGGTCCGCCGACACCGGTGCGCCCCGGCACCAAAAACACGGCGCGGGCGACGCGTCGCCGACGACCGCGCCACATCGTCCAGCAGAGCTACGCCGGGCTCGGCGACGTGATGGTCGTGCTGACCGTGGTCGGCCTGGCGGTCGTCGCTGGCTTCCTGCTGATTCCGCGGCTGTCGATCAACCTCTCCGCGCTGAATGCCCTGCAGGTGGTCCTGCCGCTGACCAGCTCCACCCCACGCCGCGTCATCGACGTCACGGTCACGGCGGTGCCTACCGCCGAGCCGACCGCCACGCCGTTGCCCAGCGTCGCGGCGCGGTATGCCGGATCGACGGTCAGCGTGTCGAATCCGACACCCGCCCAGAACACGCCCGAAACTGTCCAGGTCCACCTGCGGCGCGATGGCCAGCCGCTGGCGAACTACGACGTCTGGGCGTCTGTCGAGTACCGCACCACTCAGGAGCGCTGGCCGGCGACGGGCACCGTCAAGACAGATCCTTCGGGTGCCGCGAACATCACCTTCAACATCGGCGGCGCGACGCCGAACTACCCGGTGACCGTGCACGTCTACACCCAGGCCGACGACCAACAGCTGTCCTGGTCCACCACCTTCACGCCGCACTAACGCTCCGTGTCGTCCATCGTCGTGCGTGCGCCCGCCACGAGCGCCAACCTCGGTGCGGGCTTCGATTGTCTGGGCCTGGCGCTCGACCTGTGGAACGAGGTCACCGCCACGCCTGGGCGACTCGCCCTCGACGATGGTTCGAACCTGATCCTGCGCGCGGCGCGCGCGACGTACGGGCTGGTGGGCGCCAGGTACCCGGGCTTCGAGCTGCGCTGTACCAATCGCATCGTCTTCAGCAGTGGGCTGGGCAGCAGCGCGGCCGCCATCGCGTGTGGTGTGCTCTTCGCCAATCAGTGCCTGGACAATCCCCTGGACGAATCCGCGGTGCTGGACCTCGCCGTCCAGCTCGAAGGTCACCCGGATAATGTCGTGCCGTGCGTCCTCGGCGGCATGCGCGTCACCCTGCAGTTGGACGACGGCCGTGTCATTCAATCGCCAGTCAGGGTGGCCATGCGGCTGACCGCCGTGGGCTTCATCCCCGACCTGGGTGTGGCAACGCACCACGCGCGGGGTCTGCTGCCGGCCAGCGTCGCTCACGCCGACGCGGTCTTCAACGTGTCGCGCGCCAGTCTGCTGGTCGCGGCGCTGGCAGCCGGCCGCGCCGACCTGCTCGCCGAGGCCACCCGCGATCGTCTCCACCAGCCGTATCGCCTGCCGCTGTTCCCGGCCGGCGCTACGCTTCTGGATGCCGCCATGCAGGCAGGTGCACTCGGAGCATTCATGTCCGGCGCGGGTCCAACCGTGCTGGCGCTGTGCGCCTCGGAGGCCTGCGTTGAGGCCGTTGCCCACGCATTCGGCGCCGCGGCGCGCCAGGAGGAGGTCGAGGGCAAGGTTCTCCGCTTGAATCTCACGGAGCGGGGCGCGCATGTCGTGGCCTGAGTTGAGGCGACCGCTGGTGCAGAAGTACGGCGGCTCGTCGGTGGCCAACGCCGAGCGCATTCGCGCCGCCGCGCGGCGTGTGGCCCGCACCGCCTCTTCAGGCCGTTCGGTGATCGTCGTCGTCTCGGCCATGGGCGACACCACCGACGAGCTCATCCAGTTGGCGTACCAGGTGGCCGACCGCCCGGACGATCGCGAGATGGACCTGCTGCTGTCAACTGGCGAAACGGTCAGTGCCACGCTGATGGCTATGGCGCTGCACGACCTGCATCAGCCAGCGGTCTCGCTCACGGGTGCTCAGGCGGGCATCCGCTCCACGCGCGTCTTTTCCCGAGCGCGCATTACCGACATTCACCCGGAGCGGATCTCAACCGAGTTGCGCCACGGCAAGGTGGTGATCGTTACCGGCTTCCAGGGCGTGACCGACGACCAGGACGTGACCACCCTGGGCCGCGGCGGCTCGGATACGACCGCCGTCGCCCTGGCGTGCGCGCTTGGCGCGGAGCGCTGCGACATCTACACCGACGTCAAGGGCATCTACACCGCCGACCCAAGGGTGGTGCCCGGCGCCCGCAAGCTGGCCAGTATTGGCTATGAGGAGATGCTCGAGCTCGCGCAGTTGGGTGCGCGCGTCATGCACCCGCGGGCGGTCGAACTCGGCGAGCTGTACGAGATGCCCATTCACGTGGCCTCGTCCTTCGTCGACGAGCCCGGAACTCTAATCCAGATCCAGCGCGACGGAGACCTGCCCATGCCCATGGAAATTCGCAAGAACGTGCGGGGGATTGCCCACGACCTGGACGTCGCCCGCATCACGCTGGTCCGCGTGCCAGACCGGCCGGGGGTCGCCGCGGCGATCTTCCAACCGCTGGCCCAGGCGGGTATCAGCGTCGACACGATCGCGCAGTCGAGCGGCGCCGACGGCACCACCGACCTGTCGTTCACCATCTCGCGGGGCAGCCTGGAGCGTGCGCTGGAGATCACGCGCTCGATCTCGCCGCGCATCCACGCGGCGTCGATCGATACTGCCGACGACCTGGCCAAGGTGAGCATCGTGGGCACCGGCATGCAGAGCGCCCCCGGCTACGCGGCGCGCATGTTCGGCACGCTGGCCGATGCCAACATCAACATCAACATCATCAGCACCTCGGACATCCGCATCACGTGCGTGGTGCCGCGTGACCGAGCCGAGGACGCGGTACGCGTGCTGCACGCCGCCTTCGAGCTCGACCGCGAAGACTGAGCCAGGCCGTCTCCCTCTCCGTCTGCCAGAGGGCCGAGGTGAGCCAGGTCGGCTCCCTCTCCCTCTGGGAGAGGGCCGGGGTGAGGGCCTTCGCCAACCGTCATTCCAACCTCGACCGGCCGTTATCATCGCGAAGCGAAGCGATGGACCCCCGCGCTCCATCCAACGGACGTGATCGCCGACGGGCGAGCCGCTCCGCCGAACGGCCCCAGTCGACGCGGCGGGGATACGCGTTCCCGCGTGCCGAGCATCGCCACCCGGTCTACGGCACTCAGGCGCGCCGCGAGAGCCGCCAGATGCCGTACGTCATCGGCTTCATCGTCGTCGTCCTGGGCCTGGCGGCCTTTCTGTACATCGGCCTGAACTGGGCCACGGGCCCTGGCCGAGTCGCGGCGCTGGCGACGCCGCCGACGCCGACCGCCGTCGCCGTCGAGCCGCCGCCGACGCCCGAGCCGAGTCCGACCGTGGGGGAGCAGACCTACGTGGTCAAAGCGGGTGACAGCCCCGCCAGCATCGCCCAGCAGTTCCGTGTCCGAACCGACGACCTGATGGCCTACAACAACATCGCCGACCCGCAGAAGCTGCAGATCGGCCAGACGCTGAAGATCCCGCGGCCAGGCAGCCACTGATCGCCCGTTCAGGTGTTGATCGTCCCCTGGCCGAAGTTGCGGTTCCGTGTGCCCCCGACGAGCAAGTTGCCCCGAGATTCTGGCCGCGCCCCGATTGCTATACTGGACCGCCACTCCGCGCCGACGTAGCTCAGGGGTAGAGCAATGCTTTCGTAAAGCATGGGTCGGGGGTTCGAATCCCTTCGTCGGCTCCCCGTTTCAAGCGTCGGCGGCCACGCAGCGACCGCGCATCGGCTCGGAAGGTTACTCAGAGATATGCAGTAAAATCTGAGCATGCGTACCACCAATGTGAGCAAGCTGCGCGGCGCTGAGGCATCTCGTGTCTTCGAGCTGCTCAAGGCCGGCAGCGATGAGCCGATCGCGGTGTTGTCCAGTTCCGAGATCATCGGCTACCTGGTCAGCTCCGCGGCCTGGGACGCGCTCGGAGCCGAGATCAAGCGGCTGAAGGCCCAGAGTCGGGAGCTGTACGAGGACCTGCTGCAGGCCGCCGAAGACCAGCCGTCGGAGCCATTCGAGAACATCGAGGACCTGATCGCCGACCTGAATGCCGCGGTTTGACCGAAGGTCAAACTTCCGCCGACGCTATCGCAAACTCGGAGCGGCCGACCGGAGCGCGGTCGATCGGGCGCTTCGCTGGCTTGCCGCCAACCCCCGCGACCCGCGGCTGCGCACCCACAAGCTCGAAGCCGGCCAGCGCTGGGCGTGCAGTTACGCCTACGACGGTCGCTTCGTCTTTACCTGGAAGGCCGACGTGATCACGTTGCTAGATGTCGGCACCCACGAGGACGTTTACTGAGCACCAGCACCTGAATAGCATGAGGCGTATGGCGGCGGCGGTGGACCTCCTGGTCGGCGTGAAGGAGCTCGAGCAGGGTCGGGCGCAGGCGCGCGTCGTGGACGTGCGCTGGCAGCTCGGCGATCCGCTCGCGGGGCGGCGCATGTTCGTGGCGGGGCACATTCCTGGCGCGGTCTTCGTCGACATGGACGCCGACCTGGCCGGGGCGCCGGGGAGGGGTGGGCGGCATCCTTTGCCCGAGGCGGAGCACTTCGCGGCGGCCATGACGCGGGCCGGTGTAGGCGAAGACACGTGGGTCATCGCGTACGACGACGGCGGCTCGGGGGCGCCGCGACTGTGGTGGTTGCTGCACCACTTCGGGCACACGCGGGTGTCGATTCTGGATGGCGGCTATCCAGCCTGGCTCGCAGCCGGCGGCACGCCCGAAGTAGGCGAGGGTACGCGTCCGCCGCCGGGCAGCTTCATCAGCCGGCCACGCCCGGGCGACGTCATGGATGTCGAAAGCCTGCACCGCGCGCTGGAGGACGGGTCAGTCCACCTGCTCGACGCGCGGGCGCCCGAGCGCTGGCGCGGCGACGTCGAGCCGGTGGACCGCGTGGCGGGGCGCATCCCCGGCGCCATCAACGCGCCGTCCGGCGACCAGCTGCAGGCTGGCTTCTTTCGGACCCCCGAAGAGCTGCGCGACTACTACATGGCCCTCGGCGTGCTGGACGGCAAGCCAATTGTCGTCTCGTGCGGCTCAGGCGTCAGCGCGTGCGTCGACCTCGTCGGCATGCAGCTGGCGGGCATCACTGGCGCGCAGCTCTGCCCAGGCTCGTTTTCGGGCTGGATTGCCCACGGGCTGCCGGTGAAGACTGGTCCAGAATAGGATCAGCCGGCGATCGCGCCCACCGCGCGCGAGACGCTCTCCTCGGGGGTGACCTGCACCTGCACGTCGGCCAGTTTGCCCTGTTCGTCGATCACGAAGTGGCTGCGAACGTTGCGCTGCTGCTCGCCCCAGACTCCGTACGCTTCGGCCACCTTGTGGCCTTCGTCCACCAGAAGGGGGTAGGGCAGACTGAACTTCGACTTGAAGGCCTGGTGCGACGTCTGATTGTCCGGACTGACGCCGAAGACCAGCGTATTGTTGGATTGGAAGCTGGCGAAGTTGTCGCGCAGGCCGCACGCCTGACGGGTACAGCCCGGGGTGTCGTCCTTGGGATAAAAGAACAGGACGACGCGCTTGCCGCGCTGCTCGCTGAGCTTCACATGGGTGTCCTGATCGGACACCAGATCGAAATCAGGCGCGGCATCGCCCACCTTGAGTTTGGTATCGGCCACTGCTTTGAGGTCCTTTCGCACTCGACAGTTGTCCGAGAGGTCAGTCCTGCGCGTGCAACGGCTGGAGCTTGACCTTCCGTTCGCGTTTGACTTCCCAGAAGTAGGGCTGCTCGAGCATCCAGCGTACGTGTTCCCACAGCGTGTCGGCATCCGCGCCGGTGGGCAGCGGCTCGATGACCGGCCCGAAGATGCCGATCTCCGAGCCTTCGAGCGCCAGCGTCGGGACGCCAAAGGCCGAGAGTCGATCTCGCGCGGCACGGTGCTCGTCGAGCAGGTCCTTTTCGGTGCTTTCGTCGGCCAACGCTTCGCGATACAGCGACCCGGGAAGCTCGGCGCGCTCCAGGCAGCGGACCACGCCGGCTTCACTGGCTAGCTCGTCGCGGCGCTGTTCACCGTGGATCGTGTCGCCGAGGCTCATGTACAGGCGCTCGACGGCCGCGTTGCCGGCGTGCCGCCGGGCGACGAGAAGCACGCGGCAGAGCGCAAACCACTTTGCATACTGTTCGTCGGTGTAATCGTCCGGATGGTTTACGAGCATCAGGCTGAACAGCTTCCAGTTGATGCTGATCGGCTGACGGCTGGCGACGTCACGGAGCCACAGCGCGGTCCGCCAGCACCACGGACACAGCGGGTCGGCGTAGAAATCGACGCGGGTGGGTTCGCTCATGGGGTCCCTTTCTTCAACAGTGTTCCACTCGAAGCGGCATGCTGGCGTGTTTTTCCTTGGTTTTTGGCGTGCAACACGTCAGACTCCGTCGACCTGAATGAAGAGACTGCTTGCCCTGTTTGCCCGCCCGATCGTTCGTATCGCATGCCTCGTGACGCTCGTTGGCCTGGTCCTGACGCTGATCATCGTCAGCAACCTGTCGCGCTTGACGGCGCACAATGCGGCGCAGCCGGTGGCCGCGAGTCAGGCCGCGGCGCTGATCAAGGGCGGCCAGGCGCGCAGCCTCGACGTCTACCCCGATCGCGTCTACCTGCAGACGGACGACGCGGAATATGTCTTCATTCGCGATCGCGAGGCGTCGGTGCCCCAGATGCTCGGCATGCTGGGTGTGACCGGGGACCAGTTGAGCGCGCTGACCTACACGGTCGAAGATCAGGCGCCCGTCGACTGGGGCGGCATCTTGCCGACGATGCTGGTCGTCCTGGTCGCGGGCGTGCTCATCATGTCGATGCGGCGCGGCGCCCACGGACCTGGCCTGGGGTTCGGCCGCAGCCGCGCGCGGCGATTCGTCGGCAGGGCGCAGAGCGTGCGCTTCGAACACGTGGCGGGCGCGGCCGAAGCCAAGGAAGAGCTGCTCGAGCTCGTCGACTTCCTGAAGTCGCCTGAACGCTTTGCGGCAATGGGCGCGCGCATCCCGAAAGGTGTGTTACTGGTCGGGCCGCCCGGTACGGGCAAGACGCTGATCAGCCGCGCGGTTGCCGGCGAGGCGGGGGTGCCCTTTTTCAGCATCTCGGGCTCGGAATTCGTGGAGATGTTCGTCGGCGTGGGCGCCAGCCGTGTCCGCGATCTCTTCCAACAGGCCAAACGCGAGGCGCCGGCCATCGTCTTCATCGACGAGATCGACGCCGTTGGGCGCAAGCGGAGCAGTGGGCACGCGACCGGCGCGCATGACGAACGCGAGCAGACTCTCAATCAGATCCTGGTCGAAATGGACGGCTTCGAGGGCAGCAGCCATGTGATCGTCATCGCCGCCACCAATCGCCCGGACGTGCTCGATCCGGCCCTGTTGCGGCCAGGTCGCTTCGACCGGCAGGTGACGTTGGCGAATCCGGACGTCAAAGAGCGAACGGCCATCCTGGAGGTGCACGCCAGAGGCAAACCTGTCGAGAGCCGTGTCCATTTCGCGACGCTCGCGCGCTCGACTCCGGGCTTCTCGGGCGCCGACCTGGCCAACCTGGTGAACGAAGCGGCTATCCTCGCGGTGCGGCGCAACCGCAAGGCGATCACGATGGGCGAGCTGCACGAGGCGATCGACCGCGTGATCGGCGGCCCGCAGAAAAAGGCGCGCGTCATCTCCGAATTGGAGCTGCGACGAACGGCGTACCACGAGGGCGGCCACGCGGTTGTGGGTCGCTTCAGCGAGAACCACGATGCCGTCCACAAGGTGACCATCGTCGCCCGCGGGCGGATGGGTGGCTACACGCGTTTTCTGCCCGAAGAAGACCGGCAGTACATGACGCGCGCTGGGTTCGAGGCCATGATTGCCTCAGCCCTGGGGGGCTGGGTGGCCGAGCGGCTGGTGTTCGGCGAAGTCAGCACGGGCGCCTCGAACGACATCGAAAAAGCCACGAACATCGCCCGGGGCATGGTCACGACGTACGGGATGAGCGAAAGTCTCGGGCCGCTGGCACTCGGACATCAAGAGAGCAGCGGGTACATCGGCGCGCAGGGCGAGACTCGCCCCTACTCGGAGCGAGTCGCCGAGGCGATCGACGCGGAAGTGCGCGGCCTGATCGAGACCGGTATGCGGCAGGCCGAGGAAATTCTCACCCGGCACGCAACGGTCCTGGATGCGTTGGCCGCGCGCTTGCTCGAAGACGAAACCGTGGAAGGGGATGAGCTCGAACAGATCTTTCTGGGCGGCGCTCAAGCGGACGGAGTGGTCCTGCCGCTGCCGCGTTACAGGCAGCGGCCTGGAGCGGCCAACCTCATCCCCTTACCCAGGTTCGCGTCGGGCCTCGCCAGTACGGTGACTGACGGGACCGAGCCGGTTTAGTCTCTAGACGGCGGTCCTGCCGCGCGAGACGAAGAGGTTGTAAAGGGCCACGATGATGGCCACGACCAACAACAGGTGAATCAGCGAACCGGCGACGTTGAACGCGAAGCCGCCAATCCACAAAAGCAGGAGCAGAACTACTAGGGCCCACAACATAAGTCTGGTTCTCTGAACCTCCTTGTACAGGGCCAGAGAAAGCACCTTGCGTGCCAGGCGTCTTGGCCGCCCTGGGTTGATACGCTGTCGGGCGTGTCTCGAATGACGGGCAAGCGCGCCTTGATGGAGCAGCTGATTGCCGATGGCGTGCAGCACATTTTCGGTAAT
The DNA here is from genome assembly GCA_019247515.1 of Chloroflexota bacterium. GTDB lineage: Bacteria > Chloroflexota > UBA6077 > UBA6077 > CF-72 > CF-72. The sequence continues at coordinate 44,499 of JAFAOS010000523.1, read as the reverse complement.
CCAGGCACCACCGAACAGGGTTTCATGGACGTCCTGCAGGACTACCCGCAAATCGAGTTCATGCTCGCTTTGCACGAGGGCGTCGCGATGTCCATGGCTGACACGTATGCGCGGATCACCCGTCGGCCAGCGTTTGTCGAAGTCCACATTGCGCCGGGGCTCGGCAACGCGCTGGGGATGATGCACAACGCGCGCATTGGCAAGACGCCGCTGGTGGTTTTCGCCGGGCAGTCGCCGAGCAGCGTGCTGCTCCAGGAGCCGCATCTGTCGGGGCCGCTGGTCGACATGGCCAGGCCTATTGCCAAGTGGTCCGCCCAGGTGGAGCACGCCCACGACATTCCTCGCGCGCTGCGACGCGCGTTCAAGATCGCCGCCGAACCGCCCCAGGGACCGGTCTTCCTGGGCCTGCCAATGGACATCCTGGACCATGAGGCCGAGGTCGAGATCGAGCCCACGACGTACACCAACTGGCGTGCGCGACCGAACGCCGCGGGGCTGGCCGAACTGGCCGACGTCCTGGTCAAGGCCGAGCGGCCCATGCTCATGGTTGGCGACTCGGTCAATCTGTCGGACGCGCAACCGGAGGTCACCCGCGTCGCGGAGCTGCTCGGGGCGCCGATGTTCGAATGCTACGCCTCAGAGTTCAACGTGCCGGCCTGCCATCCGCTCTACATGGGCAGCGTCGACTTCGTCTCGCCCCGAAACCTGCGCGCCACGGTGGCCGATTGCGACGTGCTGTTCGTGGTGGGGGCGCCCGTCTTTCAACTGATTTTCCCCGAGCCCGAGGCGCCGGTCCTCGGCAAGAACACGCGGCTGGTCCAGCTCGACTGCTTTACTCACGAGCTTGGCAAGAACGTGCGGCCGGACATCGCGCTGCTTGGCGACCCGAAAGCTGGACTGGCGGAGCTCAGCGAGCTGATCCAGGAACGCCAGAGCGGCGCGGTCAAGCAAGCGGCCGTGGATCGACGGGCGAAGGCGGAGGCGCGCGTTGCGCAGGCCACCGAACGCTACTGGGCCAGCACGCGAGGCAACTGGGACGCGTCGCCGATCAGTGGCCCGCGTCTGATGCACGAGATCAAGCAGGTGCTGCCCGAAAACGGCATGGTGTTTTCCGAAGGCGTGACCAACGGCAAACACGTCGAGATGGCCATCGCGCCCGAGGAGCCGGCGCGACTCGTCAAGGTGCGCGGAGGCGGCATCGGGCCCGGTCTGCCGGGCGCGCTGGGCGCCGCGCTGGCCCGTCCGGACAAGAAGGTCGTCGGCATCTGTTCGGACGGCGCCGCGATGTACAGCATCACCGCGCTGTGGACCGCTGCCCATCACCGGATTCCGGTGACGTACGTGATGCTCAGCAATCGCGCCTATCGGATCCTCAAGCTGAACATGCTCGAGTACCTGGGCGAAGCCGCCCGGGGGCGCGAGTTCGTGGCGATGGACCTGACCGAGCCAGAGCTGCGGTTCGATCGGATGGCGGAGGCGATGGGCGTACCTTCGCGGCGTATCGACAATCCGGAGGAGCTGCCGACGGCGCTGGAAGAAGCCATGGGGCACCGTGGCGGTCCGTTCCTGCTGGACGTGGTCCTGGAGAGTCCCATACCTGGACGCTGAGCGAGAGTTTCTTCGGGCGTGCGGGCCCGAGGTTCGACGGGCCCACGGGGTGTACTTCACCCCGCGCGAGGTCGTCGGTACGCAGGTGCGGCTGGTTGAGCACGTGCTGCGCCAACGCCTCGGCTGCGCGCGTGGGTTTGGCGACCCAGGAGTGCTGGTCGTCGACCCGGCGTGCGGGGCGGGCGCCTATCCGCTGGCCGTCCAGGCGCTGGCCGGTGATGCGCGACTGCGCCTGTGGGAGGCGTTGCCGGGCGCCGCGGCGGTCGCCCGAGCGCGGGGACTGGCGGTCATAGAGGGCGATGCGCTGGGGGCCCACGTCTCGGAAGAGGCCGAGTGCCTGGTGGTGATTGGCAACCCGCCTTACCGCCGCGGCGTCCGCAACGAGGGCGTCAGCCTCGAGGATTTCCGCGATGGCGCGAGCGGTGTCCACCGCAAGAATCTGTACAACGATTACGTCTACTTCTGGCGCTGGGCGCTGCGGGCCGCCTTCGAAGCGCGACGTGGCTCAGGCATTGTCTGCTTCGTGACCGCGGCGTCCTACTTGCGAGGGCCGGCGTTCGCCGGCATGCGCCGGGAGCTCCGACGGGTGCTGGACGAGCTGTGGTTGATCGACCTGGAAGGCGATCAGCGCGCCGCGCGGGCGTCGGCGAATGTCTTCCCGATTCGCACCCCGGTTGCCATCGCTCTCGGGGTGCGGTATGGCGACCCGCGTGAGTCGTCCCCGGCGACGGTCCACTACACGCGCCTCTCAGGTGAGACCGAGCAGAAGCTGGCCAGCCTCGCGGACGTGGTCGAACTTGGCGACCTCACCTGGCAGACCGTACCCGGCGGCTGGGGCGACGTGTTGCACGCCGCGCCGCGCTCGGATTACTGGACCTGGCCGGCGCTCACGGACCTGTTCCCATGGCAGCTCTCAGGCGCGCAGCTCAAGCGCACCTGGCCCATCGGCACCACGCCCGACGTGCTGCGCGCACGCTGGCGGCGGCTCCTGGCGCTTCCCGCCCACGAGCGGCGCGGCGCCTTCGGACCGACCCGCGATCGTGATGTCGACTCGGCGCCACCCGACCTCCTCGGGCAGGCGCCGCGCGTGCCGCCGCTGGCGACGCTTGGGTCCGATGCCGAGTGTCCCGAGCCGGCGCGGTACGCATACCGACCGTTCGACCGCCACTGGGTGCTAGCCGATGCGCGACTGGGCGATTTCATGCGGCCGCGTCTGTGGCGCGTCGCGGGCCCGCGACAGGTATTTCTGACCAGCATGCTGACCAACGTGCTCGGGCCGGGTCCGGCCGCGGTCGCGACCAGGTTCGTCCCCGACCTCGATCAGTTCCGCGGCTCGTTCGGGGCGCGTGGCGTGATCCCGTTATGGCTGGACGCCGAGTCTTCCCGCGCGAATGTCTCAGAGGCGTGGCTCGCTCGGCTCTCCGACCGCTACGGCTTCGAGGTCGGTGCGCCCGAGTTGATGGCGTACTGCTACGCGCTGCTGTCGGCGCCCAGCTACACGCGGCGCTTCGCGGAGGAGCTGCGGACGCCTGGGCCACGCGTGCCGGTGCTGGTCGACGCGGAGACCTTTCGACGCGGCGTTGCACTGGGCGAACAGCTGATCGGGATCCACACCTATCGACACGTCAAGCAGGGCCGCGCGGCGGTTCTCGACAAGATTGGCCGCCAGTACCCAGCGCCGTATGCGTACGCCGCCTGTAGCCAGTGCGTCCTGCTGGGCGGGGGGCGTATCGGACCCGTCAGTCAGGCGGTATGGGACTACGCCGTGTCGGGTTACCGCGTGGTGAACGGTTGGCTGCGACGGCGCGTGCGGCGCACGGGCAAATCTCCGCTCGATGGCATCGGTCCGCTGGTCTGGGACGAGACGCTGACCCGCGAGCTGCTCGAGCTGCTCTGGCTGCTCGAGGCCACACTCGACCTCGGACCCGCGCTCGACGCGCTGCTGGATCAGGCCAACGCGCAGCCGGACGACCGCCGGTTTCTGTCAAGCGGCGGCGGGTCACGGAGCCGCCACGAAACTGAGACACACGGCGGTTGCCGGCACTCTTCGCCCGGACCGCGGACCCGGCCGTAGCATTCCGGTCCACACCGCAGGAGGTGCCCGCGTTCGCGGCGCGCGCTCGCCGGCCGCATCGTGGCGGCCTATCCGCCGAGAGACCCGGCTGACGCGCGCTGGTCAGCGTAGCACATCTGTTCTATCCTTGAAAAGAGCGTAGGCCGTTTGCATGAAGGTTCTGTTCAAGAAGGACGTCGCCGACGTCGCCAGAGCGGGTCAGGTCAAGGAGGTCGCCGACGGCTACGCCCGCAATTTCCTCATCCCGCGTGGTCTGGCCGTCGTCGCGACCAGCAGCGCGCTCAAACAGGTGGCCGACTTGCAGGCGGTGGCCGCGCGCCATGCGGCTGAAGAAGAAAAGGAGGCGCTCGCGCTGAAAGAGCGCCTGGAGGCGCAGCCGGTCGTGATCGAAGCCAAGGCGGGCTCCCAGGGGCGGCTGTACGGCTCCGTGACCACCGCCGACGTCGCCACGGCCATTCAGAAACAGCTTGGCGCGTCGGTCGAGCGCCGCGATCTCGAGATCGCCGAGCCCGTGCGGCAGGTGGGGTCTTACACGGTGTCGGCGCGGCTGCATCGCTCGGTCACGGCCTCGGTGACGATCGACGTGCGCGCCGTCGGCGGGGCCTGAGTTCTCCCGGGCAACGCGCAGTATGGCTGTCGAGCGCCTGGATAGCGATCTCGAGTCTCTCGCCGGCGAGGCGCGCGCCGAGGAGCGCGACCTCAGCCTGCCGCCGCACAGCCTCCAAGCAGAGGAAGCGGTGCTCGGCTCGATCCTGAAGCATCCGCCGAGCATCGTCCGCGTCTCGGACTTTTTGAAGCCCGAGGACTTCTACGGCATGCGCAATCGGCACGTGTTCCGCGCCATGCTCACGCTGTTCACCGACGGCAAGCCGATCGACTATCACAGCGTCGGCGACACACTCTACCAGCAAGGGACGCACGAAGCCGCAGGCGGGATGCTGTACCTGAGCGAGGTCAACCTCGCGACCCCCAGCGCGGCGTACATCGAGTACTACGGCCGCATCGTCGAGCGGACGTCGATCGCGCGTCAGCTGATCGCCCACGCGCAGACGATTGCCGAGCTCGCGTATCGCGACAACCTGGCCCCCGAGACCCTGCTCGAGAAAGCCGAGCAACTGATCTACGCGATTTCCGAAAAGCGCGTCACGCGCGACTTTCGCTCCCTGGAAGACGTGCTCGCCGAGTACATGGAGCAGATCGAAGCGCTCCAGGAGGGCGAAGCCACCCGCTACGGCATCCCAACCGGCTACGCCGACCTGGACAAACTGCTGGGCGGCTTCCAACGCACCGACCTGATCATCCTGGCGGCCCGGACGTCTGTCGGCAAAACTTCATTCGCTCTGAACCTCGCGGTCAACGCGGCGGTCAAGCACCACGCCACCGTGGCCGTGTTTTCGCTCGAGATGTCGGCCGAGCAGCTGGCTTCGCGGCTTTTGAGTATGGAAAGTGGGGTAGACTCGCCGCGGATTCGGTCGGCGCACCTGAATGAGCAGGAAAGCCGCAAGCTTGACGCGGCCATGAATCACCTGGCCAGAGCGCCCATCTGGGTCGACGACACGCCGTCCATCCCGATCATGGAGCTGCGCAGCAAAGCCCGCCGGCTGGCGGGCGAGCACAACCTGGACATGATCATCGTCGACTATCTGCAGCTGGTCGCGACCGACGGCGGCGAGAGTCGAGTCCAGGAGATCGGCCAGATCTCGCGTGCGCTGAAAGCCCTGGCCCGCGAGCTGCGCGTGCCGGTGCTTGCGCTTAGCCAGCTCAGCCGAGCTGTCGAGCAGCGTACGCCCCACATTCCACAACTGTCTGACTTGCGAGAGAGCGGTTGCCTGGCAGGCGATACGCGTGTGGCACTGGCTTCAGGCGAACTGGTGCCAATTGCTTCACTTGAAGGCCAAACGCCTGAAGTGTTGACGATGGACGGTCTCCGGCTCACGACTGGCCACGCAAGCAGGGTCTGGCGCACGGGGCACCGGCCGGTGAGAAAGCTCAAGACACGTTCGGGACGCGCCATTCGAGCAACCGGCAATCACAAGTTCCGGACTCTCTGGGGATGGACCGAGCTCGAAGAGCTGCGTGTCGGAGACCGCGTCGCGATTCCGCGCAAGCACCCCGAGCCCTCGAAGCCCGCACGTTGGGATGATTCGCGGGTCGTCCTCCTGGCCCACTTGATCGGAGATGGCTGTTACGCCAGCAGGCAGCCGATTCACTACACGAGCGCATCTCAAGCTAATCTGAACGCCGTCGAACTCGCCGCTCTCGACGCCTTTGGCATCGTCGGCCGTCGCGTCGCACAGTCAACGTGGACCCACCTGTACCTGACGGCCGGCGCGAGCAAATGGCACCTGTGGGCAACGGACGGATCAATCTATACGCGCTCGGACCAGGGTCGCCGGCGCGCGGCGATTTACTACGCGACGTCCAGCTACGGTCTGGCGACCGACGTGCAACATCTGCTGTCGCGGCTGGAAATAGGCTCCACAATTCGCACCGCAACTAAAGCTGGCTATGACCCTGCTTACCACGTCTCATTAGCGGGCTGTCTGGATCGCCAGAAATTCGCTGAGCGCATCGGTGGATTCGGCGACAGGGTGAGTGCGCTTGCGCAGGTGGTCGAGCTCGAGCATGGCTTGAAATCGAACACCAATGTAGACACTATTCCGCGGGAGGTTTGGGCCGTCGTCAGGTCACGAATGCGGGACCGGCGTTTCAGCCAGCGCGCCATGACCGTGGCGCGAGGGACTTCCTACGGAGGCGCCTCGCATTTTCGGTTTGCGCCTAGCCGCGCCTTGCTTGCCGATTACGCGCGTATCTTGCACGCTGAGGACCTGCAGGCAATCGCGAGCTCGGATGTGTATTGGGATGAAATAACGTCCATCGAGGAAGATGGCGAAGAAGACGTGTACGACATGTCCGTGCCGGGCACGCACAATTTTGTCGCCAACGGGATGGTCGTCCACAATTCGCTCGAACAAGACGCCGATGTGGTCCTCTTTATTTATCGCGACGAGAAGTACAACCCGGATACTGATAAGAAGGGCGTGGCCGACATCATCGTCGCCAAACATCGCAACGGGCCCACCGGCCAGGTGCAATTGCTGTTTCTCGAGCGCACGACCAAGTTCCTCGACCTCGAGGTCTTTCGCGCCTGAGCATGCAGCCGCTGAGTGACGCCCTGGCACGGGTCCGGCCCAGGCGGCTGGCCAGCGGCTTCGAAGACCACGTGCCTGCCGAGCCCGAGGTCGAGCCGACGTGTCCCATCTGCAAAGACTTCGGCTTCGTGCGCAAGGACGTGCCGCTGGGCGATCCAGACTTTGGGCGAGCGATTACCTGCTCCTGTCGCCAGAGCGAGGTTCGCGATCGACTGCGGCGGCGTAGTCAGATCGGCGCCCTGGGCGATCGCACCTTCGACAACTTCTTTCCGAGCGGGCGTGGCGCGCTCAGCTCCGACGACCAGCGCGCGCTGGCGCAATCCCTGGAGTGGTGCCGCAAATACGCGGACGACCCGCCCTCCTGGCTGCTGCTCAGTGGGCCGCCGGGCTGCGGCAAGACCCACCTGGCCGCGGCCATCGCCAATCGACGCATCGAACTCGGCGGCGAGGTGTTCTTCTCCGTGGTCCCCGACCTGCTCGATCATCTGCGCGCCACGTTCGCACCCGGCAGCGACGTGTCCTACGACGAGCTGTTCGAAACCGTGAAGACCGCGGCGCTGCTGATCCTCGACGATCTCGGGACACAAAGCAGCACGCAGTGGGCGCGCGAGAAGCTCTTTCAAATCCTGAATCACCGCTACACGGCCGACCTGCCGACGGTCATTACTACCAACGAGCGCATTGATCAGCTCGACGAGCGTCTTCGCGCGCGCCTCGAAGACAGACGTGTGCTGCGCGTGGACGTCATCAGCAGCGATCACTCGGTCATCGACTCGCTGACCGATCTCTGGCCAGATGGACTGCGGACGTGCACGTTCGAAACCTTCGACCTGTCGTCGAATCACTCGCTCATGGTCGCCGCGCAAGCCGCGTTGAACTTCGCGAACGACCCGAAAGGTTGGCTGGTCCTGGCAGGCGCCGTCGGCTGCGGCAAAACTCACCTGGCCGCCGCGATCAAGAACGAACGCGACGAGCGTGGCTTGCAGACGCTGTTCAAGACCGCGCCGGACCTGCTCGACTACCTGCGAGCGACGTACGCGCCCGACAGCCACGTCACTTATGACCGTGGTTTCGACGCCATCCGCAACGCCGAAGTCCTGATCCTGGACGACTACGGCGCGCACTCCTCCACGCCGTGGGCGGAGGAAAAGCTGTTCCAGCTGCTCAACTACCGCTTCAATGCGCGGCTGCCGACCGTCATCACCACCAATCAGCCGCTGGACCGCGGTGCGCCGGTCTCGGGCGGCCCGAGCCAGGAGCTGCGCATCCTCTCCCGCCTTCTCGATCCCGACCTCTCGACCGTCTGTCGCATCGACGCGCCGCCCTACAAGCGACCTCAGCTGAATGCCCGCTCGCGCACGTCTCGTGCTCCGCGCGGCACTTGACGCAGGCGACAGACGGCCCACTCATCGCCATCGACGCGCGGCTGATCGGCTACGCCGCCGGTATCGCCCAGTACGCACGGCTGCTGACGGACGCTCTGAGCGAGCTGCAGGGCCCAGAACGCTACCTGATCTTGCGCGGCCGGCACACGCGGCAGCAGCGGGTGGGAGGCCGACGCGTCTTCACACCGCCGCACAACCGCCTGGAGCGCTGGAGCCTGCCGCTGGAGCTCATGGCTCGGCCACCCTGGCCGACGTTGCTGCACTCGGTCGACCACGTCGCACCGGCCTGGCGCAAGTGGCGGAGCGTGGTCACCCTGCACGACCTGGCATTCCTGCTGTATCCCGCCACGCACACCGCGCAGTCGCGCGCGTACTACGCCGCCTGCGGCGAGAGCGTGCGCCAGGCAGAACGGGTGATCGCGGTATCGCAGCGCACCGCATCGGACGCCGTGCGGCTACTGGGTGTCGATCCCGCGCGTATGCGGGTGGTCCCTGAAGCGGCCGCGCCCGGCTACGCTCCGCGCGACGAGGGCGCCTTCCAGTCCACCGCGACACGCCTGAGCCTGGACCATCGCCCATACGCGTTGTTCGTGGGCACGCTGGAGCCGCGCAAGAATGTGCCGGTGCTACTGGAAGCCTTCGTCCAGGTCCGACGTCAGCTCGACGCGCAGCTGCTCGTGGTGGGAGGGCGTGGCTGGCTCGACGAACCGATCTTTGCCGCTCACGCGCGTTCGGGACTCGGCGGCGCGGTCCGCTTTCTCGGCACGCTCGACCAGGATGATCTGGCCGCCCTGTACTCGCGCGCGGGCGTGTTCGTGCTGCCGTCGGTGTATGAGGGCTTCGGTTTGCCGGTTCTGGAAGCGATGGCGTGCGGTGCGCCGGTGGTCTGCTCGAACGCGGGGCCACTGCCGGAGGTGGCGGGCGACGCGGCGTTGCTGCTGCCGCCCGAGGACGCGGGCAAGTGGGCGCAGGTCATCGTGTCCGTGCTGGCCGACGCGCGTCAGGCAGACGGCCTGCGGCAAAAGGGCTTTGCGCGGGCGGCGACATTCTCCTGGGAACGCGCTGCCCTGGCGACCCGGGAGGTCTATCGCGAGGCGCTGCTGGCGTGAGCAGGCTGCTGATGCTGCTGCCGTCGCCGCCGCTGCCGGCGGACGCCGGAGCGAAGATTCGCAACGCGGGCCTGCTTGGCCTGCTTTCGGCGGACCACGAGGTTGACACGCTGATCCCCGAAGCAAGCTCACGGAGCACGCTCACGCGTGTGGCGGACGTGCTGCGCTCGGATGCGCCGGACATGGCCCGGCGGCTCTGGTCGACGAACTTTGCCGAAACCGTTCGGCGCCAACTACAACACCGCGCCTATGACGCGGTGCAGGCCGAGGGCATTGAGATGGCCGCGTTCCTGGAGCTGGCCTCGACTCTTCCGTGGATCTATGACGCGCACAACGCGGAGTTCCTGCTGCAGCGGAGGCTGGCTCAGGACGGCTCGCCGATCGGCCGACTGTATTCGCGGATCCAGTGGCGGCGGCTGGAACGCTTCGAGGGCCACGTGGTGCGCCACAGCCGCCTGTCGCTGGCGGTCTCGGAGCATGACGCCAACCAGCTCATCGCGCTCGCGGGCTCGCCGGCTAACGTCCGGGTCATTCCCAACGCGATTGACGTCGACAATTACGCGTTTCGAGCTCCCTCCGACGCCCAGGCGGCCAATCTCCTGTTCGTGGGCAAGCTCGACTTCCGGCCGAACGCGGCTGGGCTGGAATGGTTCATCCGCGACGTGCTCGCCCGGCTGGGTCAAGTGCGCCTGTTCGCGGTCGGCGCCGCGCCGCCGGCGTGGCTGGTGGCGGCCGGCCAGCGCGACCAGCGCATCGCGGTGACCGGTTACGTTGCCGACGAGCGTCCCTATTTCGCGCGCTGCGCCGCGCTGGTACTCCCAGTACACACGGGTGGCGGGTCGCGACTCAAAGCGCTGGTGGCGATGGCCAGCGGGCTGCCAGTCGTTTCGACGCGGTTGGGGATGGAGGGGCTGGAAGCCGAGCCAGAGACCCACTACGTGCAGGCGGAATCAGCTGACGAGTGGGTCGCCAGCCTGCGGCGGCTGTTGCGGGACGATGGGCTGCGACAGCGCCTGGCGTGCAACGCGCGGGCCCAGGTCGAGAAGCGGTACACGTGGGCGGCGATGCGCGACCGGGTACGGGCGGCATACGCGTGGCTGACCCCATAGAGGTGCGGCGTGGCTGAACCTTCGGGGGCCGCGCGAGGCGCCTGGCGCGTGGCGACGCTGGTCTCGGTGCTGCTCCTTGGGCTGCTGAGCTCGGTCAGCGCGGGCCCCCTGGATACCCTGACGATCGATCTGCGGCACCGCTGGGTCGCGCTCACCGCCGGCCATGCGCCGGCTGAAGCCAGCGCGGGCGCGCCCGCCGTGGGCATGAATGTTTTTCTGGAGCAGGAAGTCGAGCCGGCGCGGCGGCAGCAGAGCCTCGATCTGCTCCGCGCGGCCGGGGTCACCTGGATTCGGCAGGAGCTGCCCTGGGAACAGATCGAGCCCGTGGCGAAAGGTGAGACGACCGACCCCAATTTCGGTAGCTCGACGTGGGCCAAGTACGACGACATCGTCGACCGAGCGTCGGCCTCGGGCATGCGGCTGATGCTGCGGCTGGACACCAGCCCACGCTGGGCGCTGCCCGCGGATGCGACCGATGGCCTGTCGCCGCCGATGGCGTACGACGACTACTTCGACTTCGTTTCGGAAGTTGCCGCGCGTTATCGCGGCCGGGTCGCGGCGTACCAGATCTGGAACGAGCCGAACCTGACCAGCGAGTGGGGCCATCGGCCGCCTTCGGCGTCGGACTACGCGAGGTTGCTGCGCGGCGCCGCCGAGCGGATCCGCGCCGCGGACCCCTCGGCACGAGTGGTGATGGCCGCGCTGGCCCCGACGCTGACGGAGAACTCGGACGCGTTGAACGAGCTGATCTACCTGCAGCAGCTTTACGACGCGGGCATTCGCGGCAGCTTCGACGTGCTGGCCGTGCAGGCGTACGGCTTGCGGGGCGGTCCCGACGACCCGCGGACCGACGTCACGGACGTGACGTTTTCACGGCCGACGCTGGTGCGCCAGGTGATGGTGGCCAACGGCGACGCCGACGTGCCCGTGTGGGCGACCGAGATGGGTTGGAACGTCAATCCGGCGTCGTCTGCGTACCAGGTATACGGGCGGGTGACGCCCTCGCTGCAGGCGCGCTACACGGTGCGCGGGTTCGAGCGCGCGGCGGAGCAGTGGCCGTGGCTCGAGGTCGGGTTTGTGTGGTACTGGAAGCGGGCGGACTACACGAACCAGGATCAGGACTGGTTCTGGTTCCACGTGGCGGACCCGGATTTCACGCTGCAGCCGGTGTACTACGCGCTGCGGGACATGGAGCGGTGAGCACGTCGAGGATCAATGGCGCCGCGCGTTCGACCACCTCTCCCTCTGGGAGAGGTCGCGCGGTAACCCCATGTGCACCCCGCCGTTAACTGGCGGGTGCGCAACGCCTTGATGGCAGCACTGCTGCTGACCGCGACCGTCAGCCAGCCGGCGTCGGCGGCGACCTCGGGCGATGGACAGCGGCTCCTGGGACCCAACGGCACCCCGCTCTTTATCACCGGCATGAACTACGAAGGCCCGGCGGACCGTGCCTGGCAGATGTGGGACAACGACAAGTTCGACCCCAATCTGATCGACGCCGATTTTCGCAAGGCCAGCGAGACCGCGGGCGTCAACGTGCTGCGCATCTTCGTCCAGGCCAGCCTGGCCGCGGACATCGCCGCCGGCAAATGGGACAAGCTCGACAAGGTGGTCGACCTCGCCGAAGCGCACCACCTCCAGCTCATCGTATCGTTGCACGACTACGGCGAGCGCGACCTGAGCAAGGTCAGCGCCATCGGCGGCCAGATTGCTCAGCGTTACCGCAACCGTTCAGGCATCCTCGCCTTCGACCTGAAAAACGAGCCGCGCTTTGGCGACCTGGCGCTCACGAAGTACGCGGCGGCGGTGCCGCTGCAGCAGCACGGGCTGATCGACGCATTTGGCGAGCAACTGCCGCGCGACCAGCTCGCCGACTATCGCGCGAGCGAGGACGGGGTCAAAAGCGTGCCAAGCACACTGTCGGACGACGACGCCTACATTTACGTCAACAACTTGCGCCTGTACCGGGCGATGCTTGCCGACGGCGCGGCGTGGGTCAACGGCCACGGCGGCACCACCCTGGATTTTCTGGACGCCGCCGCCGGCCAGAAGTGGGCGCCGCTGGTCGCCGCGTTGAATCAAAGCCTGCAAGCGTGGATTCAGCCCCAGCTTGCCGCGATCAAGGCCGCCGACCCTACCCGCGCGGTCACCGTCGACCATGTCGACGTCGTTCTGGCGCGCCAGCCGGCTAACGACGTGCTCGATTTCGAGAGCTTGCACCGCTATCCGAGTGCCAGCGGGTCCTCCATCCGCGCCAACCTGAGCCTGCTCACCAGTGTCGAGCGGGCGCATGCGGGCAAGCCTTTCGTGCTGAGCGAATTCGGCTACGCCACCGACAGCCTCGACGCGGACAAGGCCAGCCTTGACGAAACCGCCATCGAGCTGGGGCTGTTGGCGCAACACGCGGCAGGCGGCGCCAAGTGGATGCTCAACGACATGCCGCCCGGGTTCAACCAGCGGGAGCGGACGCTAGGCGCCTTTCAAGTGGATGGCACCCCGAAGCCGATCGTCGGCGCGTTGGCGGCGCTCCGCAAGTATCTGGATACCACCGGCAGCCAACCCGGCACCGTGAAGCTCGACGACGATCCGGAGACCGGCGCGCGCTACGTATATCGCGCCGACGACGCCCTGCTGCTCGGCGGCAAGAACGTGGACGCCGGGGCCGCCAGCTTTCAGGCGGGCGCGGCGGCACAACTGTTCCTGACGTGGACCAGGCCGGGGGTCGTGGATGTCTGGGCGAGCGCGCCTCTATCGGCGACGGTTGACCTGAACCAGCTGCTGGGCGGATCGGCGCCGCACGAGGTGCGCAAGCTCAGCCTGGCGGCCGGTTCGTCCTCGATTCAGGTCGCGAACGGAACGGTCACTCGCGCCGCCGACTACGACGTCCCCAGTGGGCACTTCTTCACGCAGACCAATGGCAACGGCTCGATGTCGGGCTTCTCGGTGACAGACCAGGACGGCGTTCCGTTGTGGACCGGATTCAGGAGCCTCGGCGGTGCTGACGTGCTCGGCTACCCGGTTTCGCGACGTTTCAGCATGGATGGCTTCGTCGTCCAGGCTTTCCAGAAGTCGGTGTTGCAGTGGCGACCGGATCAGAAGTCCTTTGCGTTCCTGAATACCTTCGACGTGATGCACGATCGCGGACTGGACAACTGGCTGGCCGTCTATCGGCAGACCCCACCTCCGCTGGACACCGCCGCCGACAAAGGGTTGCCATTTCCGGGCGTCATGGCGCGCCACGTGGCACTGCTGGACGCGGTTCCGCCAGCGTTGAAGAGCGCGTTCCTGGCAGACCCTGACTGGCTCGACCACTACGGCTTGCCGGTGGCAACGCAGGAGGACCAGACGAGCGTGGTGGTACGAGCTCAACGCGCGGCGCTGCAGTACTGGAAAGTCGGCGTGCCGTGGGCCGCCCAGGGCACGGTCACGGTCGCCAACGGTGGCGACCTGGCCAAAGAAGCAGGCGTGTTCCCGTGGCCGGCAGTGACTCCCGAGAACGCACCGCGCTGATCGTGACCGTGCTGAACGAGGCGGGCACGCTCGACGCGCTGTTCGACTCGATTGCCGCGCAGACGCGCCAGCCGGACGAGATCGTGGTCGCGGACGGCGGATCGAAGGACGGGACGCTCGCGGTGCTGGAGCGCTGGTCGGCGCGTCTGCCGCTGCGGGTCATCGAATCAGACGACGCGAATATTTCGCTCGGTCGCAACCTGGCGATTCGAGCGACCGAGACGGAGTACATCGCGGTCACCGACGCGGGGGTGCGGCTCGAGCCGGACTGGCTGGAGCGCCTGCAAGGCGAGATGACCACGGAGGTGGATGTGGTGAGCGGATTCTTCCGGGCCGACCCGGGCTCGACCTTCGAGCGCGCGTTGGGCGCCACCACGCTCCCAGACCTGCACGACGTCAAACCCCGGGATTTTCTGCCTTCGAGCCGCTCGGTGCTGTTCCGGCGCACGGCCTGGCAGCGGGTTGGCGGGTATCCGGAGTGGCTGGACTATTGCGAGGACCTGGTGTTCGACCTGGCGCTGCGGCGGAGCGGCTGCCGGTTTGCGTTCGCGCCGCGGGGTGTTGCCTGGTTTCGACCGCGACCATCGCTCGCGGCCTTCTTCAGGCAGTACTACCTGTACGCCCGCGGCGACGCCAAAGCCGGCCTGTGGACGCGGCGGCATGCGATCCGCTACGCCACGTATGGCTTTGCCGCGTTCGTGCTGGCACGTCGCCCGCGCTGGGCGTGGTGGCTGGCCCTGGCCGGCCTGGGCTACGTGCGGCGACCGTATCTGCGGCTCGATGTGAAGGAGCTTGCCTGGACCGACCGCGCGCTGGCGGTCGGCCTGATACCGCTGATTCGACTCACGGGTGATGTGGCCAAGATGCTCGGCTACCCTGTCGGCATCGGCTGGCGAGTGCGCAGGGCATGGACGTCTCGGTCGTCGTCCTGAACTACAACACGCGCGAGCACCTGCGGGTCTGCCTGAGGGCGCTACGCGCTGAAATCTCCGCGTACGCGGGCCCGGAGATCGAGGTCCTCGTCGTGGACAACGCCTCGTCCGATGGCTCGGCCGACATGGTGGCTGCTGAGTTTGCGTGGGTGCGGCTGATCCGCTCGCCACGCAACGGTGGCTTCGCCTTCGGCAACAACCAGGCCCTGCCGCACGCTCGTGGCGAGGCCATTTTGATCCTGAACCCTGATACGTGCATGCCGCCGGGCGGCATCGCCGCGCTCTTTCGCAAGCTGCGCGAGCACCCGGAGGCGGGCATCATCGGCCCCAGGCTGTTGCGGCCGGACGGCAGCATGCACCTCGCCTGCCGGCGGTCGTTTCCGACGCCCAGCGTGTCCTTCTACCGGTTTTCAGGTCTGGCCCGCCTGCTGCCGGCCAGCTCGCGGTTCGGGCGCTACAACCTCACGTTCGTCGATGCCGACCTGGCCATCGAAGTGGATTCGGTCTGCGGGGCCTGCATGCTGGTCCGCCGCGAGGTCGTCGAGCGCATCGGCATGCTCGACGAGCGCTTCTTTATGTATGGTGAGGATCTCGACTGGTGTTTGCGCGCACGACAGGCGGGTTGGACCGTGCGTTATGAACCGTCAATTGTGGTCCAGCACCAGCATGGTGCCTCCAGTCGACAACGCGCATTGCGCACGAACTTTCATTTCTTTCGTGCAATGGATCTGTTCTATCGCAAGCATTACGCGACGCAGTACCATCCGCTGCTAACAGGGGTCGTTCGAACGTCGATTTATGCCGCGCTGGGGCTGGCGATGTGTCGCACCGTGCTGACCAGCCCAGCCGAACGCCGCGTGGGCTTCTAACGTGGCGCGCGTGCCCGCCAGTCTGAAGGGCATGCGGGCCCTGTACGTCGTCGCGCTGCTCGTCGGCGACCTGATCATGCTGCGGCTGGCGTTCGTGCTGGCCTACCACCTGCGCGTGATCTCCGACACTCGACCCGATCAGCCGACGGACCCACCGTCGACGTATGACAACCTTGCGCTCTTGTGCGTGCTGGTCATCGTGGTCGTGTTCGCCGTTCGGCGGCTCTATATTCCGCGCCGCGGATTCGGACGCGTCGACCTGCTGTACCAGGTGGCCGCGGCGGTGGGGATCGGCTGGCTCGGGGCGCTCAGCGTCACGTTTTTCGTGTATCGCGCGCTCGAGCCGCCGCGGCTGATGCTCGTGTACTGGGCGCTGCTGTCCATCGCGCTGGTCTGGCTCACGCGGCTCGTGCTGGACGCGCTCTGGCGCGACGCCCACCGGCGCGGGCGCGACCTGGAGCGGGTCCTGATCGTCGGCGACGGCGAGCAGGCGCAACTGGTCGAGGCCAAAATTCGGGACGCGCCCGAGCTGGGCTATCGGATCGTGGGCTTCATCGGCAACGGGGCGCCAGGTCAGCTGGTGCAGCCGGTGCTGGGCGGACTGAAGGACGTGCCGCGCATCGTCCGCGAGCAGGGCATCGGCGAAGTCATCATCGCCTGGGCGGGCATCAGCCACCCGGATCTGGTGGACCTGATCGCCGGGTGTACCCAGCAGCGTGTCGACATCAAGATCTTCCCCGACATCTTCGAGCTCATGGCGCGCGAGGTCGAGACCAGTGAGCTGACCGGTTTGCCGTTGATGCGCGTGCGCGACGTGACCTTGCGCGGCTGGATGCGCTTCCTGAAGCGCGCACTTGACGTGGCGGTGAGCTGGACCATGCTGGTGGCGCTCTCGTGGTGGTTCCTGCTGATGGCGCTGCTGGTCAAGCTGACATCGCCGCGGGCGCCGGTGCTGTATGTCCAGGAGCGGGTCGGTCTCGACGGCAAGCCGTTCTACATGCTCAAGTTTCGCTCGATGCGGCCGGATGCCGAGGCCGAGTCCGGGCCGGTGTGGGCGGTGCCGAATGACCCGCGGCGAACCCGGCTGGGACAGATCTTCCGTCAATTCAGCCTCGACGAGGTGCCGCAGTTGATCAACGTGCTCGTGGGCGAGATGAGCCTGGTCGGGCCACGGCCCGAGCGACCCGAGTTCGTGGCGCAGTTTGCCAACCTGGTGCCCAGGTATCGCGAGCGGCACATGGAAAAAGCCGGGATGACCGGCTGGGCGCAGGTGAATGGACTGCGGGGGCAAACGTCGATCGTCGAGCGGACGGAGTACGACCTGTTCTACGTGGAGACATGGTCGCTGGCGTTTGACGTGAAGATCCTGTTGAAGACGCTGTCGACGGTGATTCGCGATCGCAACGCCTACTGAGCGCGGGCGCTCTTTTGGGGGAGCGGCCCGTGACGTCGGTAGTGTCGATGGATAGGGGGAACCGCTATGACCCCTTGGAAGACACGTCTCTAGCCAACGTAGGTGTCACTAGCCGTGGCCGTTAGATCCCTTTGAAACTTGCCGAGTTACTGCGGCGGCTCTTCCATCGGCGCTCCGCCGAGCCGATCGCGGGGCTCGATCCGCTTCGCACGCGACTCGTCGTGGGCCTTGGCAACCCTGGCCCCGAGTATGCCGACACCCGCCACAATCTTGGCTTCCGGTGCGTCGAGGAGCTTGCCCGGCGTTACGACGCCGGCTGGCAGGACAAACGGCAGGGGCTGGCGGCTTTCGTCGCGGTGGTCCACCCGCACGGCGAGCGCACCATCGTGCTGGCGAAGCCGCAGACGTTCATGAATCGCAGTGGCGCCGCCGTACGTGATCTCCTCGGCTTCCTCAAGCTGGACACGCGCCAGGCCCTGATCGTCTACGACGAGATGGACCTGCCCTTCGGCCGCCTGCGGCTGCGCGAGCGCGGCAGCCCTGGGACGCACAACGGGATGCGCTCGGTCATCTCCACCCTGCGGACCGAAGACATCGCCCGTCTGCGGGTCGGCATCGGCCAGTCGTCGCCGGGTGAAGCAACCTCACACGTCCTGAGCGAGTTCACCGCCGACGAGCAGGCCGCCATCGACGAACTGATCCTTCGGGCGACCGACGCCGCTCTCGAGTGGGCAGAACACGGCGCGGCAGTGGCGATGAACCGTTACAACAAGTAAACACATCGAATGCGGCTGCATCCTCTTCTGGCCGCCCTCCGCCAGCATCCCAGCTTCCAAGATCTGGTCGAGTCGCTGCACACGCCGAGCGGCGCCGGCCCGCGGGTCCTGTCGGCCATCTCGCCGGCACGCGCCTTCGCGCTGGCCGCGCTGCACGCTGCCGTGCGCCGACCGATGCTGCTGATCACTGGCCGGCCCTCCGAAGCGCGTGTGTACGCCAACGAGCTGCGTGCCTGGGCGGCCGATCCGGACGCCGTGCTGCTGTACCCGGAGACCGACGCCCTGCCCTACGACCGACTGCCCAGCGACCCCGACAAGCTCACCGAAAGGCTCTCGGCCCTGGAACGCCTGTCAGGGCTGAAGGAAGATCGGGACGGCAGTCCGCCCCTGGTGGTGGCTTCCGTGCGAGCCGCCATGGACCTCGTGCTCGAGCCGGATGTTTTCCGCGGCTGCCATCGCGTCGTATGCCGCGGCGACACGCTGCCACCGGCCGAGCTGGCGGGTGAGTGGCTGCGCCTGGGTTACGAGCCGTCGGCGCTGGTCGATTCGCCCGGGCTCTTCAGCCGGCGCGGCGGGATCCTCGACGTCTACCCGCCCGGCGGGGAGCCGCTGCGCATCGAGCTCTGGGGCGACGAGGTTGACACCATCCGCCTGTTCGATCCGGCGACACAGCGCTCGACTGAGCAGCTCGAGTCGGCCGCGATCGGGCCGGCCCACGAGGTGCTGCCCAGGCCCCTCGGTCTCGCGCTCAGTCTCGATGACCTGCGGCCGCAGTTCGTGGACGCCTTCGCGCGCGACCTGCGCTTGCTGCGCGAGGGCAGCCATGCGTTCGCGGCGCTCGAGCTGTACCGCGGCTTTCTGGGCGCCGCCACGCTCGTAGACTACCTCGGCGAAGACGGCGTCATCGCGCTCGAGGAGCCCGAGGCGCTGCGGCGGTTCGCAGAGGAGTTCGAAGAACAGGTCGAGCAGCTCCATACCGACCTGCTGGACAGAGGCGAGCTGCCGCCCGGCATGGCGCGGCCGTATCGACCCTGGCGCGAGGCGCTGCGCACGGTCAGGGCCGAGAGCGTGGAGGTGCGCTTCGATCCGGATGTCGCAGGCTTGCCGTTTGCGCACGCTCCCAGGTACGGCAGTCGGCTCGAGCCGTTCCTCACGGACGTGGTCGAAGGCAAGCACACGACCATCGTCGTCAGTCAGCAGGCCAGTCGGCTGTCGGAGCTGCTGACCGAGCAGGGCGTCGGCGCGACGCCGCACGACACGCTGAGTGATCCTCCGCGACGCGTCGAGCTGATGCACGGGCTGTTGCGCGAAGGCTGGGTCTCCGACGAGCTTGGCCTGTCGCTGTTTACCGACAGCGAGATCTTCGGCTGGAGCAAGCAGCGCCGTTCCGCGCCGACACGTCGGCTCGCCTCGCAGCGCGCCGCCGCGGCGCGGGAGTCCTTCATCGCCGACCTGCAGGAAGGTGATCTCGTGGTCCACGTCGACCACGGCATTGCCCGCTACGGCGGACTGGTCCGCACGCCCGTCGGCAGCGCGCCCGGTCAGGAGCCAACGCTCGAGCTACCCGGCCACGCCGAATTCCTGCTCCTGCACTACGCCGAAGGCGACAACCTGTATGTCCCGATCTCGCAGGCGGACCGCGTCGGGCGGTACATCGGCTCCGGCGACGCGGACCCGGCGCTGACCCGCCTCGGGAGCGGCGAGTGGGTGCGGGCCAAGGCGCGGGTCCGCCGCTCGGTTCGTGATCTCGCCCAGGAGTTGATGGAGCTCTATGGCGCGCGCGCCGCGCTGGAAGGCCACGCCTACCCCGAGGACACACCGTGGCAGCTGGAGCTCGAGGGCAGCTTCCCCTACGAGGAGACACCCGACCAGGAGCAGGCGATCCAGGACGTCAAGGCCGACATGCACTCGCCGCGGCCGATGGACCGTCTGCTGGTCGGCGACGTCGGCTTCGGCAAGACCGAGATCGCCCTGCGCGCCGCCTTCAAAGCGGTTCAGGACGGACGCCAGGTAGCGGTCCTGGTGCCGACAACCGTGCTCGCCCAGCAGCACTTCAACACGTTCCGCGATCGTCTCGGGGCGTTCCCCGTCAAAGTCGAGATGCTCTCGCGGTTTCGCTCTGAAAAGGAACAGCGCGAGATCATCGCCGGACTGGCCAACGGCAGTGTCGACATCTGCATCGGCACCCACCGGCTGGTGCAGCGTGACGTGGAGTTCAAGGACCTGGGCCTGGTCGTCATCGACGAGGAGCAGCGCTTTGGCGTCGCCCACAAGGAGCGACTGAAGCAGTTACGCCGCGAGGTCGACGTGCTGACGCTCACCGCGACACCCATTCCCCGCACGCTCCACATGGGTCTGGTGGGCGTGCGCGACATGAGCGTGCTCGAGACGGCACCGGAGGCCCGCCTGCCGGTGCGGACGTACCTCACCGAATACGACGATGGGCTCGTCCAGGAAGCCATCCTGCGCGAGATCGATCGCGGCGGACAGGTCTACTTTGTCAACAACCGGGTGCAGGGCATCGAAACGATCGCCAATCGCCTGCGCCGGCTCGTGCCTGAAGCCCAGATCGCGGTCGCGCATGGGCAGATGCCCGAGGACCAGCTCGAAAAAACCATGCTCGCCTTCGCGGAGGGTGAGTCCGACGTCCTGGTGTGTACGACCATCATCGAGTCAGGCCTGGACATCCCCAACGCCAACACGCTGGTCATCAACAGCGCCCACCGCTTCGGCCTGGCGCAGCTATATCAATTGCGAGGGCGCGTCGGGCGCAGCGCGAGCCGCGCGTATGCCTATCTGCTGTACGGCAAGGATATGGCGCTCAGCGAGGTTGCGGAGGAGCGCCTGAAGACGATCTTCGAGGCGACCGAGCTCGGCGCGGGCATGCGCATCGCGATGAAGGACCTCGAGATCAGAGGCGCCGGCAACCTGCTGGGCGCGGCACAGAGCGGGCACATCGCCGCGGTGGGCTTCGACCTGTATACGCGCTTGCTGGCCGAGCAGGTCGACCTGCTCAAGGCGCGCCAGGATGGTGCGGCGCGTCTGCCATTCGAGCGCGCCTGGCCCTCACTCGACCTGCCCATCAACGCCTTCATCCCACCCGAGTATGTGACCGACGATCCAGTACGCCTGCGGCTGTACCAGCGCTTTTCGGCGGTCGAAGAAGACGATCAGCTGGCGAGCCTGGTGAGCGAGGTCGAAGATCGGTTCGGCGCCCTGGCCGAGCCTGCCCAGCAGCTCGTGTATCTCACCAGCTTGCGACTGCGGGCTGCCGAAGCCGGCGTTGAAGCCTTGATGGCGACGCCCGACGAGGTGATCGTCAAATTCGACCGCTTGCCAGCCCTGAACTTCGATCAGTTGTCGCGCGCCGCGGGTGGGGGGCTTAAGCGTGGGAGCAACCAGATCCGTTTTGCGCGCGGCAGCGGCAACGGCTGGATGGAGCGACTGTATGCGCTGGTGGCGGCGCTGCCCAGAATGGGGACGCCCGAGCTACCCGATGTAATGACGCCCGCGCTCGCCCCCGCGTGAGATCATCCAGCACAGTATTTCGATGATGAACGGCGGTCCTGGCGGACCTCGTCAGGCACGTCGCGCGCGACACGAGGCGGCCGCGCGGGTCGGCCTCACAGACACAAGCAACGGCACGCCGCTACCGGCGTTCGTCCCGCCCTCGTCCGCCGGTGGCGCCAGGTTCACCTTCCGCCTGCTCTGGGCGAATGCCAGAACCACGTGGCACGGTTTTCGGCGGGTGCTCGGGCTCGTCTGGGACGCCAACCCCGGGTTGACGCTCGCCCTGGCGCTGCTCAACCTCGCGCAGGGCTTCGTGCCCGCGCTGCGCGTGTGGCTCTCCAAGCTGCTGGTCGACGCGGTCGTCGCGGCGGTTACCAACGGAACCGGCACCGCCGCGCTGCCGCAGGTCGCCGCTCTCGTCTTGTTGCAGTTCGCGATCGGCGCTTTCAGCAATGTCGCGAGCACCGCCTCCAACATCTGCCAGCAATTGCTCCAGGAGCAGGTTGCCAACCGCATTCAGCTGCTGGTCATGCGCCACGCCAACGAGCTCGACCTGGTGTTCTTCGAGCGCCCCCAGTTCTACGACCTGCTGCAGACCGTTCAGCGTGAGGCAGCCTACCGTCCCGTGCAGATGGTTCAAACGGCGTTCATGCTCATTCGGCAAATCCTGACCTTCGTTTCGTTGCTGGCCCTGCTGGTCGGCCTGGACTGGTTCATCGCCGTGGCGGCGCTCGTCGCGCCCATCCCCGCCTTCATCTCTGGCGCGCGCTACGGCTGGCACGGCTACCAGTTGATGCGCTGGCAATCCCCGCTGCGGCGCATGATGAATTATCTGACGAACCTGCTCACGACCGACATCTACAACAAAGAGATCAAGCTTTTCACGTTGGGCGACTTCTTCATCGAGCGCTTTTCGAACCTTTTTCGCCGCTACTACGTCGAAATGCGCGCGCTGGTCATCCGCCGTTATGTCGCGGGAGCCGCGTGGTCGATGCTCACGGTGCTGACCAGCGGCTTGACCTTTCTGTATGTCGCGTATCGGACGCTGGCAGGGGCGATCAGCGTGGGTGGTCTGACAATGTATGTCCAGGCGGCGGACGGCGTCTCGCAGGCCTTTTCGGCCGTGCTCGGCGCGCTGCAGTCCATGTACGAGCACCAGCTGTATCTGCAGACGCTATTCGAACTGCTCGACTTCACGCCGGTGGTGCGCGCGCCCGCCCACCCGATCCCGTTCGGGCGACCCATTCAGCAGGGCATCGAGTTTCGTAACGTCACGTACACCTACGAAGGCAAGGACGAGCCGGCGCTGGACGACGTCAGCTTCTGCATCGAGCCAGGCGAAACCGTCGCGATCGTCGGACACAACGGCGCCGGCAAGACGACGCTCGTCAAGCTGCTGGCGCGACTCTACGACCCCCAGTCGGGCCAGGTGCTGATCGACGGACACGACGTGCGCGAGTACGACCCCGACGCGCTGCGCAACGAATTCGGCGTGCTCTTTCAGGACTATGTCTCGTATCAATTCAGCGCTCGCGAAAACATCGGCGTGGGCCGCGTCGAGCACCTGGATGAGATGCCCGCCATCACCGACGCCGCCGTCAAAAGCGGCGCTTCCTCGGTCATCGAAGCGCTGCCGCAGGGCTACGACACAGTGCTGGGCAAGTGGTTCGACGGCGGTGTCAATCTGAGCGGTGGCGAGTGGCAGAAAGTGGCCCTCGGTCGGGCGTTCATGCGCCAGGCGCAGATCCTGATCCTGGACGAGCCATCGGCCGCGCTGGACGCCAAGGCCGAATACGAGCTGTTTTCGCGGATGCGGGAGCTGGCGCACGGGCGGACGGCGATCTTCATCTCGCACCGCTTCTCGACGGTGCGCCGCGCCGATCGCATCCTGGTCTTCGAGCACGGGCGATTGATCGAGTCGGGGACGCACGACGAGCTGGTGGCGCTCGGCGGGCGCTACGCGGAGCTGTTCAATCTCCAGGCCGCCTCGTATCGCTGAGGCCGTCGCGCGGCGCGCGGCACTTTCGGGGGTCGATGGCCTGGATGCGTACCGGCTGGTCCACGGCGCGGCTGACGGCGTTGCGGGTCTGGCCGTCGACCGCTACGCGGAGGTGGCGGTGATCCACGCGGACTCTCACGGCTTGGCGGAGCGGTGGCTGTCGGAGCTGCAGGTGGAGGTCTCACGCTGGTGTTCGACGGCGTACGTGAAGGTGCATCCTCCGGCAGCCGCCCGGCTCTCCGAGCAGGAGCGGCGGGAGCTCGCGCCCGAGCAACCCGCGTGGGGTGCACGCCACGAGCGTGCGGAAGTTTTGGAGCACGGCGTCAGATACGAGGTACGTCCTTCGGCGGGTCTGTCGGCGGGTCTGTTCCTGGACATGCGCGACGTGCGCGCCTGGCTCCGCTCAGTGAGCTCTGGGCGCTCCGTCCTGAACCTGTTCGCCTACACGTGCTCGCTCGGGGTGTGCGCGATGCTGGGCGGCGCGCAGCGCGTGGTGAACGTCGACGTCTCGCGGCCGTACCTCGAGCGGGGCAAAGCCAACTTCGCGCTCAACGCGTTACAGGTGGATTCGCGTGACTTCATCTACGGCGACGCCTTCGACTGGCTGCATCGCTTCGCCCGACGCTCTGAGACGTTTGACCTGGTGATCGTCGACCCGCCCAGCTTCAGCTCCACCCCGTTTTCGGTGACCCGCGATTATCCGCGCCTGGCGGCCGCCGCGGCGCGCATCGTTTCTCGCGGCGGCTGTCTGCTGGCCGCGAGCAACCACGCCCAGACGACCGAGGCACGCTTCGAAGCGTGGCTGGACGAGGGCCTGTCGCTCGCCGAGCGCCGAGGCGAGGTGCTGGAGCGGTGGCACGAGCCGCCGCAGGACTTTCCCGTCGCCCGCGGCACGCGGCCCTACCTGAAGGTCCGCGCAGTGCGACTCGCCTGACTCCCTCTCCCTCTGGGAGAGGGCCGGGGTGAGGGCTACATACGAGCACAACAGCGATCCCTCACCCGCGCTGCGCGCGGCCTCTCCCACAGGGACAGGCGGTCACCGGCGCGTTATGTTCCGGCTTCCCAGCTGGCCAGGTACCGCCTCTGCTCTTCGGTCAGCTCGTCGATGCGGACGCCCAGGCTGGCCAGCTTCAGGCGGGCCACCTCCTTGTCGATGTCCTCGGGCACGTCGTACACGCCTGGCGCCAGCAGGTCGGCGTTCTGGGCGATGTACACGGCGCACAGCGCCTGGTTGGCGAAGCTCATGTCCATCACCGCCGCCGGGTGGCCCTCGGCGGATGACAGGTTGAGCAGTCGCCCCTCGGCCAGCAGGTACACTCGGCGCCCGTCGCGCAGCTCGTACTCCTCGACGAACTGACGCACCGGTCGGTGCGCGCGAGACAGGTCGACCAGCGCCGGAATATTGATTTCCACGTCGAAGTGCCCCGAGTTGGCCACGATGCAGCCGTCTTTCATGGCCTGGAAGTGCTGCGCGTCCACCACGTTGACGTCACCGGTGACCGTGATCACGACATCGGCGATCTTGCACGCCTCGACGAGCGGCATCACTCGGTAGCCGTCCATCAGCGCTTCGAGCGCGCGGGTTGGATCGACTTCGGCGACCACGACGTGGGCGCCCATGCCGTGCGCCCGTGATGCCAGGCCGCGTCCACACCAGCCATAGCCGCACACCACGAACGTTCGACCTGCCAGCAGGAGATTGGTGGCACGGATCAGGCCGTCCAGCGTGCTCTGGCCCGTCCCGTAGCGATTGTCGAACATGTGCTTCGTCAGGGCTTCGTTGACGGCGACCACCGGAAAGCGGAGCTCACCGTCGCGCGCCATGGCCCGAAGGCGAATGACACCGGTCGTCGTTTCTTCCGTGCCGCCGCGGACCTCGCTCAACTGCGCCGCGTGGCGGGTGTGCAGGACATTCACGAGGTCGCAGCCGTCGTCCATGGTGATGTTGGGCCGCGTCGCGAGAACGGCTTCGATGTGACGATAGTAGGTCTCCTCGTCTTCGCCCTTGACCGCGAAGGTCGGGATGCCGAACTCGCCGGCCAGGGCGGCCGCCACGTCATCCTGGGTCGACAGGGGATTCGAGGCGCACAGCGCCAGCGAAGCGCCGGCGGCCTTGAGCGCGATCATCAGGTTGGCCGTTTCGGTCGTGACGTGCAGACACGCGCCGATGCGCAGACCGGCGAGCGGCTTTTCGCGGCTGAAGCGCTCGCGGATGCTGCGCAGGACCGGCATCTGGTCTTCAGCCCAGCGCACGCGGGCCAGACCGGCCTCGGTCAGCGACAGGTCAGTGATGTCGAGCATCAACTGATGACCGCGTTTTCGAGCGCCCGCGCGCACGGGCAGGCGCGCGGGCCGGCTAACCGCGGCACGAGCGCCTGGATGAGCCGCCGCACGCGGTCGTTGTTGGCATTCATGACCTGCACCACCTCGGCGACCGAGACGGGCTCGATGCCGGCTTCGCCCTCCAGGCCGGTGTCGTAGTCGGTGATCAGCGCAATGTTGACGTAGCACATCGCCAGCTCGCGGGCGAGGACGACCTCGGGGTACTGGGTCATGTTGATGACTTCCCAGCCCTGGCGCGAGAACCACTGGCTCTCAGCCCGTGTCGAAAACCTGGGCCCCTGGATGACCACGACCGTACCCCGCTCGTGGACGGGGATGCCCAGCCCGCGGCCGACCTCGATCGATTGCACTCGGAGGTCAGGGCAATACGGGTCGGCGCTCGAGATGTGGACGACGCGCGGGCCGTCGTAGTAGGTCTGCTCCCGAGCATAGGTGCGATCGACGAACTGATCGCACACCACGAACTCGCCGGGCTTGACACTCGGCTGCAGGCTGCCGGCCACCGTGGGCGCGATCAGGCGCGTCACCCCCAGTTGGGCCATGGCCCACACATTGGCGCGGTAGTTGATCATGTGCGGCGGCAGGTGGTGGTGGGGTCCGTGGCGCGGCAGAAACGCGACTCTGACGTCGCCCATGCGCCCGAGGGTGATCGTGTCGCTGGGCGCGCCGTATGGCGTCTGCACCGAGAGCTGCTCGACTGGACCCTCCATGAGGCTGTAAAAGCCCGAGCCGCCGAAGACACCCACCTCCGCCCGATCCACGGGTTGCAGGAGCTCGGGCAGGCCCATTACGCGACGACGGTTTCGTACGCGCGGACCGCGGCCGCGAGCGATTCGGAATACGGGGGCCGCAACACGCCGCGCTCGGTGACGATGGCCGTCACCAGTCTGGCCGGGGTCACATCGAAAGCCGGGTGCGCGGCTTGGACGCCCTCGGGAGCGATCGGAGTACCCAGCACCTCGGTCACTTCGCGCGACGCGCGCTCCTCGATCGGTATTTCGGCGCCGCTGGCGAGTGCCAGATCGATGGTCGAAATCGGCGCCGCGACATAGAACGGGACGCCGTTTTCGCGGGCCAGCACCGCGACCGAATACGTGCCAATCTTGTTGGCGACGTCGCCATTGGCCGCGATGCGATCGGCGCCGACGACCACCAGGTCGACTTTGCCACGGCTCATGAAGTAGCCGGCCATGCTGTCGGTGATGAGCGTCATGGGTACGCCGAGCCGCTGCAGCTCCCAGGCGGTGAGCCGCGCGCCTTGCAGGAACGGTCGCGTCTCGTCGACGAAGACGTGGATGTCGCGGCCGGCCTCGTGGGCTGCTCGCACGACGCCCAGCGCGGTGCCGTAGTCGACGGTCGCCAGCGCGCCCGCGTTGCAGTGGGTGAGGATGTTCGCGCTGGGCGAGACCAGGCTCAGGCCGTGCGCGCCAATGCGCCGATTGACGGCGACGTCTTCGTCCGCCATCTCATCGGCGAGCGCCAGGACGCCTTGCTTCGCCGCCTTAACGCCCTTGACGCCCAGAGTGGTGCGCGCGCGCTGCAGGACGCGGTCGAGGGCCCACTGGAGATTGACCGCGGTCGGTCTGGTTTGACGCAGGTCTTCGGCGGCTTTCTGCAGCGCGGCCATGAACGTGGCCGAGTTCTCGGTCGACTGCGCGAGGGCTGCGAGGGCCAGGCCGTAGGCGGCCGCGACGCCGATCGCCGGCGCGCCGCGCACCTGCATCGAGCGGATAGCGTGGGCCACGTCCTCCGCGCTCCGACACGTGACGTAGACGGTCTCACGCGGAAGCCGCGTCTGGTCCACGAGTACCAGAGCGGGACCGTTGGCGTCGAATTCGAGCGTGCGCATTGGACGCCGCTAAGTTTACGTGGGCATGCTTCGTGCGGAGCGTACCTTTGTCATGAGGCGACGCAACGTACAGGAAGCGTTCGTCGGCGAGCCCACGGGCGACCCGACGCAATCGCTCGACAATTACGCCGAGGGCGACGAGGCGGTCGACGTCGACGTGCGCGGCGGCAAGATCCAGCTGGTGGTGCCCGCGGGTACTCCCGACGACCAGGTGTTCGAGTCGCACACGTTCCTGGGCGGTGAGCTCGAGCTGGAAGACGGCCGTGTGCTCTCGTTCCAGATTCAGGACGGCGCCGTAGGCGCGCAAGCCGCCGTGCACGCCGCCGACGAGCGAGATCGCGGCGTGGGGCTCTCGAGCATCCCCAACGTCCCCGGTGGCGTCTGAGTCGCCGAGCGCTCAGAACTGAATCAGCGAGATGACCTCGTAGCCGCCCAGGCGGTCTCGGCCTTTCAGGTCTTTCAGCTCGACCAGGAACGCCACGGCGGCCACCTCGCCCCGCAGTCGTTCGACCAGCTCGATCGTGGCGGACACCGTGCCCCCGGTCGCCAGCAAGTCGTCGACGATCAGCACCCGCTCGCCGGGCGAGATCGCGTCCGAATGCAGCTCGAGCGTGTTGGTGCCGTACTCCAGGTCGTACTCGGTGCTGATCACCTCACCGGGCAGCTTGCCGAGCTTGCGCACCGGCACGAAGCCCGCCTCGAGTTGATACGCAATCGGCGCCGCGAAGATGAAGCCCCGCGACTCCATGCCAATCACCACCTCGGGATGATGGCCGCGCACCAGTTCGGTCAACTGGTCGATCGAGGCTTTGAATGCGCGCGCGTCCTTGAGCAGCGTGGTGATGTCCTTGAACATGATGCCCTTCTTGGGAAAGTCCGGGACATCGTCGATGAGTGCGCCGAGCTGTTGTGGTGAATACGGGGGGTCGCCGAGATCCCGCCCCAACTGCCGCCGCCGCTCAATGTGGCGCACGTCGCGCATCGCCTCCACAACGATAGCAGCTTGTTTCGGCGAGACGGGCGCTACTCTAGGTGGGACATGCGCGCCCTGGTGACCGGTGTCGGAGGCTTCGTGGGCCGCCACCTCTCGCAGCATTTGCAAGATGCAGGCGACGAGGTCTGCGGCGTCGGCCGATCGGACAACGCCCCGGGCCTCGCGTCTACGCCGGCGGCGCACATCGACCTGAACGATCGCGCCGCGGTCGAGCGGCTGGTGCGCGAGACGCGGCCAGACGCGGTGTACCACCTGGCGGCGCAGTCGTCCCCGTCCGAGAGCATCGAGAACCCGTGGGGCACGATCTGCAACAACCTTCTCAGCCAGCTCAACCTGTTCGAGGCGCTGCTGAGCGCGGGGCTGCGCCCGCGCGTGCTGGTGGTCGGCTCCAGCGACGAATACGGCCAGGTGCGCGCCGAAGACGTGCCAACCGACGAAAACGTACCACTTCGACCGATCACTCCCTATGCGGTGAGCAAGGTCGGCCAGGACATGATGGGCTTCCAGTACTTTGCCCAACACGGTGTCGCCGCGGTTCGCGTGCGACCCTTCAATCACACCGGGCCGGGCCACGACGCGCGCTTCGTGATCCCCAGCTTCGCGCGCCAGCTCGCCGAGATCGAGGCGGGCCTGCGGGACCCCGTCCTGGGCGTGGGCAACTTGGACGTGGCGCGCGACTTCACGGACGCGCGGGACATGGTGCGCGCCTACCGCCTGGCGCTCGTCGAGGGCGTCCCTGGCGACGTGTACAACATTGGCAGCGGACGCGCGGTACGCATCTCGGAGATGCTCGAGGCGCTGATCGACTTGTGCGCCACGCCGGTGGAGGTTCGGGTGGACCCGGCCCTGTTGCGCGCATCGGACATCCCTCGTCAGCAAGCCGACGCGCGCAAATTTACGGCACTCACCGGGTGGCAGCCGCGCATTCCGTGGCACACCACGCTGCGTGATACGTTCGAGTATTGGCGGGCAAAGGTCCGAGAGGAGAAGTTGTGCGTGTCCTGATTACCGGCATCACGGGGATGGCAGGCAGTTTTCTGGCGGAATACCTGGTCGATCATCACCCGAACGTCGAAGTCTTCGGCACGTTCCGTTGGCGAAGCAAGCTGGATAACTTGCAAGACCTGCGGCGTCGCGGCCTGCTCAACGTGCTGGACGAAGGCCAGCGGATTACGGATCAGGTCAGCCTGGCTCGCGTCGCCCAACGCGATCGCGTCACGGTGATCGACTGCGAGCTCCAGGACGCCAGCGCGGTGCGCGGAATCGTGCGCGCCGTCCAGCCCGACCGAGTCTTCCATCTCGCGGCCCAGAGCTTCGTCCCGACGAGCTGGACAGCGCCCGCGGCGACGCTGACCAACAACATCGTCTCCGAGCTCAATATGTTCGAAGCCATTCGAGAGGCGCGCCTCGACCCGGTCATTCACATCGCGGGGTCGAGCGAGGAATACGGTCTGGTGTATCCAGACGAAGCCCCAATCTCTGAGTCCAATCCAATGCGTCCGCTCAGTCCGTACGCGGTCAGCAAGGTGGCGCAGGAGACACTGGCAATTCAGTACTTCCGCAGCTACGGCATGAAGTGCATCGTCACGCGCGGGTTCAACCATACCGGCCCACGCCGTGGACAGGTCTTCGCGACCAGTAGCTTCGCCAAGCAGATAGCTCAGATCGAGGCCGGTCTCCAGGATCCGGTGCTTCAGGGCGGTGATCTGGATTCCAAGCGCGACTGGACCGATACTCGCGATATGGTCCGCGCCTACTGGCTGGCAGCCGAGCGTGGCACGCCGGGCGAGGTCTACAACGTGGGGCGTGGCACGTGCATGCGGGTCGGCGAGATGCTCGACATCCTGCTGAGCCACACCAGCGCGCCGATCAGCATCGAGCAGGACCCGTCTCGAATGCGACCGAGCGACGTGCGGCTGCTGTGGGCCAACGTCGACAAGTTCAAGAAAGCCACCAACTGGGAACCGACGATCCCGTTCGAAAAGACGATGGCTGACTTGCTCGAATACTGGCGCGATCGCATCCGCGCGAGCACGGCCGGTTCGCTCGTCGCCAGCGCGAGGTAGGCCGGCGTCGATCAAGACCCCGTGGCGGGGCTTTCTCGGGGCGCTTCAGTTTCTGACGCGGTTCCCGCTACCTGCAACGGACAACGGTCTGGGGGCGGCGCTCGGCTGGCTGCCGCTTGTCGGTCTGATTATTGGCGCCGTTCTCGGCCTTGCGGACCTCGGTCTCAGCTGGCTGGGTGTCTCGCCGCTGCTCAACAGCACGGTGATCGTGGTGCTGCTGCTGACGATCAGCGGCGCCCTGCACGCCGATGGCCTGATGGACACCTGCGATGCTGTTTTTGGCCACGCCTCGCCCGAGCGCCGACTCGAGATCATGCGCGATCCGCGCACCGGCGCCTTTGGCGTGGCCGGGCTGGTGTCGGTGGTGGCGCTGAAGATCGCCGCCCTCGCCAGTCTGTCGTCGCCGACACGATTGGGCCTCGTCGTCCTGGCGCCGTGCCTGGGGCGCTGGTCGATCGTCCTGGTGACCACACTGTTTCCCTACGGCCGGCCCACTGGACTGGGCGCACCGCTCAAGGCGGCCGCGTCTCCCCGAGCCCTGGCGCTGGCCAGCGTCGTGCCCGTCCTGGCGTGTCTTGTCGTCGGCCCACTGGGTGTCGCCGCGGGCGTTGTCGCTCTGGCGGTTGCCATCGGCATGGGTCGCTGGCTCATGACCCTGCTGCCGGGCTTGACCGGCGACTGCTACGGTGCAACCTGTGAGGTGATCGAAACCGTGGTGTGGCTGAGCGGCGCCCTGCTCCTGCCACGCTTCGGCTGAGGCAGGATGCCTGGCGAGCCGGTTCTCTTCGCGACGTCGCCCGATCGCGGCCGCGCGTGTATCGAACGCTGGCGCGGTCGCCGCCCGGTGTTCTGGTGCGTGCTTGGCCACACCGACACGTGCTTGCTACCGGGCATCTCGAGCGCCGGGGTCAGTGAAGACCTGCGGCCCTACACGCCGGCTGCCGACGCCGAAGTGGTGCTGCTTGGTACCCCGGCGTGCCTGCCGGAATTGCCCAGCAATCCCCTGGGCGCGCCGGGCCCGGCCGGCATTACGCGGGCAGCCCTTCGACTAGCCAGCCTGGAGGCCAACTTCGTCGGCGCCGGACTGCGCGTCTGGCCCGAGACGCCGGTCCTGCGCGCCAGTGAGCGGCCTGGGGGCAGTCTCGAGCAGAGCGCGCAAGCAGTGCCCGATGCGCGCGAGCTATTCGCGTTTGGCGTCCGTCTCGGCGCCGAGGCCGCCGCGAACGCGCCATACGTGGTCGTCGGCGAGAGCGTCCCGGGCGGTACGACCACCGCGCTCGCGGTCCTCCTCGCGCTGGGATACGTCGCCGAAGGTCGAGTCAGCGGCAGCATGCCGGGCAACGCCCACCTGCTGAAGTCGCGGGTGGCCCACGGCGCGCTCGAACGAGCCGGCATCGCCTCTGGGGACGCACGCGCTGACCCGCTGCGCGCGGTCATGTCGGTCGGCGATCCGATGCAACCGCTCGCGGCGGGCATGGCCTTGGGCGCGACACGGGCGGGCCGAGAAGTCCTCCTGGCGGGTGGCTCGCAGATGGTGGCCGTGGCGGCGCTCATTCGCGCGCTTGGCGGTGACTCGGCACTGGACCGAGTGGCGATCGGTACGACCAGATGGGTCGTGCAGGACCCGGCCGCCGACGTGACCGGCCTGGCGGGTGAGATCGACCCGCATCTGGCGGTGCTGGCGGTCAACCTTGACTTTTCCAATTCGCGCCACGCCGCGCTGCACGAGTACGAACGCTTCGCGGTCAAGGAAGGGGTGGGCGCCGGCGGGGCGTGCATTGCGGCATTGCAGGCCAGCGGCGAGTCGCTGACTCGGCTGCAAGCCGTGATTGACGATGTTTACGACGAGTTACTCGGTAGACTCACGCCCCAGTGATACGGCCGATTCTGGTAGTCGGAAATCCGGTTCTGCGCGGCAAGGCTCGACGTGTGAGCCAGGTCGATCGCTCGATTCAGAAGCTGATCGACGACATGATCGAGACCATGAAGCAGGCGCCGGGGGTAGGCCTGGCCGCGCCACAGGTAGGTGTGCCGCTGCGCCTGGCGGTCCTCGACGTGGACGACCAGATCACGGTCATCGTCAACCCCGAGATCATCAAGAAGATTGGCGAGGTCGAGCTGGACGAAGGCTGCCTGTCGGTGCCTGGCTTCTGGGGGCGCCTGAATCGCGCCGAGCGGGTCTCGGTCAAGGCGCAGGACCGCAATGGCAAGGATTTCCGCATCCGCGACGCGGAGGGCCTGTTCGCGCAGGCGCTCCAGCATGAGATCGATCACCTCGACGGGCACCTGTACATCGACCGGATGGAGACGCTGGACAAATTGCAGCGCTCGGAGCCGGTGCGCAAGCGCGAGGCAGACGCGGCCGCCGCAAGGCGAGCTGCCGGTGAGACGGTTGACGAGGAGGAAGAAGCGGAAGAGCCCGCCTGAGGCGGGGGCGTTGGCTGAAACAAACGTTTGAGCCCGCTTTGACACCTCCTTATCAGAGTCTCGGATACACTTGCGTGTCCGCATGAAACGGCTGATTTTCATCCTGATCCTGACGCTTCTGGCGCTCGCCGTCGTGTGGCCGCAGAAGCCGGGCAACTACATCCCGGGCGGTGACCTGCTGCCAGGCAACCCCGGTATTCACCTGGGTTCGTTCGTCCGACAGGGCGCCAAGCTCGGCCTCGACCTGCAGGGCGGCACGCAGCTCACGTTGCAGGCGGACCTCAGCCAGGTGCCACCCGACCAGCAGAGCTCGGCGATGCAGGGTGTGCTCAACGTCATCGAGCGGCGCGTCAACGCCTATGGCGTCGCCGAACCTGAAATCCAGCAGCTCGGCTCGGATCGCATCATCGTCCAGCTGCCAGGCCTCAAAGACACCGAGCAGGCCAAACAGCTCATCGGCCAGACCGCCAAGCTGGAGTTCAAAGAGCAGGACGCCACTGGCAACTGGGTGCCATCGACCGGCCAGCTCAACGGGCAGACCGTCGCCCTGACCGGCGCGTTTCTCGCCCCCGGTCGCCAGCAGGTCACCTTCAATGGCAACGCCGGCTTGCCGCAGGTTGCGTTCCAGTTCAACAGCGACGGGGCAACCCTCTTCGGTCAGATCACCCAACGCCTGCTACAGAAGCCGCTCGGCATTTTTCTCGACGGACAGGAGATCTCGGCCCCGGTTGTCCAGGCGGTTTTGACCGACAACGGTGTGATCACCGGCCTCTCCCTCGATCAGGCCAAGCTGCTGGCCCTCCAGTTGAACGCCGGCGCATTGCCCGTTCCCGTCAGCATCCAGTCTGAAAGCACCGTCGACGCCACGCTCGGCGCCGACTCGGTCCACAGGAGCATCGTCGCCGGCGAGCTAGCGCTGCTGGTCGTGGTGCTGTTCATGCTGCTCTACTACCGACTGCCGGGTCTGGCCGCCTCCGGGGCGCTGATCGTGTACGCGCTGGTCACCCTGGCGATCTTCAAGCTGATCCCGGTCACGCTCACACTGGCGGGTATCGCCGGCTTCATTCTGTCCGTCGGTATGGCGGTGGACGCCAACATTCTGATCTTCGAGCGCATGAAAGAAGAGCTGCGCAGCGGCAAGACGATCGCCGCCGCGATCCGTGCCGGTGAAGACCGCGCCTGGCCATCGATTCGCGATTCAAATACCTCGACGCTCATTACCTGCGCGGTCCTGTACATCTTCGGCCAGCAGTTTGGCGCGACCATCATCATGGGTTTCGCGCTCGTGTTGGGTATCGGCGTCGTCGTCTCGCTGTTCAGCGCGATCTTCGTGACCCGCACGTTCCTCGAGCTGCTGCTCAGCCGGTCCTGGGCGCACAGCGACCGCATGTTCGGCATGCACATCGAGGCAACGCAGATCGGCGGGGCGGCGGTACCCGCGCGGCGGCCAGCGGTCGCCAGCAGTCGAGGGTAGGCCGAGCTGCATGTTCGATTTCGTCAAGAACCGCCGCTACTTCTACCTGCTGTCAGCCATCTTCCTGGTGCCCGGCATCATCTCGCTTATCCTGCCGGGCGGCCTGAATCCGGGCATCGATTTCACCAGCGGCACGGTGATGACCATCCAGTTCGACAATTCGGCCAATGCCGATCAGCTGCGCGACGCGTTTGGCCAGCTCGGACATCCCGAGGCCGTCGTCCAACAGTCAGGCGACAACACCTTTATCGTGCGCACCCGGCCGCTGGCCCAGCCGCAACAAACCGACTCGGGCGACGTCACCAGCTCCGAGCAGCAGCAGATTCAGGATGCGCTCACCACCCAATTCGGACCGATGCAGATCCTGAGCCTGGACCAGGTCTCGCCGCTGGTCGCCGAACAGATCGTGCGGCTGGCCGTTCTGGCGGTGGCAGCGGCTTCGCTGTGCATCCTCGCGTACCTCTGGTGGGCCTTCAACAAGGTCAGCCATCCGATCCGCTACGGAGCAACCGCCATCGCGGCCCTGCTGCACGACGCGTTGATTGTGCTGGGCCTGTTCTCGATCCTCGGCCGTCTGTTTCCAGCGCAGATCGAGCTCGAATCGACGTTCATCGTCGCCGTGCTCACGGTCATCGGCTTTTCCGTACACGACACGATCGTCGTCTTCGACCGCGTTCGCGAGAACTTCATCCGTCGCTCTGGCGAGCGGTTCGAGGACGTGGTCAACCACAGCCTGGCGCAGACCCTCACCCGCTCGCTGAACACGTCGCTGACGGTCATCCTGACGCTGGTCGTGCTGATGCTCTTCGGCGGCGACACCATTCGCACCTTCGTCCTGGCGCTGCTGATCGGCATCACCACGGGGACCTACTCGTCGATCTTCATCGCCAGCATGCTGCTGGTGAGCTGGCACTTCGGCGAGCTGAACTGGCTGTGGCCCTTCCGCAGACGCACAAGACTCGCCACTGCCAGCACATAGCCGGCTCGGTGGCCGACAACCCGCGCGCTCCCTCTCCCTCTGGGAGAGGGTTGGGGTGAGGGCCGCGTGCGGCATGGCAGCTATCCCTCACCCGCGCTTCGCGCGACCTCTCCCAGAGGGAGAGGTGGTGAATACCGCGCCGGAGCAATACGTGTCAGCCACCGAGCAACGGGCCTTGACGATGCGCGGGTCCAGGGCGAGTAGTCCTGGGGAGTTGAGAGAACCCGCAGGCTTGCGACAACGAAAAACACTTGTTGAGCGAAGACCTAACTCGGGTTTCGTCAGAGTAGTTCTTGATTTTCTTCCTGTTGGAGTTGTTGGACGATGAGTTTGACGTCCTGGGCTCGGTCTCGGGGGCAGACGAAGATGGCGTCGGCGGTTTCGACCACTACCAGGTCTTCGACGCCCACCAGCGCCACCGTGCGGCTGTCGGCGTAGACCAGGTTGCCCGAGGCCTCGGCGGTCAGCACTCGGGCGGGGCCCAGCAGCACGTTTTGGGCAGGCGACGTGCTGGCAAGCTCCCACAGCTCGGCCCAGCTGCCAATGTCGCTCCAGCCGAATCGGGCTGGCACCGTGGCGACATTCGTGGCGCGCTCCATGATGCCCACGTCGATGGTCTCGCGCGGCGCGGACGGGTAGACGCCGTCCACATCGGCAAGCGACGCAGAAGTCAGCACCGAGAAAATCTCGGGCTGCAAACGCGCATACGCGTCCAGCAGCGCCGGGTTGTTCCAGACGAACACGCCCGGATTCCAGAGGTAGTCGCCGCTGGCGACGTATGCTTCGGCGGTCTCGCGGTCTGGCTTCTCCACGAAGCGCACCACCTTGAACACCGGAAAGCCATGGGCGGTCCCGAGCTCCGCGCCGCGTTGAATGTAGCCGTAGCCGGTGGCCGGAAAGCGTGGCTCCACGCCGGTGGTCACCAGATACGCGCCTGACGCGGCGGCTTCCAGCGCTGCCGCCAGCGTGCGGCGGAACTCCTCGTCGTCGGCGATGAACGCGTCCGAGTGCAGCGACGCCCACGTGGCCTGGGGCGCTCGCTCGCGGACATGCAGGGCTGCCAGCAAGAGGGCGGCGGCCGTCCCGCGACGGGTCGGCTCGACGATGATGCTCGACGCCGGCAGCTCGGGCAATTGCGCGTGCAGGTCAGCCGCGTGCGAACGTTCGGTGATGATCAGAATCTGCTCGGGCGACACCAGCGGCCGCAGGCGGTCAACGGTGCGCTGGATCAGCGTCCGCTCGCCACCCAGTTGCAGCAACTGCTTCGGTCGACGGCTGCGGCTCAGCGGCCAGAGGCGAGTGCCTTCGCCGCCCGCCAGGATCGCGATGTGGGTATCGGCGGCTATGCGATACCCGGCGCCGCGATCAGGA
Organism: Chloroflexota bacterium; assembly: GCA_019247515.1. Taxonomy (GTDB): domain Bacteria; phylum Chloroflexota; class UBA6077; order UBA6077; family CF-72; genus CF-72. Next base: position 7,549 of record JAFAOS010000523.1, on the reverse strand, counting down.
CTGGTCACGGAAGAAGGCGTACGTTTTCTTCAGTCCGTCGAACAGCGGCATCGTTGCCTGCCAGCCCAGCTCGCGCTTCGCCAGGCTCGGATCGAGCACGATGCGCACCACGTCGCCTTTGCGCGCGGGCCCGTAGGTCGGCTGCTGGCCGTAGCCAGCCACCTCCGACATCGCCTCGTACATCTCAAAGATCGACGTCTCCTGACCCGTGCCAATGTTGAACGCCTGGCCAGAGCCACGCTCGAGCGCCGCGACGTTGGCCGTCACGCAGTCGCCGACGTACACGAAGTCGCGGGTCTGCTGGCCGGTGCCGTCGATGGTGACGGGCTGGTCGGCCGCCATGCGCGTGGCAAACACCGCCACCACGGCGCCTTCCTCGCGGATGCCCTGGCGCGGACCGTAGATGTTCGCGTAGCGCAGGATCGTGTAGTCCACGTTGAAGGTGCGCTTGTAGACGCCCAGCCATGCCTCCAGCGCCTGCTTGCTCGCGCCGTAGGGCGACAGCGGGCGGACTGGCGCGGTCTCTTTGACCGGCAGGTCGTTCGGGTCAGGCTCGCCGTACATCGCCCCGCCAGACGAGATGTAGATGAACTTCTTGACCTCGTATCTGGCAGCGAGGCGCAGCAGGTTCAGACCGCCGAGCACGTTGACGCTGGCGTCGTGCACCGGATCGTGGACGGACGCCGGCACGTTGGACTGCGCCGCGTGGTGATCGACGATGTCCGGCCGGAACTCGGCGAAGACCTGGTCGAGCGCTTCGTCGCGGATGTCCCGCTCGTAGAGCTTGATTGACGGGTCGAGATTGGCGCGATTGCCGGCGGACAGATCGTCGACCACGGCCACCTCGTGGCCCTGAGCGCGAAAGCCGTCGGCGACGTGCGAGCCGATGAAGCCAGCTCCGCCAGTCACGAGGATTCTCACAACTGGAAATTATTCCCCAGAGGGGTCCCCCTGTGAGTACGAACCTGCCCAGTCGCCAAGGTCGATGACTCCGTGGCGGTCGAGGGTGTCTCCCAACTCCGTGGCGGTCGAGGGTGTCCCCCACTCCGTGGCGTTCGAGGTGTCTCCCACTCCGTGGCGGTCGAGGGTGGCTCCCAACTCCGTGGCGGTCGAGGGTGGCTCCCAACTTCGTGGGTGTCGTCAGCTCCCCATCCTGGGGGTTGTAGGGGTCCTCCCCTACCCATCGACAAGGCCCAAGTTGTCTGCCACCTTCCGCCCGCGCTGACGTCTCAGTCGGCGGCGAGAGCACCTACATCCGCCGGCGGCGCGGCCACGCTGTCGAGCGGCAGCTGTTCGCCTGCCAGCTCGGCAGCGGCGCCCAGAAAGTCGCGGAACAGCGGGTGCGGCCGGTTTGGTCGACTCTTCAGCTCTGGGTGGAACTGCGAACCGAGCATGAACGGATGCTCGGCCAGCTCCGCGATCTCGACCAGGCGGCCATCAGGCGAAGTGCCGGAGAAGACCAGGCCAGCCCCGGCGAGCGCCTCGCGGAAGGTGTTGTTGAACTCGTACCGATGCCGGTGCCGCTCGAAAACGATGGCCTCGTCGTACGCCGTCGCGGCCACCGACCCGGGCTTCAACTGACACGGGTACACCCCGAGCCGCATGGTGGCGCCCTTGTCTTCGACGTCGCGCTGTTCAGGCAGCAGGTCGATCACCGGATAGCGCGTGAACAGGTTGAACTCCGTCGAGTTTGGCTCCGCCGACCCGAACGTGTGGCGGGCGAGCTCGATGCATAGCACCTGCATGCCCAGGCACAGGCCGAGATACGGCACCTTGTGCTCGCGGGCAAACTGCGCCGCGCGGATCTTGCCCTCCACGCCACGGTAGCCGAAGCCGCCCGGCACGATGATGCCGTGCAGCCCTTCGAGCAGGCGCTCCCAGTCGTCGTCCACTTGCTCCAGCCGCTGGGAGTCGATCCAGCGGATGAGTGGCTTTCGGTTGTGGGCCCACGCCGCGTGATAAATCGCCTCGCGCACCGAGATGTACGCATCCTGGAGCTCCACGTACTTGCCGACGACCCCGATCACGACCTCGTCCTTGACCGTTCGTGAGCGGTGGACCAGCTCGCGCCAGCCTTGCAGGTCGGCGGCCGCGGCGCGCAGGTCCAGGCGCTCGACGATGAAATCGCCCAGCCCGGCCTCTTCGAGGATCAGCGGCACGTTGTAGATCGTGTCCGCGGTCTCCAGCGGCACCACCGCGCGGCGGTCGACGTCGCAGAACAGCGCGATCTTGTCGCGCATGTCGTCGGGCACCGGGTAGTCGGACCGCGCGCAGATCACGTCCGGCTGGATGCCGATGGAGCGCAGCTCTTTCACGCTGTGCTGGGTCGGCTTGGTCTTCAATTCGCCGGTGGCGCCCACGTACGGCAGCAGGGTCAGGTGCACGAACAGGGTGCGATCGCGCTCGAGCTCACGGTGGATCTGGCGGAGTGCCTCCAGGAACGGCTGGCATTCGATGTCGCCAACAGTCCCGCCGACCTCGGCGATGATGACCTCGGCGTTGGTCTGACGCGCGACGCGCTCGAGCCGCTCTTTGATCTCGTTGGTGACGTGAGGGACGACCTGAATGGTCCCGCCCAGAAAGTCGCCTCTCCGCTCGCGACCGATCACGGCTGAATAGATCTGGCCGGTGGTGACGTTCGAGAGCCGCGACAGGTTCTCGTCGATAAAGCGCTCGTAGTGACCCAGGTCGAGGTCTGTTTCGGCGCCATCGTCGGTGACGAACACCTCGCCGTGCTGATACGGCGACATCGTGCCTGGATCGACGTTGATATACGGGTCGAGCTTCAAGACGCACACGGAGATCCCCCGGGCCTTGAGCAACCGACCGATCGACGCGACGGTGATCCCCTTGCCGACCGACGAAACGACCCCACCCGAGACGAAGATGTACTTCGTCGCCCGCGTCGCACCCGTGTGATCCACGGGCTTACAGCGTAGCACGTTTGTACGATTCTCCCCGCATTACCGGCAAAGAGTCCTGCACAATGGGGACGCGGTGGCTGTGCGACTGGCTGCGTTGGGCGCCTGTCTGGTGTTGCTCGTCGGGTGTCAGGCGCTGGGGATGCCATTCGAGCCGACGTTGACGCCCATCCCGCCGACGGCCGTACCACCCACGGCGGCGCCGCCGACCGTGGCGCCACCGACACCAGTGCCGCCAACGCCGGTTCCGACGCCGCCGCCGACGTCGACTCCCGTGCCGACCATCGTGCCGACCGAAGTCCCGACGCCCACGCCGGAGGCAACGCCTGATCCGTCGCGCGCCGCCCAGCAGCAGTACTGCGACACGGCCGCGCCGCCTGGGCACGTGGCTCTGCCGCCGCTGGCGCCCGTCATTCGCATCACGCCGCCGGATGCACCCACGCAGCCAACGCCGGTCGCGGACGGACCACGCCGGACCGGCGCCGATCCAGCGCCCCACGTGACTTCGCCGCACGTCGCGGTCCTCGACGAGGGCTCGGGGGCGCTGCTCTACGCCGTGGACCCCTTCGCCCGCGAGGCGCCGGCCAGCATCACCAAGATCGTCACGACGATCGTCGCGCTGGAGCGCGAGCCGGACATCAAGAAGGTGTTCACCACCACCGTGAGCTCCTCAGCGCTGGCGGCGTGCGACGGCTCGTCGATCATGGGGCTCGAGCCGGACGACCACGTCAGCCTCGAGACCCTGCTGTACGGCATGATGCTGCCCAGCGGGAATGACGCCGCCGAGCAGGTGGCGTATTCGCTCGCCGGCTCACGCGAGACGTACGTGGCGTGGATGAACGAGAAAGTGGCCTCACTGCACCTGCGCGACACGCACTTCGTCACGCCGAGCGGCATGGACGCCGACGACCACTACTCGAGCGCCTACGACATGGCGCTGGTGGCCCGCTACGCCATGCGGAACAGCGAGTTTCGCACGCTGGCGGCGGCCAAGATGTTCGTGGGCGACGAGTACTACCTCCACAATTTGAACCCGCTGCTGTACTCGTACACCGGCGCGGACGGGGTGAAGATCGGGTATACGGACATCGCCGGCCGCACGTTCGTGGCCTCCGCCACACGGGGTGGCCATCGGGTGTACGTGTCGCTGCTGGGTAGCAAGAACCTGGCCGGCGACAGCACCGCCCTGCTGGACTGGGTGTGGAAGGAATTCAGCTGGTGACGGGAGTTGATTCCCCAGAGGGGACCCCCTCGGAAGGCGAGCCCTGACAGCGAAGAATTCCCAAAGGATGGTCCCTCTGGGGGTCATTTCGCGACAGGAGCGAACTGCCCCGAGTCACCGTCCCCCCTGGGGGCGAGCTCCTCACACGGCGGAGCCCCGATGGGTCCCCTCAGGGGTAGAGTCGACAACGGCGAAGCCCCGATGGGTCCCCTCAGGGGGTAGAGTCGACAACGGCGGAGCCCCGATGGGTCCGCTCAGGGGTAGAGTCGACAATGGCGAAGCCCCGAACCTGTGGGTCCCCTCTGGGGTATTTTTGTTGATCCTCAGCGGGCTGCCAGTGAGCCCACGAAGGCGCCGAAGGCGGCGCCTGTCAGGCCGATGGCTACCACCATCGCCAGCGGGTTCATGGAGGCGACCGACAGCAGCGCGGCCACCAGCACGCCCACGAGCGAGCCCACGATCAGGCCGATGACCAGGCCGCGGGCGGCGCCCAGCTCCGAGATGCGACTGGCCTGCAGGTTCTCGCTGTCGGGCGCTTGCCGCGGGTAGTCCACCACCGACTCGGCGGAGCCCCACACGACCCCCAGGACCGCGCCATACAGCGCGTGCAGGATCAGGTTGCCAACCACAGGCAGAGGACCAGCGCCGAGGCTCGCGCCGAGCACCCCGCCGCCGAGCAGCGGCATAAAGATCAGCAGCGAAACCAACCAGGGGACGAGGGCGAACTCCACGCCGCGCCTCCAGGCGGGGCCCTGGAGGCGCGGCTCGAAGATCAGCGCGTACAGCAATGCCCAGATCAGGCCACCCGCGAAGAACACCGCGGTGGCCGCGTACAGGTTCGGCGCCGTGGCGTCGATGAGCTGGTTGTGGGTCAGGCTGCCAAACCAGCCTGCCAGCACAGGGACAGGCAATCGGCTCAACGCCAGCGCGGCAACGAAAGCCACGGCGAAGGCCATGACCATCGCCACCGAGGCGACGAATCCGGCGAGCACAGCGAGCACCACGCCGCCGCCCGTTACCGACGAGCGGCTGACGACCAGGAGCTGTCCATCCTTCACGGGCGGCCCTCCCTCTATCGGAGGACCGTAGCGCAGTTTGAGGCGGCTGCGCAGAAAGATGGGTTTAGAGAGGGCACAGGCCGCGTGGCGGGTCAGAAATGAGAAGCCGACTCGCTCGTCCCGATTTAGACTCGGCGCGTGAGGGTGGTGGACTGGCTACTCGATGGCGATCCCGCGATCCGCTGGCAGACGTTGCGGGACCTGGTCGACGCGCCAGCGGAGGTCGTCAAATCCGAGCGCGCGCGAGTGGCGACCGAGGGCTGGGGCGCCCGCCTGCTGACGCTGCAGGACGAGGATGGCCTCTGGGCGGGCGGGGCGCTGTTTCCGAGTCGGAGTAGCCAGTCCTTAGCGGAAGAGCCGGCGCGCGGTGACGGCAACGCAGCTCCGGCGGAGCGCAGCCCGGGCACGCCAGAACTCAGACCCGGACAGCCGTGGACCGCGACCGCGTACAGCCTGGTGCTGCTGGCTGACCTCGGCGTCGATCCCCACTGCGATCGCGTGCGCCAGGCCGTCAAGCTGGTGCGCGACAACTGCCGCTGGGAGCACGCCGGCGAGCCATTCTTTGCGGGCGAGGTCGAACCGTGCATCGACGGCATGACGGTCGTGCTGGGTAGCTACTTCGGTCAGGAAGTCGATAGCGTGGTGGACCGACTCCTCGGCGAGCAACTCGAAGACGGCGGCTGGAATTGCTGGACGGAGCGCGGCTCCGTCCGCTCTTCATTCCACACCACGATCCGCGTCCTCGAAGGCCTGCTCGCGCACGAGCAGGCAAGCGGTGGATCGCCCGAATCCAGCGCCGCGCGGCTCAGGGCTGAGGAGTACCTGCTCGAACGCAAGCTGTTCCGACGCAAGAGCACCGGCGCACTGGTCGACCGGGCCTGGCTCCAATTTTCGTTTCCGACCCGCTGGCACTACGACGTGTTGCGTGGCCTGGAGTATTTCCGCGCGACGGGCGCTCGCCCGGACCCGCGGCTCGACGAAGCAATCGACCTGCTGCGCTCCAAACCGCAGCCAGATGGCACGTGGCTGCTCGAGAACACCCACCCGGGCGCGGTCCACTTTACGATGGACGACGGCGACGGCCAGCCCAGCCGCTGGAACACCCTGCGGGCGCTGCGCGTGCTGCGCTGGGTCGAGCAATCGGCTCTCTGAAAGGGGCTTCGGCTAGACGCGCTCGAAGCGTTCCACGTCCAGCACGAAGATCGTCGCCCCGCCCACCTCGACCTCGACGGGGTACGGCAGGAAGAACTCGCCTGGCTCCATGACCGCCGGGATGGCCGTGATCTGCTGCTGGCGGGTGGTGCAGCTGTGGCGGATCGTCCGCACCACGGTGTCGACGTCGGCGTCCTCGACGCCGACAAAAATCGTCGCGTTCGCTTCGCGCAGGAAACCACCCACCGTCTTGATGCGAGTGGCGCGAAAACCGCGGTTCGACAACTGCGTCAGCAGCCCGCCCGCATCCTCGGACTGCACCACCGCCACGACCATCTTCATGCGAGCAGTCCCATCCGCGCGGCGACCGCGTCCCAGATTTGCGCGGCTACCTGCTCGACAGGCGAGACGGCGTCGAAACAGCGCCAGCGGTCTGGCTCGGCTGCCGCCAGCGAACGGTACGCCGAGTGAACGCGCGCGTGGAATGCCAGCGTCTCGGCCTCGAAGCGGTTGCCCTGGGCCTGGGCATGCTTGCGCGCCAGTCCAACCTCGACCGGCACATCCAGCAGCAGCGTCAGCTGGGGTCTCAGACCAGCGGTGGCAAACGCGATGACCGAGGCCAGCTCGTCCATGCCCAGCCCACGACCTGCCCCCTGGTAAGCGAGCGTTGAATCAGCGAAGCGATCGCAGACCACGACGTCGTCCCGTTCTAAAGCCGGCCGGATCACCGTCTCCACTAATTGTGCACGCGAGGCGTTCATGAGCAAAGCCTCGGCGCGTGTCGAGATGTCGAGCTGGCCGCGGCCGAGCAGGATCTGACGCAGCTCCAGCCCCAGGGGGGTGCCGCCAGGTTCGCGGGTCTCAACCACCACGCGGCCCGCGGCTCGCAGACGGTTCGCGAGCAAGCGCGCCTGCACGGACTTGCCGGAGCCCTCGGTGCCTTCAAAGGTGATGAACAAGCGGTCGACTGCTCCAACCGTCAAGACGTTTTTTCCCCAGAGGGGACCCATGGGTGACCAGACTCCCCACTAGCGTCCGTGGGGTGCAGACCCGATGGCGGCGACGAACGTGGCACGCATCCCGGGCTCCAGCCGTCGCGGAGTTCGGCATCGCGAACTAATCCGCCTTCGAGATGCGGACGCGCCGGTACGGCTCTTTGCCGGTGCTCCGCGAGGCCAGACTGTGCTGTTCGGCAA